>JALEUQ010000076.1 GCA_022780965.1 Clostridiales bacterium
GGAATCGGTATCGGCATTGCTAAGATGTTTGCTGCTGAAGGCGCCAAGGTTGTTGTATGCGGCAGAAGAGAAGCCAAGGGACAGGCCGTTGTGGATGCTATTGCAGAAGAAGGCGGCGAGGCATGGTACCACTTCATGGATATTACACAGCCTGAAAGCGTAGAAGCTCTTGTTAATGATACTGTTGAGAAATACGGAAAGCTGGACATTCTGGTGAACAATGCAGCCAACGTAGCACTCAAGGACGGCAATATTGCTGAGCTGACAATTGAAATGTGGGATGCAATCCTCCAGAGCGACCTGAGAGGAACATTCTGGACAACCAAGTGCGCACTGCCTGCACTGGAAGCTAACGAAGAGGGCGGATCAATTATCAATATCGGTTCTATGGCTTCATGCAGCGGAGACCTGGGCTCAACAGCTTATGCATGTGCCAAGGCAGGCGTCGACAAGCTTACTGAATACGTTGCACTTCAGTATGGCAAGAAGAACATCAGATGCAACTGCGTAAGACCTGGTCTTATCGTAACACCAGAAAACGAAGACAAGGTTCCTGACATGCTCAGAAACATCTTCCTTGACAACATCATGGTAAATCGTTACGGCGCACCTGCTGATATCGCAGGAATGTGCGTATACTTTGCTTCAGATGACAGCAAGTACGTAACTGGACAGATCATCAATGTTGACGGCGGACTTAATTCGCACGTTCCAACTGTGGCACAGTTCAGACAGATGGCATCACGTACATGGTAAATCCAACAATTAATACAACATGTGGTAATTGTACAGTCCTGCAGGAAGTTTCCTGCAGGACTGACTTGCATATGGAGACTGTAATGACCCGGGGCGCCTTGCGGACAGCGTTCGAATAATGTATAATTTTTAGGATAAGCTTTAGTGTTATTAACTATTAAAAATTATGGGAATCAACATGGCGGAAGTTCTGATAGTGAACGGAATCGGCATATGCCTTATGGCAGCGATTCAGCTTATCAGAATTGATATGGGAGACAGAGGTCTTCTTTCAAACAAAATATATGACGCTATGGTGAAGCTGACCATTATCGGCTGCTCAGCTGAAATCGGCACTTTCCTTGTGGATGGAGCCGGCTTTGCAGGCGCAGCGGCATTGTCGTACCTTCTCAACAGCATCTGTTTCCTGGGCACCTGTAGCGTAGGCCTTTTGTGGTGCTGCTATGTTGAATTTAAGATATATAACAGTATAGAAAGACTCAAGAAAAGATTCAGAGTACTTGTAATACCGTTCGCAATCATTCTGGTGCTTATTATCGCAAACCTTTTCGTGCACGGCATCATTTTCAGCATTTCTGAAGAGAATATATACAGCAGAGGAACACTGGTTTCCCTTTCGTATATTGCTCTGTTCATCTATTTCTTCTACAGCATATTAATTACTGTTGTTTCAAAGCGCAGCGAATTCCAGTTCAGGTTCAAGCCTGTAATGTCAATTTACGTTTTCGTAGTGCCATGCATTGCGGGCACCATAATACAGGGACTGTTCTACGGCATTACATGCGGATGGACGTCTGTAGCCATGTCCATGACCTTCGTGTTCATTGAAGGCCAGTCCAAGACATCATTCGTGGATGCTCTGTCGGGGATGTACAACCGCAGATATCTTGAATACATTCTCAATAAAAATGACAGCTCCGACGCCGGAATTTACGGAATCATGCTGGACGTTAACGGATTCAAGCAGATAAACGACATTTACGGACATACTAAGGGTGACGAGGCTATTGTAGTTGTCGGCAGGATGCTGTCAGACGTTATTGGAGAAAAGGGTGTCGTGATTCGATTCGCGGGTGACGAATTCATTGTGCTGGTTGAGGCTGATAATGAGAGTCAGATTGATGCTGCTCTGGAAGCCATCAAAGCCAGAGCCGATGAAATAAGCAACTCCGAAGATGTGCCGTACAGCATTTCATTCGCTGTGGGAACCAGCAGATACAAGGGAGAAGATGACGATATCGATGAGTTTATCACGCGAATGGACCAGATGATGTACAGAGATAAAGAAGAGTATTACAAGCATAGAGAACAGAATCGATAGCAGCAGTCAGATAAGAAAAGAAAAATCCAAACACATGAAGATAATTCTGTGTTTGGATTTTGTAGTTTACAGAGTTTTAATACTTCTAGTACTTCCTGCGCAATACGGAATATGATACAAGGAAGACGATCAGCTGACCGCATACGCACAGGCTGAGGATTTCAGCAACTGCTTCTCTGCCGGTGGCCAGCATTGTGATTGCAGCAGCTGATGTTACGATAAGAAAGATGTAGCCGGTCCAGGACCATGCCTTCATTCTGATGAAATGGTTGCGCTCGTCGTCAGTCTCAACGTCCACCTTTTTTCTGTATTCTTCATTGGTTCGGTATTTAATGTGTCTTGCAACCAGCAGAATGCCTACAGCCAGAAAACCGGCGCCCATTCCGGAATACATGGCGGAGTCGAGGATTCCTGCGGCAGTCAGTATGCACAGGGCAGCACCGATTACTATCCACAGAATGCTCAGTGCCAGCCTCTTGCTGTTGTAATATCCTGTATTTTTACTGCTCATGGTCTTCCTCCTCAAAAATAAAAACTTCTTCAATGGTTAATTCGAACAGTCTGGCAATAGCATGAGCCAGAGTCAGAGACGGATTGTATTTGCCCCTTTCAAGGGAAATAATCGTCTGTCTTGAAACACCAAGCAGATCGCCGAGTGCCTGCTGGGTATACTTCTTTTGCTTTCGCAGTTCTTCAATTCGGTTTTTCATTTTCCCTCCCCCTCGACTCGCGATGTCAAGTTACCTTTACATTCACAAGATAACACCGTGGACAAATAATGTCAAGGACACTTTACATATTTCTGCGAAATATTTTCACCGTCAGTTCGACAGGCTAAGAAACAGGCAAGACAGGACAATCATTCGCTTTTTATTGGCAAAACGCGCTCGCAGGCGGTACAATGTAATATAACAAACCATATGAAACGGAGACATGAAATGAGCAATTTAAACAAAAAAGTTAAAGTACATTACACAGGAACGCTGAATGACGGAACCAAGTTCGATTCGTCCTATGACCGTAATCAGCCGCTGGAATTTGTATGCGGAGCGGGCATGATGATCAAAGGTTTCGACGATGCTGTCAAAGACATGGAGGTTGGTCAGGTGGTGAAGGTGCACCTGATGCCCGAAGAGGCATATGGTCCGTCCCGTCCTGAATACATCAAGCAGTTTAACATAGCAGACATTCCGGGCGTGGAAAACGCGCAGGTGGGACAGAAGCTGATGATGTCCGGAGCAGGCGGACGCGGCTTCCCGGTAACAGTAATCGCCAGAGACGAAACAACAATCACACTGGACGCCAATCATGAAATGGCAGGCAAGGAACTGAACTTCGAAATAGAGCTGGTAGAAGTGATCTAAGGGACGTCATTCCGCTCAGAGGGGGCAGGGACCAATGAATATCATAGAATATACGCTAAAACGAAATAAGACTTTCAGTGAGGAACCTTTCGGGGACATGGATGCCCTGGTGCTGAGCCAGCTGGCATATGTCAAGTATGAGGCAGCAGGCGATGTGATAGGCAGGCAGTGTCCCCTGCGGGATCTGTACCTGAGTGAGTATTTCGATGGATATTTCAGCGATGGTATGACAGACAATGAGAACAGAGAAATGCTGGCGGCGGCAGCTGCAAGCAGAAGGTACAGGAATGCTGTCATATCGGATCTTGTCACAACTACTGACGACGCAACAGGGGAACAGTTCGCCGCAATGACGTGGCGGCTTGCTGATGACCTGGATTATATAAGCTTCAGGGGGACCGACGGGTCTATTGTAGGCTGGAAAGAAGACTTCCAGATGGCATTTCGCGAACGTGTTCCTGCGCAAAAGAGTGCCGTTGAATATATTAACGAGTACGGCAGAAGATACCCTGAGAGGAAGGGTCGCCTGATAGTCGGAGGACACTCCAAGGGCGGCAATCTAGCAGTGTACGGAGCTGTTTACTGCAGTGATGAAATCCAGCAGAGAATTACAGATGTGTACAGCCTTGACGGACCCGGTTTCATCAGCCGCGTGAGCAGCAGGATAGATGAGATAGTGGAGAAGCGAGAACTTAATGTCATGCGCATACTGCCACAGGGATCTTTCGTGGGCATGCTGCTGGAGAGCGGAAGCGACTACCGCGTTATCAGAAGCAGCACCATGGGAATCATGCAGCACAGCATGTACACATGGCAGATCGAAGAAGACAAGCTGGTTTTCGCAGATAAGCTGAGTGCGGGAAGTCAGTACATTGACAGAACCATGAGCGAATGGTTCAATGTGGCGACTGAAGAGCAGAGAGAAGCCTTCGTTACAACCTTTTTCGGAATTCTGGAGAATGCGGAGATTGAGACACTAGCAGACTTTCAGAAACTTAAATTCAAGGATATCATAGGGATGATTGGCGAATTCAAATCATGCGATGAAGAAACATCACGGATGCTTGAAGGCATGATGAAATCGCTGATCAAATCCGCAGCAAGACAAGTAGTAGGGCCGTCAAGATGACGGCCCTTTAACGTTGCTCTGAATTTTCACTTTTGATAAAGGTGTTCTTACAGGAGCAAGCATTTTGCAGAATGCAGAGCTCACCAGCTTGTAAGTGCCGTCAATAATCAGATCGTACAGTTTCTGGAACGGTTTGGAAGACAGTACGAGAGTGACTATCACACTGATTACGAACAGACATATTAAATATACCCCTTTGTTGTCTTTGAAATCGAAAAATCCGAATGTGAAGCCGTGAACTCTGAATACTCCTGCAAGAAACAGATGAAATATATACACAGGCATTGTGTTCATGCCAATGTGAGCCAGTATACCCTTGCGAGAAGGCATGATGCTGAACAGAAACAGAATCCAGCCGGTGCTGACAGCCAGAATGCCCAGTCTTACCAGTATGCCCTCCCAGATCAGCATGTCAGTTCTGGCGAAAGAGAACTTCAGCTTGATGGCATCAGCATAGTTGTGCGGGAAGCAGTAAACAACCAGCACAGATATTGCGATAAGAACCGAGCCCAGCAGAGCAATCTGCCACACTTTGCGAAGCCGCAGCTGCTCGGCCTTTTCCATGGTAAGCATGTATCCGATGACGAAGGATATGAAAAAGGTGCACATGCGCGACAGGGCGAAGCCGGTGCTGCTCAGCGGCTCGAAGATGCCCGATGCAAGGTACAGAATGAGCGCCGCCGGTAAAAGATGGTGTATTTTCACATAGTATTTCTGGAAGTACTTGTAGACGAACAGTACTACAAGGAACCACATTGCGTAAGGTAGGGAACCGCTTCTGAAGCGGATTTCGGCTGCATCAAGGCCGTGTCTCCAGGCGAGCAGCGGCCAGAAAAACATGCCCACAACAATGACTGGCCAGAGGAGATGACGGAAGAGGGACTCTCTGTTTTTGTCCGGATTTTTGCTGAAAAACCCGGAAAGACAGAAGAATGCCTGCATTACGAAAATATCTATTCCCACATATATCAGATTGCCTGTAGGATCTGTGAAGTGGTAGCCGCCTTTGAAGGTGAAGTGCTGGACGACTACCAGGAACATGCACAGCCCGCGAAGAGCATCATATCTGTAATTTCTTTCTTTAAGCTGATTCATTACATTTTACCTCAAAGTACAGATGCCGATGGGTTCACCCATTTTGACCGGAACTTCATGCTGTGCTGCAGCGACGCTTATGTCATCATTAAGCCTTGCAACTCCGGGCTTGAGGCAAAGTATGACAGTAGAACCGCCATACTCAAACCATCCTGCTTCCAGTCCGCGAACAACTACGGAATCTTTGTGCTTGTTAAAAATGCGCCCGACCAGGAGTGCTCCCACCTGGATCATCAGCATCTTGCCGAAATTGTCCGATTGCAGAGTGAAGTACTCACGCGAGTTTTCGCAGTATATTCTGCGCCGGCCTGCAGCGACAGGATTGACGGTGTGAAGTACACCGGGGATGTGAGTATTGCCGGATTTAATGCCGCTGTCAGGATAGTGATATCTGTGGTAGTCAGACACTGTAAGCCTGAAGATGAGCATGCTCCCGCCAATGTACTCACGAGCAAGGTCTTTATCATGAATCAGTTCCTCCAACGTATATTCGTGACCTTTGATGTCGAATCTGCCGCTGCCCGTTATGGGACTGATGCTCAGTCTGCCGTCGCAGGGGGCGATTAGAGCCTTCCAGTCCATATTGACCGGACGAAGGGAGCTCTTGATTTTGCGTGTAAAAAAATCGTTGAAGGATATGTACTCCGTTTCAGGGTATTCATTCATGTCGATGTTGTTTCGGGTGATGAACTTGCCAATGGCCAGTCTGGATACTGACGAATCCAGTATGCGCCCGGCAAGTTTCGAGAACCATGGTCTGGTTATTATTTTCAGCAGCAGTCGTCCTGCTGTTGAGTCGTACAGCTTTATTACAAGCTTCGTCTGTCTGTCTTCCATGATTGTTCCCTCGTTTCCTATATTGCGTCTGCTGCGAAAGGTATGATGAGAAACAGTGCAGCCACCGCAATTGACAGAATGAGAATATGTCTCAGACCGGGTTTAGGTATTCTGATATTTGAGATAAACAATCCTCCGGTGATAAGCAGCATCAGTTCCCATACAAGTACCATCATATGCTCCGGCACCCAGAGACTGATCATGTATGTTAGCGGAAAGATGACCACAATGCTGGTTACAGGAAGACCGTAGTAGCAGTGAGGGGAGGTGTCTTCGGCGTCTCTTTCCAGCTCAAGCATATTGTAGTAGGCAAGTCTTGCGACGGCTGAGATGCAGTAGAATATTATCAGTGCGATACCGATGGGATGGGTCAGACCCAGCTGGTAGCATATTATTCCGGGGAATAAGCCGAAACAAATGACATCGCACAGAGAGTCCAGCTGTATGCCGAACAGTATCTCTGAATCCGTTCTGTCCTTCTTGGCTCTGGCAATTCTGCCGTCGAAAGCATCACATAGACCGGAGAAAGCCAGCATCACCAGTGCGGTAACGATGCGGCCGTTAAGTGCCAGCACCATGCCGCATGCAGAGGATGCCAGACTGATGTACGTAAGTATCACCGTGTAATTCCAAATACCAATCATCATTTCTCATTTCCTTTGATTTTCATAAAAAGTGCGATTATCCCTGTAACAGCACCGCATATTATCAGCTGACAATAGAAACTTACCCCACGTGACAGTATCAGCGACGGCAGTGTAATATCTCCAAGCATCGGCCGCAGGACATTAATATATACATATTCGTTGGCCCCAAGTCCGCCGGGCAGCGGGAGCATTTCGGTTGATGCTCCGATGATGCTCTGAACGAGAGTGAGTTCCGGCCATTCAGAGGCGGGAGCACCTAGAGCAATGCATGAAACCGCAGTAACTGCCATAAGCGCCAGACGCTGCACTAGAGTTACAGCCAGAACTGTCAGTATCAGCGCACACCTGGACTTGCAAAGTTTGTGGGTCTGTCTGTATTTGTCTGTGAACCTGACTATTCGACATTGAAGCTTGTCGGGATCTCCTATCAGGTGCATTCGGGATAACAACCCGGCAGCTGCCAGAGCGGCCCCTTCCATAGTATCGGGTATGAACAGCATCAAGGAGCATCCTATTATTGCCAGAGCTGTGAGGAGACAGCCTGCTGTAAACAGCAGGAATATCTGGGCACCGTCTGTTACAGTATCCGGCATAATAAGGCAGGTGAAGCCGCCCAGCATTAAGAGTGCAAACTTGAATGTAAGCGTTATTACTGCCAGGGCAAAGACGGATTTAGATGCATCTATTCCGTCCTTGTGCATATAATAAAGCTGCACAGGCTGCTCCGCCGATCCTGCCGGTGAAATACAGTAGAAGAAGAATCCGGCAAAGGAGTACTTGGCGCAGCGGCACAGAGAGACTTGCTCATCCAGTGCATGCATTATTATCTTTATGATTACCGATTCAAGCAGTATATATGCCATGAGAAGCCCTATGGCACACAGCACATAATCGGGGCTGACAGCAGATAAACTGTGTATGAATACCGAAGGTCCGCCGTTTTTCAGCAGAGCCGCAATTGTCAGTCCCATTACAAGAATCAGGAACGCAGTTTCAAGTAGTAGTTTTCGCTTGTTCATGATGGTGGTATCATATTGTGTGATGGTTGAAGATTAATTGACGTGGCATATTAATTTTTTCAATGATTTTTCAATAATCGGCAATATAATTGAAATTAACACATTATATTGAGGTGAAAATAAATGAAGATTTTAGTAATAGAAGACGAAACAGGGTTGAGAGAGGCTGTTATCGAAGCCTTGAAACAGGAAAATTACCTGGCGGAAGGAACAGGCGACGGTGAGACCGGCATAGACATGATAAGAAGCGGACTGTACGATCTGGTCATTCTGGATATCATGCTCCCGGGACTCAGCGGCATTGATGTGCTCACCATAGTGCGCAGGATGAAGGTGACAATTCCAATAATACTTGTGACAGCTCTGTCACAGCTTGAGGATAAAATAACAGGAATGGACAGCGGAGCGGACGACTACATTACCAAGCCTTTTGAAATGCAGGAGCTTCTGGCGAGAATCAGAATGATAGACAGAAGAAACAGCATGAGTAGAGATATCCAATCCAACAGACTGACAGTATCCGACTTGAGCCTTGATACGGACAGATTTTTCATAACATGCGAAGATACGGGCAAGAGTGTGCAGCTGGCAGGCAAAGAATTCCACATACTTGAGTATCTCATGAGGAACAGCGGACAAATAATGACGAGAGACCAGATAACTCTGAGAGTATGGGGCTATGAGTCTGACGCAGAATACAATAATGTAGACGTATATATTTCCTATCTTCGCAAAAAACTGCAGTATGTAGGCACTTCTGTAAGGATTGTTGCAGTTCGCGGCGTGGGTTACAAACTGGAGGGATAGACCCGGATGATTAAAAAACTTAGACGGAGAATTTTCTGGATTACGGAACTGCTTCCGCTTAGCGTTCTGTTCCTGGTGCTGGTTTCATATAACTATTCATACATTTCCTATACATTGTCAGATGAAATTGATACTCTTGACTACTGCACCGAAAGTGTCTCCAAGTATCCTGAGACTATGGACAAGTATATCAAAATGCCAATAAACGATCTGGTGGAAATAAGTGAAAGCAATGAAATCAGCAACAACAGAGTCAGAAATGTGCTGTACACCATCATTGCAGATGAAGTAAACATTATCAAGATTGATGAGAACAATAATCTGGTTGAAAGCGCTCGAGACTTAGGAGACATAGACATCTCCCTTTACAACAAAGACAAGGGCAAAGTGGATCAGAATCTCTACAAATATGCAGAAGAAAATGGATACAGGTATCTGGTAATCCTTGATACGAGCAACTGGCTCACATCGATTACAGTATCAGTGGGACTGTCCTTCATTGCACTGCTCTTCGCTGCGCTGCTCTTCTTCGTTGTGGCATGGTATCTGTCAAAGAAGGTTACAGCTCCGGTCGAAGAGGCTATTACTAAACAGAACAGATTTGTGGCGGATGCAAGCCATGAGCTTAAGACACCTGTAGCAGTAATCAATGCCAACATTGCAGTGCTTGAGCATGAGTTCGGAGAGAATAAATGGATGAACTACATCAAAGAAGAAGGGCACAGCATGAACATGCTTGTTAACCAGCTTCTAAGTCTGTCGCGACTGGACCACGAAAAGGAAAAGAGTGGAAGAAAAAAAGGCAAAATCGAAGCCAGTTTCAATGTGTACAATTCAATCATGGAGGCGGCGCTTCCTTTTGACAGTATAGCATTCGAGAAGGAAGCGATAATCACCACATACTGCGATAGAGAATTCACCGGCAGAGGGTATCTGAGCGACTTTAAACAGATGATTGCCATTCTGGTGGATAATGCAATAGACCATGTTAACCGGGGCGGAGAAATAACCATCAAGGCACGGAAGGTGAAAGGGAACATAGAAGTATCGGTCATGAATTCCGGTTCAGCCATACCTAAAGAGAATCTGCCGTACATTTTCGACAGATTCTATAAAGT
>JALEUQ010000086.1 GCA_022780965.1 Clostridiales bacterium
TATTCTTATCTCCGCTGCACGAGCATGGCCGATAAGGCCCTCTCCTCTTGCCAGTCTTGATACCAGCGGCGCGATGTTCATCATTGCACCACGGCTCATTGACTGATACGTGCATATTTTGATGAAGGTTCCAACCCATACCCCTCCTGTATATCTGGCAGCTCCCAGTGTAGGCAAAGTGTGATTGGTACCCGATGCATAATCGCCGAATACTTCGGCAGTGCCGGCTCCGATAAACAGCGAGCCGTAATTTCTCAAAGCATTGACAGTACTGTCAACATCTTCGTCTTTAACGTTTACCTCCAGATGCTCCGGAGCATATTCGTTAGCATATTCTACCGCATCGGCAAGACTAGGCGCAACAAGCACTTCGCCATTGTCATTCCATGCGATTGAAGCTATTTCCTCTGTATCGAGGGTATGCAGCTGACTTTCTACAGCTCTGCACACTTCCTCTGCCAGTTCCTCGCTTGTTGTAACAACTATTCCCTTGGCAACTCTATCGTGCTCAGACTGTGCCAGAAGATCTGCAGCTATTATTTCAGGATCAGCTGTTTCGTCAGCAATAACGAGCACCTCACTAGGTCCTGCGACGAAATCTATTCCCACCTTGCCGAAGCACTGTCTCTTGGCCTCAGTAACAAAACTGTTTCCGGGACCCACTATCATGCTGACTGGTTTAATCTGATCGGTTCCGTATGAGAATGCAGCTACTGCCTGAGCGCCGCCGACAGCGTATATTTCATCTATGCCGGCAATGTCCATGGCGACAAGAGTCTTAGGATGAATGCTGTCTGTTCCTTTGATTACAGGGGAGCATGCTGCAACTCGGCTGACTCCTGCTGTCTTGGCAGGTATTCCAAGCATCAGTGCAGTCGAATAAAGGGGATATCCTCCGCCCGGAACATAGCAGCAGCATGAATCCACCGGAATTGCCCTGTGTCCCAGTCTGATTCCTTCTGCTGGTTCAAAGTCTGTAACTGTTCCGATTGATTCTTTCTGAGCTTCTGCAAATGCCCTGATATTGGCTGCCGCAGCTTTGATATCTGCAATTTCATCATCCGAAAGCATTCCGTATGCAGCCTGAATTTCTTCAGGCGATACTCTAAGTTCTGTTCTGCCACAGCCGTCAAATCTGCTGTTATACTCCATCAGAGCTTTGTCGCCGTCAGCTCTTACCTCAGCTATGATACTGGATACTGTATCTCTAAGCGCAGTCCTGTCCGCCTCGCTTCGTTCCTTAGCACTTTTATACACCTTCATGTGTTATCACCTCGCCCGTGCACATTATTCTACAATTCTGCCTCTAAGGCTGAATGTCTTTCCTTCTGTTATTTCAACATCTACTATCTGCCCGATGAGACTGCTGTCTCCCGGGAAATCCACCAGCTTGAATCCGTCTGTTCTGCCGGTGAGGGTGCTTTCGTCCTTCTTGCTCTGCCCTTCTACGAGAACCTTCTCTACTCTGCCTACGTAAGCCGCATTCTTGGCAGCGCTTCCTTCGTTGATTGCATCCACCAGCCTGTTGAATCTGGCATGCTTCACTTCCTCAGGAATCTGATTATCATACTCTGCTGCAGGTGTTCCCGTTCTAATCGAGTAGAGGAATGTAAATGCTGAGTCATATCCCACAGCATCTACCAGTGTCATTGTATCTTCAAACTCCTCTTCGGTTTCTCCCGGAAATCCTACAATAATGTCCGTGCTGATGGTAATGCCTGGCACCTTTTCTCTCAGCTTTGCCACAAGGTTAAGATACTTCTCTCTGTCATACTTCCTGTTCATCCTTCGGAGCACCGAGGTGCTTCCCGACTGTACAGGCAGATGAATGTACTTGCAGAGTTTATCGCAGTCTGCGAATGCCTGAATGAGCTTGTCGGACAGATCTTTGGGATGTGATGTCATGAAGCGGATTCTCTCCAGTCCTTCAATATCGTTGATAAGGTAAATCAGATCTGTGAAATCACAGCCTGTCCCGTCACTGAACACCCCTTGATAGGAATTAACGTTTTGTCCAAGAAGTGTCACCTCTTTAACGTCATCTGCCACAAGGCGCTTTATTTCTGCAACTATGTCTTCCGGCTTCCTGCTCTTCTCTCTGCCTCTTGTGTAAGGCACTATGCAGTATGTGCAGAAATTGTTGCACCCGTACATTATATTTACGAATGATTTGTGTCTGAACAGTCTCTTGGCTGGAAGACCCTCTATTATGTCAGATCTGTCCTCAAGAATTTCAACTGCCTTTACCTTCTCTCTTACCACCTTGTTTAGAAGTTCCGGGAAACTGTCTATGTTGTGGGTCCCGAAGATAATGTCCACCCACGGATACTTGCTCTTGATGGTATCGATTATGTGCTGCTGCTGCATCATGCATCCGCACACACATGCCACGTACTCAGGATTCTTTTCTTTAATCTTCTTAAGCTGTCCCAAAGTTCCGAAGAATCTTTTATCTGCGTTTTCTCTTACACTGCAGGTGTTGATAATGGTAATGTCAGACTCTTCCTTGGCAAGTACGGGTGTGCACCCTTCTTCCTGAAGCATTCCTGCTATTGTCTCCGAATCATGCTCATTCATCTGACATCCAAATGTGATAATGTTGTATTTTTTTCCTTCTAATAAACTCATCTGCTGTCTATGCCTGTTCGTGTTTCTTATCCCTGCCCATGAGTATTCCTACTGCTTCGGCAGCGGCCACTTCTCCTTTGATAATTCTGTATATTGCTTCAGTAATCGGCATATCCACTCCTTCTCTCGATGCAAGTTCGTATGCAGCTTCAGTTGTGAACATTCCTTCAACAACCATGCCAACGCGCTTTGTTGCTTCATCAGGATGGATTCCTTCGCCGATCATGATACCGCATCTTCTGTTTCTCGAGTGCATGCTTGTGCATGTTACAATCAGATCTCCTGTTCCTGTGAGACCTGCGAATGTTTCCGGCTTGGCTCCCAGCTTGAGACCGAGTCTTGTGATTTCGGCAAGGCCTCTTGTCATGAGCGCTGCCTTGGCATTGTCTCCGAAGCCCATACCGTCTGATATTCCGGCACCCAGTGCGATGATATTCTTGAGCGCTCCACCAAGCTCAACACCAACAACATCTTCTGTTGTGTATACTCTGAACCTGTCAGTCATGAACAGATCCTGAACCTGTTCTGCAGCCTTGATGTTAATCGATGCTGCCGCAACTGTTGTAGGCTGTCTTCTTCCCACTTCCTCAGCGTGTGACGGTCCCGAAAGAACAACGTACTTGTTCATGTCAACAATGTCTTTGGCAATCTCAGACATCCTTTTGAGACTCTTCTGTTCAATTCCCTTGGCAACATTGATTATTGTTGCATCCTCAGGCATATGCTGTCTCGCTGTCTCAAGAGCACTTCTGAAGTGCTGTGCCGGTGCCGAGAAGAGAACATAGTCTGCACCTTCCAGGGCATCCTTCTCGTCCATTACCATATCGATAGACAGCGGCAGATCAACTCCCGGCAGATAATCCACGTTTTCTCTTGACCCCTTCATTCTGGCAAGATGCGCCTTGTCAATATCCCAAATGCTGACTTTCTCTCCTTTGCCTGCAAGTACTGTTGCAAGTGCTGTGCCCCAGCTTCCTGCTCCTATTACTGCTATCTTGCTCATTATTAACCTCCAAAAATACTTTCACTCTTACTCTTTATTAAAAATTCCCATTACCGGCTCCTCACCGTGAATGAGACGCACAATATTGTCCTTGTGCTTAACTGTAATAATCACAAACATTATTATTGCCACGGGCATAAGCTGCGGCTCCATGAAAAATGACAGAACCGGGAAGGATAATGCTCCCACCAGCGAACCTGCTGACATTCTCTTGGTAGTGAATACCACGATTGCCACAGCTACAAGTGCAATAAGGGCCATAATCGGGTTGTATCCGAGAGCTGCACCGAATGTGGTCGCAACACCTTTGCCTCCTTTGAATCCCAGCAGAACCGGGAAAACATGTCCCAGGAACACAGCCAGAATGCACCATCCTGCAGGATCGCGTCCAACAAGCAGAATGCCTATAAGAACTGCCACTGTACCCTTGAACACGTCAACCAGCGCTGTTATCAGGCCTGCCTTCTTGCCCATTACTCTAAGTGCATTGGTAGTTCCGGCATTGCCGCTGCCTTCTTTTTTGATGTCGATGCCTCGCGCCTTCGCCATTATAGTCGATGGAGAAAGGTTTCCCAGTGCATAGGCTATGACGAGCGCGATAATAAACTTTACTGTCATGATTAGAGTTCCCCCTTCTCGCCTTTTTCTCTGAATACGAATTTAAGTGATGTTCCTTCGAAGCCGAAGGTTTCTCTGATTTTGTTCTCCAGGTATCTGGCATATGAGAAATGCATCAGCGGTCTGGAGTTGACCTTGAAGGAAAACAGCGGCGGATTTACTCCAACCTGTGTAACATAGTATATCTTAAGCCTCTTGCCCTTATCTGACGGAGGCTGCTTCATCATTGTAGCATCCATGATAAGATTGTTCAGCTGACCTGTAGGAACTCTCATTGCTCTGTTTGCTGCCACTGCTCTGGCTGTATCTATTACCTTGCTGACTCTCTGTCCTGTCAGTGCGGAGATAAAAACAGTCGGCGCGTATGACATGAATGTAAGTTCGCTTGCAACTTCCTTGCGGTAATCGTTCATGGTGTTGGTTTCTTTCTCAACCAGATCCCATTTGTTTACCACTATTACAAGACCCTTGCCTGCCTCGTGAGCAATGCCTGCTATCCTCTTATCCTGTTCAGTAACGCCCTCCTGTGCATCTATCATCAGCAGACAAACGTCACATCTTTCGATGGCTGCAACAGCACGGATAACGCTGAATTTTTCTATGTCCTCATTGACCTTGCTCTTGCGCCTGATGCCTGCCGTATCGATAAGAAGATATTTCTCGCCGTCTTTTTCAAAAGGTGTGTCGATGGAGTCTCTGGTTGTTCCTGCTATCGGCGAAACAATGACACGGTTCTCTCCCAGCAGCTTGTTTACCAGCGATGACTTGCCCACGTTCGGCTTGCCAATCATGGCGATTTTGATAACGTCCTCTTCTTCTGTGCCTGCTCCTTCAGGGAAGCTTTCAACGATTCTGTCCAGCAGATCCCCCAGGTTGAGCATGTTTACCGACGAAATAGGAATCGGCTCTCCAAGTCCCAGTTCATAGAAGTCATAGAAGTCGTCAGGCAAAGTAGGCTTATCCACCTTGTTTACAGCCAGC
>JALEUQ010000098.1 GCA_022780965.1 Clostridiales bacterium
AGCTTCACGAATGGAGTGGCATCAGAGGCATCGTATCAGGTTACGCTGCAACGTCAAAATCGCAAAAAAGGGTGTCTGGGGATAACTTGTGGAGGAAAAGTGTTGATTTGTGGTGAGATGTGGTTTAAAATGGTGTAAATATAGTATGGAGGAGGACTCTATGTTCGTTGGCAAGTTTAACAACTCAATAGACAGCAAAGCCAGAATAATTGTTCCGGCTAAGTTCCGTCACGAACTGGGCGACTCCTGCATAATCGTCAAGGGACTGGACAAATGTCTGGACGTTTTCACAGACGAAGAATGGGCACATTTCGTCAAAGAGAAGCTGGAACCGCTTCCTGACAGCAACCCTAAGGCAAGACAGCTGAAGAGATACTTTTTCTCATCGGCCAGCTCATGCGATGTAGACAAGCAGGGCAGAGTGAAAATTCCTCAGGATCTGCTGGACTACGCCGGCATCGACAAAGAACTTATCACAATCGGCAGCAACAACAAGATTGAAATCTGGAGCAGAGAGCAGTGGATGGCTCAGCTTGACGAAGAGTCCGGCGAGCTGCTTAACGCAAGCGAAGTTGCAGAAGGCCTCGAACAGTACGGATTCTAGGATGGAGGCTGAGAGACATGAGTTCTAACAAGACAGATAACAAAGCGGTGCGCGAAGGGATGCACGAATCGGGCGCAGGCAATGCAGCCGCTGAAGAAACGATGGATTTCAAACACGTTCCGGTACTCTACAGAGAGTGCCTGGACAATCTTAAGATAAAGCCGGACGGAATTTACGTAGACGGCACGATTGGCGGCGGCGGACATTCCCACGGCATAGGCGAACAGCTCAGCGAGAAGGGAACACTCATTGGCATAGACAGAGATCAGGATGCCATCAAGGCGGCCGGCGAGAGACTGGCGGATCTGAAGTGCCGGGTGATACTGGTTCAGAGCAACTACGCAGATATCAAAGAAATCCTGGAAGATCTGGACATAGACGGCATCGATGGAGCACTGCTGGACATAGGCGTATCCTCATATCAGCTGGACAACAGCCAGCGAGGATTTTCCTACATGCATGACGCGCCGCTGGACATGAGGATGAACAGAGACGAATCATTCTCGGCATATAACGTGGTAAACGAATACAGTGAAGAGAAACTGGCAGACATTATCAGCAGGTACGGCGAAGAGCGCTGGGCCAGGAGAATCAGCCAGTTCATAGGAAGAGCCAGAGAAGAAGGACCCATAGAGACGACCGGGCAGCTGGTCGACATTATCAAGGCGGCAATTCCGGCATCGGCAAGACGCGAAGGACCCCATCCGGCCAAGCGAACTTTCCAGGCCATACGAATTGAAGTCAACAGAGAATTGGAGCAGCTGGAGACGGCAATCGACAGATACTGTGACGTGCTGAATCCGCGGGGACGACTTTGCATCATAACATTCCACTCACTTGAAGACAGAATTGTCAAGGAAAAGTTCCGCGACAGACTTGACCCGTGTACGTGTCCCAAGGAACTGCCCGTGTGCATATGCGGCAGGAAACCTGATGTGAAGAAGGTGACAGGCAAGCCGATTGTATCAGGTGATGAGGAACTGGAGAACAACCCGAGAGCCAGAAGCGCCAAGCTGAGAGTTATCGAAAAAAAGAAGTATTAAAGAAATACTGGAGTTATAGATTGAGTGACAAAGGGGAAGTATAATGATCGAAGCAGAAAAATGGTATGAGTACGAGAGAGATTACCAGAGATATGGAATAGACATGAAACCCGAGAGGGTTAAGCCTGTCAAGCGCAGGAAGAGACTGGTCATCAATCCGGACGCCAGAAACAAGGCGGAGACAGCCAAACTGGCATTTTCTGCAGTGGGAATTCTGGGACTGCTTGCAGTAATTTCGATAGTAATTACTGCTTTTTGCGCTGGTTTGCAGTATGATATTAATCAGACAGTTAAGGATAATGCGGTGCTGCAGGGAGAGATAGAGAACCTGCAGGCGGAGCTTTATACGGCAGGCAACATTGAGAAAGTGGAGAGCACAGCCACAGGGGCGCTGGGAATGAAGTACGCTTCGGAGAAGAAGCGGGTGTACGTCTATTCTGATGACGTACCGTCAGAAGGGTTCTCCGCACTGATTAGAGAGAAGGCATATAACTGATGCCTGTTTTGAATTGAAAGAAACTTGAGTGTTACCCGGACAGTTTAATAAAAACAGCATGTCCGGGTTGATTATTTTGGAAGGATAAATGACAGGATCATCAAACAAGAGCAAACGCAATTTAATACTGGTCGTGCTGGTTTTTTTCGCCATGATTGCATGTCTCATGATAAGAGTGGGATGGATTGCCATTGTCGACGGGGAGAAATACTCCGAGATGGCCCTTGAACGTCAGACCAGGGACAATGTGCTTGAGGCAGAGAGAGGAATCATATACGACACAAACGGCAACGAGCTGGCAGTAAGCGTCACATGCTATACAGTATGGCTGAGACCGGCAGATGCCAGAGCTGGGGAGAAAGAAGAGGACATTAAGGCGAACCAGGATAAAATTAGAACGGTTTTCAGCGACGTGCTGGGCGTAGACGATGACACCATAAATAACAGTCTTGAGAGCAAGCGTTACAATATTAAAATCAAGCGGGGAATAGACAAAGAGACCGCAGATAAAGTCAGAGAGGCAGAGCTCAAAGGCGTGGACGTTTTTGAAGATACCAAGAGAAGCTATCCGCTTGGTTCATTCGCATCACACCTGCTGGGCACAGTTTCATCGGACAACAGGGGTCTCAGCGGCCTTGAGCTTCAGTACAACAGTTATCTGAGCGGCGTTACCGGAAGAGAGATCAATTACACCGATGCCAGAGGCAACAGCCTGTCATACGGGGATTCACAGTATTACGTGGCAGAGGATGGATACAATCTTGTAACGACACTGGATTCTGTCATTCAGAACTACACCGAGTCGGCCATCAAGTGGGTAGCCAAGAAGACATCGGCTGACAGAGTAATGGCCATAGTAATGGATCCTGAGACAGGTGATATTCTGGGAATGGCGCAGACACCGGATTTCGATCTTAACAATGCTCAGCAGCCGTCTTCAGAGAGCGAGAAGGCCAAGTTCGACAAGATGTCCACCGAAGAGCAGCAGAAATACATTCAGAAAATGTGGAGAAACGCCCTCATCTGCGACACATATGAACCGGGTTCAACCTTCAAGCTGATAACAACGGCCATCGCTTTGGAAGAGAATGCGGCAACCCTCAAGAGCACATACTACGACACCGGCGCCATAAGAATTGCCGACAGAACAATTCACTGCTGGAGAACAGGCAATCCGCACGGACACGAGACACTGGCAGAAGCAGTGTCAAACTCCTGCAACCCGGTTTTCGTCAAGCTGGCAAACAAGGTAGGAATAGAGAAATTCTATGACCATCTGGACACTTTCGGCATCACAGGAACCACCGGCATCGACTTTCCGGGAGAGGCAAGCGCCATCCTTCAGTCAGAAGAAACAGCAGGTCCTGTAGGAATCGGCACCATCGGATTCGGACAGGGTATCGCAGTGACACCTATTCAGCTGATTACGGCAATAAGCTCACTGGGCAACGACGGCAAGATGATGAAACCTAGACTTGTCAAGGAGATTACCGACAGCAAGGGCAAAACGGTCAAGGAATTTGAAACAGAGGTAGTGCGTCAGACAGTGTCCGGTGAGACAGCTGACGAAATGTGTCAGATCATGCAGTTTGTAGTGGATAACGGCGGTGCAGGAACAGTCAAGATAGACGGATACAAAGTGGGAGCCAAGACAGGTACTGCCAACAAGGTAAGAAACGGCAAGTACATTGACGAGACATATTCATCATGTATTGCCATGGCGCCTATGGATGACCCGCAGGTGGCAATCCTGCTGATTGTAGATAATCCGAAGGGTGTTCACTACGGCGGCGTAGTAGCAGGTCCGGGAACCAGGAAGCTGCTCAAGAACGTTCTTAACTACATGAACATTTCACCTGACAAGAAGACTCAGCAGGCAACAGTAGAGACGGTGAAAGTGCCCGAGCTTGCAGGCAAGAGCGCCAGCGAGTGCGTTGAGCTGCTTGCGTCATACGGACTCAAATACGATTACGACAAGAAAGCTGCAGAGAAGGATGACTTCATAGTAACCAGACAGTATCCTGAAGCAGGAACCAAGGTGAAGAAGGGAACCAAGGTATACCTTTACGACTAGAAAACAGCAGGCAGCACATTTGAAGATGATGAATTAGATAAGGAAAGATTGGCAAAACAACATGAAACCAGTAAGCGTAGGAAACATTGTCAGAGCCACAGGCGGCAGACTGGCTGCAGGTAATGAAGACAGCATAATAACAGACATTAAGCAGGATTCAAGAATCTGTCGGGAAGGCGACATGTTCGTTGCTATCAAAGGAGAAAATCATGACGGTCACAAATATGTGCCGTCAGTAATAGAGGCAGGGTGCACCACGGTTCTGATTTCCGACGAAAGCTGTCTGCCCGATGACAGAGAAGGCATCAACGCCATTTTGGTAGACGACACGGTATACAGTCTGGGTGACCTGGCAGCATGGTATCTTGACAGCCTCAATGTGCGCAAGGTGGCTGTGACGGGAAGCGTAGGCAAGACCTCAGTCAGGGACATGATATATTACGTCCTCTGCGAGAAATACAATGCAGGACGCAACATGAAAAACTACAATAACGACATTGGACTGCCGCTGTCGATTTTTCAGTTCGATGAGAATACTGAAGCAGTCGTTCTTGAGATGGGCATGAACCATTTCGGCGAAATTGACAGACTGGCCTCGATAGTCAAGCCTGATATTGCGGTAATAACCAATATAGGCGTGGCGCACGTTGAGAATCTGGGAAGCCGCGAGGGCATTTTCAGAGCCAAGATGGAAGTGACATCTCACCTTAAGGAGGAGGGCTGCCTGATATACGCCTGGGACAATGAGTTCCTGACACCTGAGCGTACGGCGGGAGCATACAGCTGCATAAGTGCGGGAACAGATAAAGAATGCGATTATGTCATATCCGAGGTTGACGATTACGGCCTGGAAGGTATAAAATTTTCAGTTGTAATTAATGGAGAAAGTCATGAAGTAAGCCTGCCTGTGCCGGGTGTTCACAATGCAGTCAACGCATGTCTTGCCATGGCGGCAGGAGAGCTCCTGGGCATCAGCGCTGAAGAAGCAGAGGCGGGACTTGCCAAGGCGGAACTTACAGGAAGCAGACTCAAAGTGGTAGAAGGCGGCGGAATTAAAGTTATCGACGATACTTACAATGCCAGCACTGATTCCATGAAGAGTGCGCTTAAGGTTCTTGAGAGCAGCAGATGCAGCGGCAGGAGAATAGCCATTCTCGGCGACATGTTCGAACTGGGCGAAGAGAGCCGGGCAGAGCATGAGGCGGTTGGGAAATACGCAGGCGAGTGCAGTATCGATCTGCTCTTAGCAGTAGGCGAAGCGTCCGGCCACATGATTGACGGCGCTGAAGCGGCCGGCGGCAAGGTGGAGGCTCACTGGTACCGGACCAAGGAGGAACTTTATCCTCATCTTGGCGAATACATCGGTCAGGGGGATGTGGTCCTGGTCAAAGGTTCCAGAGGCATGAAGATGGAAGAAATAATAGGAAAGGCAATGGGGATTTAAAAGGTTATGTATTATGCAGCATGTTTAATGGTAATCGCTTTCGTTGTAGCGGTAGTGTTAACAAAAGTAGAAATTCCTGTTCTCAGGAAGAAGGCGGGACAGAATATTAGAGAAGACGGACCGGAGTCGCACCTGAGCAAGGCGGGAACACCGAGCATGGGAGGAATTGCAATCATAATTGCAGCAGCATCGGCATCACTTTTCGGAGGAGTGATTTTTGAGGCCAACATGCTGGAAGTTGTTCTGATAAATCTTGTGTTCGTAGGCTTCGGATGTGTAGGATTCATAGATGACTACCGCAAGGTTATCAAGAAGGTTAACGAAGGACTCAAGCCTAAGGAGAAGATGGCACTGCTCATAGTGATTTCGGTTATTCTGGCAGTGGCTCTCTACATCCATCAGGGCGGAGAAGTTTGGATACCGTTTGCCAAAGTATACGTTGACTTCGGCATATTCTACATACCGTTCATTATTTTCGTTGCAATTGCAATGACCAACGCTGTCAATCTCACAGACGGTCTTGATGGACTGGCATCGGGAGCAACAGCACTGACAACATTTTTCTTCACAGCAGCAGGAATGATGTACGGAGTGTATTCGGGAGCATATTTCTGTGCGGCACTGTGCGGTGCATGTCTTGGATTCCTGGTATTCAACAAGAAACCTGCCAAGGTTTTCATGGGTGACACAGGTTCCCTGGCACTTGGCGGCGGACTGGCAGCTGCGGCAATCGTAATGAAGCTGGAGTTCATGCTGGTTATCGTTGGACTGCTTTATGTGTGCGAGGCATTGTCGGTTGTAATACAGGTGGGATATTTCAAGGCATCAGGCGGCAAGAGAATTTTCAAAATGGCGCCGATCCATCACCATTTCGAGAAATGCGGATACAGCGAGCTGCAGGTGGTAGTTGCCTTCTGGGCATTCACACTGCTCTGCTGCGCAGCAGGATTCCTTATGATATAAATACTGAGACTAAGACTGGAGATGAGTTTCATGAATGACATTAAAGATAAAAGAGTTCTTGTAGTTGGAATGGGCAGATCCGGTGAAGCGGCAGCTAGAGCTCTCCATGACGGAGGAGCACGAGTTGCAGTACAGGACAGCAAAACTGAGGATGAAATGAGTCCTCAGCTTTTGTCGTTTTTGAAATCGGCAGGATGTGACCTGTATCTTGGCAGAACGCCGGATGACATGACACAGTTTGACATGCTCGTGCTGAGTCCGGGAGTGCCGCCGTCACTTGATTTCATACGCCAGGCAGCTGGTGCAGGCGTTGAGATTACAGGTGAACTTGAGATGGCATACAGACTTGGCAGAGGCAAGTACATTGCCATAACAGGAACTAACGGCAAGACGACTACAACTTCACTTGTAGGTGAGATATTCGCAGAGGCAGTATCAAGCTCATTCGTTGTTGGAAATATTGGTGTGGCAGTAATAACCAAGGCAGTGGAGGCATCGGACGACAGCGTACTCGTTACTGAGTGCAGCAGTTTCCAGCTGGAGACTGTCAGCACTTTCAGACCTGAAGTATCTGCCATCCTCAATCTTACTCCGGATCACCTGAACAGACACGGAGACATGGCAGGATACGGCAGAGCCAAGGCTAATATTTTTATGAATCAGACTGAAGACCAGTACTGCGTTCTCAATTACGATGATAAACTCTGCTTCGCTCTGGGGGATGATGCCAGAGCCAGAATAGTACCTTTCAGCAGACTGGAAGAGCTGGAGTTTGGCGCCTTCGTCAAGGATGGCAGAATCGTGATCAGAAACGAAGAAGGAGAGCTGATAAGCTTCTGCAGAACCGATGAGCTCAAGATTCCGGGAAGCCACAATCTGGAGAATGCTCTGGCAGCATGCGCCATAGCATACTTTGCAGGTGTTGATCCGGAGATAATAACCAGAGTTCTGACCGAGTTTGCAGGAGTAGAACATAGAATAGAATTTTGCGGGGAGTATGACGGTGTAAGATACATCAACGACTCCAAGGGAACCAATCCGGACGCGGCAATCAAGGCCATAGAAGCTATGAAGGAGAACATTATTCTCATTGCCGGCGGATACGACAAGGGTTCATCATACGAAGAATTCGTGGCAGCATTTGAAGGCAGAGTCAAGGCACTGGTGCTTCTGGGAGTAACAGCGCCTAAGATCAGAGACACTGCACTGGCGGCAGGATTCAGCAATATATACATGTGCAGCGACATGGCCGAATGTGTGAGCAAATCACATGAAATCGCCCAGCCGGGTGATGTGGTGCTTCTTTCGCCTGCATGCGCCTCATGGGACATGTATTCAAGCTTCGAAGAGCGTGGCCGTGATTTCAAAGAATGTGCGGCTAAGTTAGGAAGGTAACATAAATTGGAAAACACAAGGACTGAACAAGTCAAAGCGACAGGGAGAAGAAGAACCAGGAAAAAGATCAGGAAGTCTCGCCGCTTCCCGGTCATCGGCGACCTGCAGATGACCAGGGGAAAGACGGACACTCTTTTGGTGCTCTTTCTTGCCATGCTTGTCATATTCGGCATCATCATGGTATTCAGTTCCAGCTACTACTATTCAATCAGCAAATACGGCACGCCTTACCACTTCCTCATAAGACAGGTGATATGGGCAGTCGGCGGATTCGTGTGCTTCGTCATGACATCCTGCTTCGACTATCACAAATACTACAAGCTGGCACCGTGGGCGGCCATACTGGGATTCATACTTCTGGTACTGCTTTTCACTCCTCTCGGCATCGAAATCAACAACGCCAAAAGGTGGCTTGGTGCAGGTCCCATTACCATAATGCCGGGAGAACTGGCCAAGATTTTCGCCATTCTGTTTACGGCATGGTTCCTCAGCGGAGATTCTGAGAGAATCAGGAGACCTCTTACGGGAATACTTCCTGTCATAGCGCTGGGCGGCGGATACGCTATCCTTATTTTCAAGCAGCCGAATCTGTCTACAGCAATTACTGTAGTGCTTATCGTCGGATTCATGATGATAGTGGCAGGCCTTCAGAAAAGGTGGATTCTGACATTCCTGGGGCTGGGAGCAGCGGCTGTATTCGGGTTTGTCACCTTCGCCAGAGATACGTATCAGTATGAGAGAATAGCCACATTTCTGGATCCTTTCGCCAACATGCAGGGGGAAGGATATCAGATAGTTCAGTCGCTTCTGGCCATAGGTTCCGGAGGACTGACGGGAGTGGGGCTGGGCAAGAGCGTGCAGAAGAGCCTGTACCTGCCTGAGCCGCAGAACGATTTCATCCTGGCGATTATCGGTGAAGAACTGGGGATGATAGGCATACTGGGGCTTCTGCTGCTTTACTGTCTTTTTTTATGGAGAGGAATTCACATAGCACTTCACTGCAGAGATCAGTTCGGCGTGCTTCTGGCATCGGGAATTGTTCTCATGGTTTTAATACAGGTAGTCCTCAATGTGGCTGTTGTAACAAACAGCATGCCGGCAACAGGCATCAACCTGCCGTTCATCAGCTACGGAGGAAACGGAATGATAATATTCATGTTGTGTACGGGAGTGCTGGTCAACATATCCAGACAAAACAGTGACAGCGGCCCGGAAGTAGAAGGAGAGTCTGAAGAATGAGAGTAATAATGACAGGCGGCGGCACAGGAGGACACATCTATCCTGCAGTAGCAATCGCCGATGAAATCAGAAGAAGATATGAAGACGCGGAGATCCTTTTCGTCGGAGCAGAGAGGGGCCTTGAGAAGACACTTGTTCCGGCAAACGGGTACGAGATTAAGCTGCTGGACGTGCAGGGGTTCAACCGCAAGAAGCTTCTCAGCAACGTAAGCGTGCTTAAGGCGCTCCGAGGAGCCAACAAGGAAGCAATCAGAATCATGAAGGAGTTTCAGCCTGATTTCGTTGTGGGCACAGGCGGATATGCAAGTGCTCCAATCATAAGCAATGCTCACAAGCTGGGAATTCCGGCCTACATTCACGAACAGAACGCTTTCCCCGGAGTTACAAACAAAATGGGCGAAAAGCATGCTGCCCGCATGTTCCTTGGATTCGAGGAAGCGGGAGAGTATTTCAAGGAGCCGGAGAAACACATAGTGGCAGGCAACCCGGTAAGAGCCGGTTTCATGAACGTTGACAGAGAAGAAGCCAGAAAAAATCTGGGGTTCGGCAAGGACGACTTCGTAGTGCTTGCTTTTGGCGGCAGCCAGGGAGCGGGACGCATCAACAAGGCCATGATGAGCGCCATTGAGAGATTTAACGGTGATCATGAAATCAACATCTGCCTGGCTACAGGACGCAATTACTACCATGCCATTCTCGATGAACTGAAGGAGAAGGGAACTCACATTCAGGACAATATCAGAATCATGGAATACATAGACAACATGCCGGAATTTCTCAATGCTTCCGACATTGTGATAAGCAGGAGCGGTGCGCTGACAGTAGCAGAAGTGACAGTGTGCGGCAAACCGGCAATTTTCATACCGTTCCCCAATGCCACAGGAAACCACCAGTATTTCAACGCCAAAGCGGTGGCAGAGAAGGGGGGAGCCACAGTCATTGAGGAGAGAGATCTGGATAACGAGAAGCTGATTGCTGCAATGGTCGACATGATGAACCATCCTGAAGGACTGGCGGACATGGCTGAGAAGAGCAGACAGTGTGCGCCTGTAGATGCAGTAAAAATCATCTGCGACAACATTGCGGAGCTTAACAGATAGAAAGTGTGTCACAATGACAGACAATCTGCAGACAGACAATCTGATGAACAATAATTAACAGCAGGGGATACTGATAATGGACGACGGAATGAATCCAGCACCTTGGCAGACAGCCAATCAAACTGAATACGGTCACAGAACTGCAGACCGGCAGGAGTCTGAAACTGAACAGGTGCAGGGCAATATACCGCCGGGCCGCGAGGATTCAGGAGAGAGACAGGGAGAGCCAAGACCTGCCGGCAAGAAGAAAAAACGCAGGAAGAAGCGAAAGAAGAGCAAGAACTATCTGCTCCGAATATTCATCGTACTTGCAGTTGCGGCAGCCATCGTGGGAGTGCTCCACGTAGATTATTTCACTGTAGCCGAAGTTACTGTAACCGGCAACGAATACATGACACAGGAACAGGTTCTCAAAGGGACCAAGATCAAGACGGGCAGGAATATTTTTGACGTGCACGTACTTTGGGAAGAGCACAGAATCAAGAGCAAAAAGTATGTAGATGACGTTGATGTTTCCCGTGAATTGCCTGACAGAATAATAGTCAGCGTTACAGAGAAGAAGGGCATGGCTCAGTTTAAGCACGGTACGAAATACGTAGTCACAGACAACGACGGCAATGCTCTGGAAGTGGTGAAAAATCCGCGAAACATTACACTGGTTAACGGTGTATCGCTCAAGAGCGTTACAGCAGGCAAGAAGGTTGAAGCCTCAGGTAATGCAGATCTTGGCAAGGTTTACAAGTTGCTTGCTGCCATGGATGATGGCGACTTGTATTTCAAATCTGTGACTCTGGAGAATGGCAGAGTTACGGCATATATTTACGATGAACTTAAAGTGGTCGGATCATACGGCAATCTGATGGATTCCATCAAGAGTGAAACCTTGAAAACAGTAGTGTACGACCTTTACCAGAAGGGTAAGAACAAAGGCACGATTAAAGTAAGCGGAGGCAATTATTGTTCCTTTACTGAATAAAATCAGTGTGATATAATATCTGATAGATTATAATACGTAAAACCTAGGGGAGGTACTTCATTGATGTTACAATTTGATCCAGTTGATACAGCGATACAGGTGATTAAGGTTATCGGCGTTGGCGGCGGCGGCTGCAATGCTGTTAACAGAATGATAGATGGCGGCATGAAGGGAGTTTCCTTCATTGCAGTTAATACAGACAAGCAGGCTCTGGCAAGAAGCAAGGCAGAGACCAAGATTCAGATTGGAGAGAAACTGACCAAAGGACTTGGTGCAGGCGGCAATCCTGAGGTAGGACAGAAGTCAGCCGAGGAGAGCCTGGAGGATCTGGAGAAGTACATTGCCGGTTCAGATATGGTATTCATCACATGCGGCATGGGCGGCGGCACAGGTACAGGTGCAGCTCCTATCATCGCCAAGATTGCCAAGGACATGGGCATACTCACAGTAGGTGTAGTAACCAAGCCTTTCAGATTCGAAGGCAAGAAGAGAGGCGAACATGCCGATCTGGGAATCAAGTTCCTCAAGAAGTATGTAGACTCCCTTGTAGTAGTACCTAACGACAAGCTCCTTGAGACAGTTCAGGAACAGACTTCACTCATGGAAGCCTTCGAACTGGCTGACGAAGTTCTCAAGCAGGGCGTTCAGGGCATTTCAGATATCATCGTTGATGACGCACTCATCAACCTTGACTTCGCTGACGTTACAACAATCATGAAGGACAGAGGCATCGTTCACATGGGTGTTGGTCACGGCAAGGGCGAAGGCAGACTGGAAGAAGCAGTATCAAGTGCTATCGACAGTCCGCTCCTCGAAACCAAGATTTCTGGAGCAAGAGCAGTACTCGTCAACATTACCGGAGGCAAGGACCTTACAATGTTCGATGTTGACAGAGTTACAACAAGAATCAATGATGAGGCAGACAGCAACGCAATCATCATTCTGGGAGCATCAGTCAAGGAAGAACTCACAGATGAAATCGCAGTTACTGTTATTGCAGCAGGCTTCGAGCCATCACCGGCTGCAGGTATCATCGACAGCGTAATTCCTAAGAAGAGTGCAGATGCTGCACCTGAAGCTGCATCTGAAGAGAAACCTTCATCAGCATTCTCAGGCGGAATCAGCGGCATCGATGTCCCATCATTTCTTAAATAATCAGGAATAAGGCGAGAAAGATGCATTTCAATAGCCGGTTTTTATAACCGGCTATTGTTTAGGTTATAGGATAGATGAAATTAATCAGTTCCAGAGACAATCCAACATATAAACTGGCGTTGAAACTGACAAGGCGCAAGTACAGGGACGAGACCGGCATGTATCTTCTGGAGGGGGTCAAGCCCCTGGAGGATGCCATCAGCGCGGGAATGGACATTGAGCAGATTTTCGTGGCTGAAGGAACAGGAGAACACAATCTTCCGGAAGGGAGCACGGTGATGCTGGAGAGAAACCTGTTTGCCGAGCTTTCGGATACCAGAAGCTCCCAGGGTGTCATTGCCATGGTAAGGCAGCAGAGCTCAGAACCGGGAAGAATCATGAAGCTTGCTTCTGGAGACGGAGGAATGCTGGTACTCGACAGAATACAGGATCCCGGCAACATGGGAACGATGATAAGGACTGCGGAGGCTGCGGCAATGGCAGGTGTTGTACTGATCAAAGGATGCGTGGATCCGTATTCACCTAAGGTTGTGAGGGCAGCGGCAGGTTCACTGTTCCGGGTTCCCATAGTTCAGAAGGTAGAAACTGAGGAACTGCTTGATACAGCCCGCAAGACAGGCAGAAGAGTAGCGGTGACAGCTCTTGAAGGGGCGTCAGACTATAGAGATGCAGGTCTCGGCGGCAGAGACATGATTGTAATAGGCAATGAGGGTCAGGGCGTAAGCGAAAGCTTCATCGAAGCATCTGATCTTAAGATAAAGATTCCGATGGCTGGCTCCATCGAATCCCTTAATGCGGCTGTGGCTGCCGGAATATTAATGTATGAGTCACAAAGATAAAATTA
>JALEUQ010000119.1 GCA_022780965.1 Clostridiales bacterium
AAATACTATTACAGCTGCTTAAGGAGATTGACGAACTCTGTCAGTCAAATGGAATTCACTATTCTCTGGGCGGAGGCACGACAATAGGAGCCATAAGACATAAAGGATTCATCCCGTGGGATGATGATATCGACTTATACATGACCAGAGAAAACTGGGTCAAGTTTATTAAGGTATATGAAGACGGGAAGTTTCCTTCTAATCGTGTTCTGCAGTCATGTGAATTCGATGGGGAGTATTCCAATACTTTCGGTAGGTATGTGGCAACTGACAATGCTGCAGTTCATGCAAATCAGATTGCCAGAGATGATCCTGCAGGATATGTAATAGATATTTTTGTATTTGACCCTATAATGAAGAAGGACATGAACAGCTTCCTTGAAACATACATGCTTGAGTGCGACCTCATAAATGAAACTATGGGTTACAGCACAAGATTCGATATGAATATTTCAAGGTATGAAAAGTATCTTAAGAGGAAGCGAAGAGAAGGGCTGGTGCCTGTTGTAAAGGAACTGACTGAACATCTGACGGCGCTTGGTGATAATGGACACGACAGCTATGCCATGGAGTGGGGAAGTGCACCTATGCTCATGAATGCCTCGATTTTTGATCAGGGTTACATAAGATTGCCATTTGAAAATATCGAAGTTGAATCAGTCAGAGCTTACAGCGAGTATCTGACATATCAGTATGGAGATGAATGGGTGTACATACCATCACATGATGGCATTGAAGGACATGAAGCAATCTTTAGTGACAGAATTCATTACGATGTGATAAGAGATGACTTCAGATCATGCATTAATATGAAACAGCTGAATAAGGCTTTGATATCACGGAAGATTAAACTTCTCAAGAGCAATCCACTGAGACACAAAATTGAGGATTATGAAGCCGGAATGAAAGCTGTCAGGGCAAAACTGGAACTGACAAAGCTTATTGAGGATAACAAAATTGATGTAGACGAGTTATACATGTCGAAAGATTTCCTGGAGCTTGCGGAGGTATTCAATGGATATTACAGTGTTCAGTTCTTGCCGGAGATTATAGGAAGGCTGGACAGACACAGCAAGCAGTACAGATATTTCAATCCTGTTGCAGTGATACTTGACGAAAATCTAATGGCGGTGGCTGTAGAGACGCTTATGCGCACAGAAAGAATGTCCAAGGCTGCAAGGCTGCTTGAAGTATACAGGCACTGCGGTGTAAGTACCGATAAGATGATGGAATTGTGTGAAGAGATTGATCTGACGAGAAGCTTAATCAATATATATTCAATGATGCCTTCTTCGGATGTTGGCAAACTGATTGCTCAGGCAGATGAATTCCTGACAAAATATCCTGAGAACAGTCAGATTCAGAGATTGAGAATAAGACTGGCCATAGAAAACATTAAAGCAGATAACAGGGAAGATACCAGACGGATTATAAATGGCATACTTGATAATCTTGACAGAGTGTTCCCGGCAGGGACGAAGGTGCATGGCGAACTGCACAAATACAGAGGAGACGTTGCATATCTTATTGAAGGAGACGTCGGTAAAGCGAAGTCATATTATGAATATGCGTATGGTCATACGACAAACGGCATAATAAGAAGTGAAATAGAATCAATTGCCGATATTCTTGGATTAAACCTTGATGAATCAGATGCTCCATGGGAAGAACTGATAAGTGCAGCGAAATATGAACCACAAGTAAGTGATGTAGAAGTGGAACAGGCAGCTTCCGCTGCAGGTATGAGCCGAAACAGATACCTGGCAATGAAAATAAGACGGAAACTTAGCAGTGCGAGAATCAAGAAAGACGACATGACGAAGCAGAAGGCAATAGATGTCTTCAGACGGACGGGAGACAGGGTTAAGCTGTATGAGTATTACGAAGATAAAATTGACAGCATTGTTAAGCTTCGTGAAGAAGGTAGATTTGATGAGCTTGCTGATATAATGAAGCCGCACGCTGAAGCAGTTGAGAAGAATTACAAGCTGGGTCTGGGACTTATGGTGCATCCGGTGCTCAGTGAAATTCAGTACGAAT
>JALEUQ010000124.1 GCA_022780965.1 Clostridiales bacterium
TCCCCTTGAAACCATTACTGTCTGTTCCTCTCCTCTTTTGTTGACAATCAAAACAGAGAACCCCTTCGTTTCCGGCGCGTTATATGTCTGTTTGTGTCATTTTTATATGTTCCCCGCAAAACGGTGCTGATGGATTTGGTCAAATCTGCGGTTTTCGCACCAGTAGACGGTCATTTCGGTAACGTCGAACACCATTGAAACTACCGTCGGACACACTTCCTGGGACACTTTGCGCAAAATGTCGAAGCAATCTGCCACGTCGAAGTCGTCATCTGAATTCGCCAGCATTGCCTCCGCCGTGTGATATCTGTCCCAGCCCATCCACGGATGCTTCTCGCTGTCCATTTTAAAAGGAGAAAAGTTGGTCAGCACTTTGTACTCCGGCTTCTCGTAGAAGCGATAGCCCTGGCCGGGAACGATGTGCAGCACATTGCCCTCTTTGTCCGACAGTGATGACATGAAAGTGACGCCCGGAACACTGCAGACAGCTCCGGATTCCGCAATGGTTCTAACCTGGTTCATGGTTCTGCGCTGGGTCAGCAAATCAATATCCAGCATGATTACGTTCTCCTCGCTGCCTGCCGGAGCATCTGCCCGGATACCTGTCGAAGAGTCTGTTGAACTGCCTAACGGATTGCTTCTTTCATCATGAGGCCAGCAGGTTGGCATCCCTACGAAGTCCCCTCTGCTATTGGCTCCAAACAGCGGCAGCCAGCCTTCCTCAGGATCGTTTATCTCGATATAAACACCTTCGTCCGATTCGGTGACGCGATACTCCATATCGAGAATATCCAGGTTCCATCCGACAATCGTTTTGTTTCTATTTGAAATTATACTTGTACACATATCAGTCCAGCTCCTTCCCCCGCTCAATATACGGCAACCGTTACTGATACTGTATTGCATCTCAAGGGATATTGCAACCTACGCAGAGTAGAGCGGCAGATCGAGAGCATAGTCATGTTTAAGATTACCGGAGAATTCATGATTGGAGTATGCTCTGACACAACTGGTAAGAGCGGTCATTTTGACAAAATATGCTAAGTGATTATATTCTGATTATATATTGAAAACGAAGCATGCGGCACTTGAAAGTGATTCCCGCATATGATAGAATTGGCTATATAACCACTTAATTATTATGGAGGTAATCTATTGGCAAAACGAAGCGATGGATTTATAACAGAAAAACGAATTCTGCAGGTCTGTGTCAGACTGTTCCTGGAGCAGGGATATCACAAGACCACGACTTCGCAGATTCTTGAAGACGCTCAGGTTTCATGCAGCAGTTTCCAGAACCTGTTTCGAAACAAAGAAGGCGTGCTGATGGAACTGGTGAAATTCATGTTCGAAAACCAGTTCAGCATTGCGAGAAACGTGGCGAGCAAAGAGCTTCCGCCGGTATATGTATATGCGGCTGAGACTGCGCTGCAGATAACGCTTACTGAGCTTAACGAAAACCTGCGGGATATTTACCTTGAGGCATATACATATCCTGACACGCTTGCTTACATTCAGCAGGCAACAGCCAAAGAGCTTCAGGGAATCTTCGAACTGTACCAGCCTGAATTTGACGAGCAGGATTTCCTGGAACTGGAGTACGGCACAGCAGGTCTGATGCGCGGCTATATGGCCAACCCTTGCACTGCCCGGTTTACTCTGGAACGAAAACTGGGTAAGTTTGTAACTGCTGCGCTGCGTGTCTTCGATGTGCCTAAGGATGAGGTTGTTAACGTGCTGGCCTTCATTGAAGGTCTTGATATGAGAAGCCTGGCTCAGTCAGTCATGGAGGAACTGTTCCGCCGACTTGCCATGCACTACGAATTTTCTCTGGAAGGTCTGCTTCCCCGGGAAAGGTAATGAAAGTAACGAAAGTGAGGAAATAATTTAATGAAGAAAAAATTTCTCGGCATGCTGCTTAGCCTTTGCCTGATTGTGTCGCTTGTGCCTGCTGCTGTGTTTGCGGATGGTACTGATCCTATCGGCACGGGCGACGTAAATATGGATGGTAAAGTTGATTTTCTTGACGTCATCTTACTCCAGAAGTATCTTGAAGGGGAGTGTACCCTCGATGAGAATCAACATTTACACGCAGATATGGATGGTGACGGTTCTGTAGACATCGCCGATTTTAATGCTCTTCAGGAGGATATAGGACTGCCAATGTTTGACGTCAACGTAACATATGGGTATGCATCAGTAGCTGGAACTGAAGTTAGTCAAGCGCGACAGATCACAAAGGTTACCATAACTGCAATACCTCCTTCTCCTGACATGAAATTTGTTAAGTGGATTGTCGAATACGGAAATATTCATCTTGAAGATGAAGGCAGTGGAACCACATCCTTTGTGATGTCTGACCAAGATGTAAGTGTGACAGCAATATTTGAGGCTTCCCCTGACGCCGAGGTAATCACCCTCACAATCCCATACACCACAACAGTTAAGAAGGGCGGCAACGGTAACCCTGGCAAGACAACTTTTGATCTTGAACTTATCGACAGCCATGGTGACTCCTTGGGTGTTGGTAAAGAAGGAAGTTATGAGGATGTTACAGTAAAGGCTTCTGTTACAACGAACGGAGCAGGAACATATAAAGGTGAAATGACAATTACCGGTTCTGTCAAACAGCTGAAAAACTTGCTCGAAGAAGGCGGAGTCTATGTCAGACAGATAGATGCCGGTGAAGATGGCTGGACATATGATGATGCAGTTTGGGCTGTATTCATGAAAAGAAACACCGGCAATGAGGATGGCGAAATTGCTGAGATGGCCGTTTCAGACGATCCTAACGATTATGTTACATCAGAATATTCAGCAGTTACATATCCGACAACATATGCAGACAAGGCTTATGATGTAGTTTGGAAGCCAACAGCTATGTCATTCACCAACACCTATGACGTATCATCTAATGAGGAATATGTCGGAGCTGACGGCGGTGATTCAGACAAGGATAGCGGCAATGATACTGACAAGAATGCCAAAACAGGCGACGATACAAATCTGGCACTGCTGTTCGCACTTCTTGGATTATCGGCAGCAGGTCTTGCTGGCACAGGTATTTACGGAAGACGCAAGGCTGATCCACACATAAAATAACAAAGAATAAAAATATTACACAAAAACCCATCTCCGCGTCAATGATATGTACCCTCTTTACTGGTTTGTCCAGTAAAGAGGGTACATATCATTGACGCGGGGTTTTCTTTGTACAATAAAAGCGCGGCCTATTACAATAAAAGCGTAGCCTATAGGGAACTCTGATTCTTGGCACCCTTACCTATAGCCTCATTTATCTCGACTATAGGTAAACTCTCAAACATCATCAAATACCTATAGACTCATTTTCCCCAGCTATAGCGAACCTCATATCATAAATCCCCTATAAAACGTCTGCGTTAAACAATCCGTGCAAACGTTAGACAATCCGTGACTTGACTAAAATAAGTAACGCCCGGCATTATCCGGGCGCAGCGCTTAATTTGCTGTATTCTGTTTTCTGCATTTCCTCGAAAGCTGTGATGGCCGTGCCGACATCTTCACAGCCGCGTCGACACCTCCATAGCCGACCTTGTAAAAGCTTGACATTATCGAATATCGATAATATAATCACGTTAGCAATATCGATATTCGTTATTACAGGAAGGTTTTTATGTCACGAGAGAAATTTAAAACATTAACTGAACAAATGTACTACGTTCTGCTGTGCCTGCGCCACGAATGCTGCGGCACCGATATCATGAGCATGACACTTGAAATGACCGACGGCCGCGTTCGAATCGGCCCGGGGACTCTTTATAACCTGCTGGAGCAGTTCGCAGATGCGGGCATGATTCGTGAAACAGGAGTCGAAGGCCGCAAACGAAGCTACATTCTTACCGACGGCGGTGAAGAACTGCTGAGAAATGAATACCAGCGTCTTATTCAGCAGATTAAGGATTACGACGCGCACCGATAAGTGCAATCAAGAGGGGTAATTATTATGAAAAAATACAAACGTATACCGGTAACTTATCAGTATTTCGATTACGAGGGCATTCAGACATACCTGGAACGGATGGCATCCGACGGATGGCGGCTGGAGAGTATAGGCACCCTTTGGACATTCAGAAGAGCCGAGCCGGCCCGTGCCCACTACACCGTCGTGTACCTGCCAAGGACATCACAGTATGACCCGGTGAACAGCCCGTCCATAACCGAATTCGATGACTACTGCAGAGAAACCGGCTGGTTCAGAGTCTGCAGCAGCGGCAAAATGCACATTTACTGCTCAGAAGACGAGAACCCTGTTCCAATAGACACAGACGAATCCATTAAACTTGAGAACGTTTGCAAAAGTGCTGTGCGCTCTTTCGTGCTTCCCATGATTCTAATGGTTGGATGTCTCTGCATGATTGGTAACAGTTTTATATCTTTTTTCACGAAACCGGTCGAGGCATTTTCAAGTTATACCAATATGACGCTCGCCATTATGACGCTACTGGCTGCCATGATGACAGCCGTGGGCATTGTGCACCTTGCCATGTGGGTCAGAAAGACCCGCAAGCTTATTGAAGGCGGCGGACAGTGTGCTTCCACTGCAGGATTCAGGAGAATCTACAGGCTGGTACACTGCCTGATTATTATTACAATATTGCTATGGGCGGTTTCAATTACAGCCGAAAATAACTTTACCACTGCGCTTGCGACCATCTGCCTTGCTGCGCTCCTTTGGGGCATTATCCTCCTGATCCGTATGGTTTCTAATAAAATGCGTAAGCGCGGCACTCCAAGAACTGTCAACAGAATTGCTTCAATCGCTCTGTGTTTCGTATTCACTTTCACTATCCTCTTCTCTTCCATCACTTTCCTGATGAACATGGAGGATGATTCTGCTGACGGCAGCATAAAACACCATACTTTCCTTATGGAAATGGAAGTCAAATCCATTACTCCCGGCGATGCGGATGCAGATTCTGATGGAGCGACTCCCGGCGATGATGAATTCGCCTGCACAATTTTGCGAATCAATAATCATTGGCTGTATGAAAAGTGTCTCAATCAGTGGCTGAATGAGGATTACGAAATATATGAAATGATGGGTATTCCTTCAGGCAATAATGACAAATACCGCCGAGAGAACACGGAAGACTGGGGAATAGGCGCGAATGCCTTATACCGCTACTATTTCGCAGGGGAACCTGAAGATAAGTGGATTATGTGTTATCCAGGAATGATTGTCAAACTGGAGCCCTACAATCAGCTCAGTGAAGAGGATTTCTCTGCAATTGACCGCATGGTGAGGGGAATTACAGAGATTTGATAAACTCTTCAACCAGCGCGTTAACAAGTTCCGGTTTGTCCGTGTTTGAATTGTGACCGGCGCCGTCAATCCAGTGAA
>JALEUQ010000072.1 GCA_022780965.1 Clostridiales bacterium
AAAGTCTTTTCCTAATTCTAAGTCGTGTAAGAAGTAATAAAGCTGCGAGCATTACAAGAAGCCCTGCTGCGGCAAATATTCTGCCGGTTATATTAATTCCGGATGTTGGCATTGTCAGACTCAGATAGTTGCCGAGTTCAATCTCCAAAGTATCCGAAACAATATCCTTCTCTATTTCATCAATCAGCGCAGTTGTTCCATCTCTGCTGACAACAATCTTGCGAGGTTCGGCAAGCAGCCTGTACCCGGCCGGAGCACTTGTTTCAACAAGATAGTATTCTTTGCCCCGTTTAAGGGATTTGCTGAATTCTGCAAGCGCCCTGGTCTCATCACCGTTTAGTTCCGTCATGACCGGACTGCCGACCTGAGTGCATGCAGCAGATGTACCCTTATACACTATCTGCTCCGTTCCTCTGTCGGATTTCTCATAAAGTGCGAACACTGCACCTGCGAGAGGCACCTTGCGCTGAGCATCCGAATTGCTTCCGTCAATTTTGCTGACAACAAAGTCTAACGGCTCTCTGCTGTCGTAGTTGATTATGAAAACATTCTGCTGGTAATCTTTTTTGTCTATTTTGTGAGAATCATCGTATCTGAAATATTCCAGTGCCGTCTTTTCCTTAGTTATCGGGTTTATGAACTCTGCGCCCGATTCTGTATACGAAACATTTCCTGTGAACTGCTTCCAGCCGTCAGGCAGGGAGCCTTCTTTTTCGATGAGTCTGTATATGAGCGGATCTCCGTCCTCGTTGTACAGCGGCAGGTTGTATTCAGAGCCTTCAATGGATTTTGTCCAGTACAGCCTGCTGTCACTGCCGCTCAGATCAGTGAAAACTTTGTTCGGTCCTCTCTCAATATCCGTTGCTCCGCTTCCGGCTGCCTGCGCAGTTCCATCAGCTGAGTACTTGTCAGTCTGATCCGTCCATGTGCTTCCGCCGTCTGCCGAAACCTGAAGCTGAGTTTCAACTCTGGCTGCCGCAATATCCTCTGACGGTCCTTCCGCCCCTGTCTTGTTAAAGTCCACAGGATTGCCGTCAGCGTCTAACCATACTTTCTGATAATACATGGTCTCGGCACACTGTTTAGGGACAGGAATATAGTAAAGCTTGAGCGCCAGACTTCCGTCCCCGGCTATTATGCCGGAAGCAACAGTTTTCATTCCGTTGGTATCGAAGTCGCTTTTGTACGTATACCCGTCTATTTGCAAAGAATCTGCGGTTGCTCTGCTATTGGTGGTGCCGGTCAGAATCTGAGGGTTCGATGTCACACCGCCCTCTCCTTCCGGTGCCGGTTTTGCCGATGTGCCGTCTGCTGACACCAGATAGTGATATACCTTATATTCCGTATTTGTATTGGCTTTCCATTGAGCCAGAAGCACGTCGTCTTCTGTGGTCAGCGTGTATTTGCTGCCGGCGGCATAAGTTTTGCCCGATGGAGTTTTCCATCCGTTAAAAGTATAGCCTTCTCGTGTGAACATGCTGCCGTCTTCCACAGTCATTTCCTGATACATCCAGCCATTGGCAATCCGGTCTGCGCCTGCGCCGCCGTTGGCCTTATACGTCAGTTTATCCTCCAGAGGCTTATAGTAGAGCTTGAGAACGAGACTTCCATCTGCAGCAACAGAGCCGCTTTCGACGGCTGCAATTCCGTTGGAGCTGAATCCTGCTGCGTATTCGTAGCCCTCGAAGCTCTTGGCTGTGCCTTTGACTGTTTCACCGGTCGTTTCGTAGAGAGTCTCTATCACATCTGCTTTGTCCGGCGCCGTGAAGCTTCCGTCAGTTCCCGGTATCAGCTTGTAGTGTTCTACCTTGTACTGCACATCCGTGTCCGCAGCCCACTGTGCATAGAGCACATTAGGATTTGACTCACTGTCAGTACCTGCATTTTCTTTAGCAAGGAGGTTGTACTTGTCTTTAGGGAAATATGCCGTTCCCGTTCCGTCCGCCTTAGTGTTCCATCCATTGAATATATATCCTGCCACCTGGAAAGGCGTATCCTTTTCGCCCGGTCCCACAGTCACATCGTATCCAACGTATCCGCTCTGTGATGCAACTTCACCGGTGCTTTCAAGACCGTCAGGCGGATTAGCCTCGTAGAGAAGCGATACCTCATCCTTGTCATAATAAAGTTTGAACACGGTTCCGCCGCTTGCTGCAATGGTTCCCGGCTCGATTTCAGTAACGCATCTGTAGCCCTCTTTAGTTCCGGTAAGCTCTGTCGGCACAGGAGTTACGGTTGCTCCCGTTGTTCCGTAGTATGTATTTGATTCTACTTTTTTGTATGTTCCGTTCGTTGTGCCCGACCAGTTTTTGAAATAGTGTTCCACAACGTATTTAGTATCGTCGCGGGCTTTGAATCTGGCGTAGTAGGTAACTCCGTCAGCGGCTGTAACCTGCGGCGTGACTATCTTGGCATCGGTAGCATCAAGACAATCCACAGCTGATGCATCTGTGTCCGGACCGTCATACCAGCCCTCCAGCATGTATCCCTTAGCCGGATATGCCTTGGATGACACAGCATCTCCTGTAACACCGTATTCGCTGTATGTGGAAAGCTTGCCGTATGATTTGTCGGCGGCGGCTGCAGTGGTCAGCGTGCCGTCGGCGTTTATGAACTGAACCATGAACTTGACATTTCGCGATGCTTCGAAGCGGGCATAGTATACTGCATCACCGGTAACATTGTACCTGATGGTTTTGCCCGAATTAATGAGCATGCTGTCATCCACTTTGCTTCCGGCGGCATTGTACCATCCCACAAGTCCGTATCTGCTATTGTTGGATGCCGTTGATGATACTGCTGCGCCCAGCGTATCGTTCAAAATTGTATGATCCAGCAGCTCCACCTTGGATGAATCATCGTCTGCCAGGTCGGTCCACACTCCGTCCACCTGAATCTGCCTTATGAAACGCTGCTGATAGTCTTTCGCAAAATACGCATAATATGTACTGATGCCCTCTTTGGCCTCCACATAAGTCAGTGTATCGCTGAGAGTCACCAGGGTCCCGTTTGCATCATACCAGCCATTGAAATAATATCCTTCTGCTGCTTCCGCTCTGGTGGTCACTGTCTCATTGCTCTCCGCATAGTATGCCTTGCCTCCGGCATCTGTCCAGGCGCTCTCATAGTTTTCATCTCCATCGCCGCCGGCACTTGTAACTTCCACTGTTCCGCCAGCATTCGAATTTTTGTAGCCGCTGCCCGCATCCGTTTTAGGAATGAATGTCTGTCGCCATCTCCACTGGGCGATGAAAGAAAGTCCGGGAGCTCCTTTGTTGTATAATTTCTCGGTTCCAGCTGCTGTGTCCCAGGTGCTGGTTCCGGCAGATACGAATTCGCCATCTCCGTCTATTACAAGGAAAGCATTGTTGGATGTGTTCTCAGTATCCTGATTGTATGCCACCTTGTGAACTGCCGGAATTATGTTGTCATATGTCTGCGAGTTATCGAACAGCTTCCATCCCATGAACTTCCACTCCGGTGTCTGACCCTCTGCTGCATGGGAAGTGTACGGCTGGATGTATTCAACCGTTCCGTCATCTTCAGTCAAAGGTTTGAAACTGTATGTATTGGCAGGATCATCAGAATCAGCCTTATTGGTCTGTCCGCAGTCATATGCTTTGCCGCCGTTGGCATCATAAGTAATTCTGGGACTTCTGACGAAAACGAAGTGAAGATCTATTGCGCTTGTTACTCCCTGCATGACTCTGCTGTAAACAATATTGCCGCTGCTGTCTTCACTTCTTGTCCACCCTTCTGCGGTGACTGAAATGAACTGTTTCACAGTGCCGATTCCATCCGGATTCTGCATGGTGCAGTAAACTCCGGCGAAGGATACTTCATTTTTATCTGCTGTAGCAATCTTCGCCTCTATTGTCAGGTTCGCTCCATCTTCAACATATGTGGTCACTCCGTTGTCCGCCGTAATCAGATGTCCTCCTGTTGCTCCCTCTCCGCTGGAAGTTCCATCGCTGGATCCAACAATAGCACTTCCGTTGAGAGTTGTGCTGCCCGAAAGCGCTCTGTATATTTTGAAGTTAACTCCGTCAAGGAAATTGCCGTAAGTAGGATTGGCTATTGATGCGGAGCCTGTTGGTTTATTCTCTATGGATGTGAATGCAAAAAGTGTCTTGTTCTGTCCTGACGGCACCTTGTACAGATAATATTCGTTAAGATCAAGGCTCTCTGAAGCCACAGCTGCATTGGCTCCATAGTCTCCCCAGATAAGGTTCTTGTCACTGTCAAGATCATTATGGTCTGTAATTACCCATATACACCATTTCTCTGTGTACACTTTGGATGGGGTCAGACTGAATGGCTGATTATCTGCATTATCCCGGAAAGTGCCTCTCGCCGCGAACTTCTTGCTGTACAATTCGATAGCCTTGCCTCCGTTGGCTATTCCCGCTTTATCATAATTACTGATAACTCCCTTTGATTTGAGCCATGCCACCATCTGCATCATCTGGTCCTTGCCGTATTTGTAACCAGTTCGCACCGTTGGATTGGCGCTGCTCAGGTCCGAAGTTTCGTAGCCCTCACCAAAATTCTTGCTTGGTGCCACATCCTGATTTGGTCCGATGATTATGGCCATTGTATCGCTTGCCGTCCTTGCCGCATGTGAAACTCCCCATTCATACAAGCTGGATGGCTCTGTATCAACTACCTGATAAAGGCTGCTCTCTTCATCAGCATTGAGTTCTGCTGCAATAAGTCCGTCTCTAGGCTTAACGTTCGCTCCCGAAATATATGTAGAGGAATTTGCTCTGAGCAGTTCCATGAGCCCCTGCTCAGCAGTAGTCTTCCAGTAGTCGGAATCTTTGGGCGCCACCTGCTTGTACGATGTCGTAAACTCCGAAGCAAAAGTCTCGAAACTTCCATTCTTTAATTTATATGATTCAGTATCTGCAGAAGCTGCGGACACCTCAGATGAAGACTCAGCAAACGCAAAAAAAGGAATTCCTGTAACCAGAAGCAATGTGCACACCAGAATGCATGTAAATCGCTTCACGATTGCGAATCCCTTAAAGCATGTGAATGATTGAACTGAAATACCGTCAGCATGCAGAACATCTCCGCGGCCGGCCAAGTATCTTTTTACGATATTTGTGCAGTAATAAAATAATGCACGAAACCTATCTCTTCCAAAACTAGTCAAACCAATATCTCCAAAACTTTTCATCCATGCAATAGTTCAGTCCGTAAGCTGCCCGGTATATGCAGCCCAT
>JALEUQ010000081.1 GCA_022780965.1 Clostridiales bacterium
CACACCAATCGCAATCGAAGAAGGACTTAGATTTGCCATCAGAGAAGGCGGAAGAACAGTAGGATCAGGCGTTGTAGTAGAAGTTATCGAGTAATAGTGCAGACTGTTACGAAGAACAATTAACGCACATAAAGCACGTGACTATCCGGTCACGTGCTTTTTACTAAAGGGGAAATGAAATGAACTTAAAAGATGTATACAGCAAGATGTATCTTGCCAACATAATAGTGGAAAATGACTGGGGATATCATCTTGAAGCGCTCTGGTACGGGACTGATGCCAAGAACCTGGCTTTGATGATTATGGATGTAATGAGTTCCTGGTACCTTCCTAACAAAGACCAGTTCAGCCCTGACATAACTGGATTTTACGAGAGACTTGAGGAAGCAACTGCTGAAAATCAGGAGGAAAAGAATCCTGCGAAAGCAATCTCTTTCAAAGAATTGACAGGAGAGAAGTTCAGAGCTAACGGATTGCGCCTGGAGGTTGATGCTACAAACAATCTTTTTGAGATGTACAAGTTCGTTGCAGGTGAAACTTTCGAAATATTTGCGGACAAGGGAGAGAAACCGGACGACTTCGGCAGCATCATGGAGCTGGCTGACTATATGAACAGGACTTATGAGCTGGATGAGCCTATTTCCAACGCTTTGAAGGCACCTAACGAGGTATCGATTTCAGCTGCGCTATATGCAATCGATCTGAAATATGGATATAGCCAGAGACACTTCCGTCAGCAAGATAATTAAAGTTTAAAAATAGATAAAATTTTAACGACTTGGTTGACTTTACAGTAGCGAGAGAGTATGCTTAAACCATAAGAAGAAGGAAGTCATGAATTCTTCAAACACCAATATTAATTATACTTTAAGGAGGAAATAGAAATGAAGACACCTTTAGATTGCATTATGGAAAGAGATAACCCTAACATTATCGGTGAGTATGTAAACCTGAAGACAAGAATGTCAGCTGGCGATGCACACTACGCTGGAGAACTGGTAGAAGGAGCTCACATCGTAACAGCTTGGGGTGATGTTGGTACTGAACTGGCAATCAGACTTTTCGGAGACGAATCATTATTCGTAGGTTATTCAGAAGTTAGATACACTGCACCTGTTTTCGCTGGTGACTGGATGGAATACGGCGGATACATTGAAAAGGTTGGTAACACATCATTTACTTGCAAGTTCTATGCATACAAGTGGATGAAGGATTCAAAGGACGAAAACGGCAACGTAATTAACGGATCAGGCGCTGAAATGATCGATCCACCTGAACTCTGTGCATACGGAACTGGTACTCTGATGGTTCGTAAGGAACTGCAGAGACCTGAATTCGGCGATCCTAAGTTCGCAGCAGATGCTAAGGCAGCAGGAGCAAAGGCATTCGCATAAGGCGGGAGCCCTGCATAATGAGCAACTGTTGACCGTGCCCAATGGGCACGGTCTTTTTTGTTTTTTGTTATGAAAAGGCTTGTACGAAATCAAGGCATAATAAAAACCAGGAACTTCAAATCCTGGTTTTTATTGTTAATTGTCTGTCAATTTTTGAAAGTTATGGTGCATGAGCCCATTTCTTCGTTACTCTGGCTGTCGTACAGTTTGAAAGTCAGATTACCCTCTGAACCCATGAAAGCAATGGGATATGAGAAGTGTGCGGTAATTTTGGAACCGCTCTTCCATCGTGAGTCAAGTGCCTGAGTTTCTTTGAAGCCTCCCGGCCATGTCACCGTGTAGTAGAGGCTTATGGTTTCGTCAGGTTCGCCGCCGGTCAGTGAAGCGTGGAAGAATACTGTATCAAATCTGCTGAATGTGGTCTGGCTTGTTGATAAATCGTCCTCGGAGCTGTTGGCAATTATTTTCATGTGCCAGGCATAATACTTGTCGTATATTGCATTGATGCCGGGGTAGTTCATTTCTTTTAGTTCGGCAAGATATGACTCGAAAGTGTCGCCTCCTTTTGAAGCGTGATCCTTCACATACTGGTATTTCACCAAATTGATCTTATCCTTGATTTCGTTGGTGTCATCCATATCCTGAGCTGTACGGTACGCCTTAAGGGCATTGTCATATTCTTTGGCTTCAAGGCATCTGTCGCCAATGCCTATATAGCATTCTCTTATCAGATTCTCGCTGTCTTCATAGTCGCCAAGCGCCGTAAACTTCTCAATGGCTTTTTCATATTTGCCCGAATTCATCATTGCCTGTGCAGATTCATATTCCTTTGCAGGTGTTGCGATGAATGTGTATACATAGTACGCAGCCCCTGCCAGCGCCAGAACAAGCACTGCAGCAATCGCAATGATAATGTTTCGTTTTTTGTGACTCTTGGCCTGGACTGCAATCTGAGTAGGCTGTATTATTTCAACCTCAACGGATTTTGAATCTGCATCCTTTTTATTGCCGTCGCCATCTTCTGCTACAGTTACCTGTGGAGGCGGCTGTACTGCAGGAACACTGATAGGTTTAATGTTATCTATGTCGCTGGCTGAGGATGACTCTCTCTGGAGTGCAGATGCCTTGCTGTATTCAGCCTCCTTGTCTATTCTGTCTCGTGATTCGCTGACGCGTTCACTGAGAACACTTGCGGTATCATCCGGCTTATGCAGTATGAAAAGCTGTCGCAGCAGATCTCTTTCCAGTCCGCATCCGGTGCACACATCGCCCCTGTTGATGTGACCGCAGCTGCATGACCAGTAGTCGCCGAATTCTTCAAACCAGTATTTTGGTTTCACAGGTCTTGAAGAAAGCTGTTCCATGACTTCATCATAGACAGGATCCTGCGGCGTGAGCGGTTTCGGCTCATAGATTCTGGTCTTCTTTGGCTCTGCATTATTCGATGACGAATTATCATCAGAGGTTATATTCTGAAATTCATTATTAAGTTTATCCTTTAATTCGCGAGGAAGTGTCTGTGTCAGAGACCCTGTCTCGTACGGGTATTCTTTGTTAATCTTCAAAACTGTTTCCCCTTGTGATTTAGTTATTTATATAGTATTATTATAGCAATTTTGTTATTAGTAAACAAGTTGAACGAATTGTTTGAATTGTTCTAAAAACGTTGAAATTTCAGTCTTTTTTGACAGCAATAATGTATTTTGTATTATTATTAATACATTATTGACAGCATAATAGTTACAATGTAGAGTATTACTATGCAATTAGAAGTGTTTATGTTTTTCTGAGTGTATTAGAGGTTGGCTTGGAATTTGCATATTATAACACATACAAGGAGTTATTTCATTAATATTATTTATTGAGGTGGAGGGTATTTCTATGGCTCAAAAGAGAAGAATGAAAACAATGGACGGCAACACTGCAGCGGCACACGTATCGTATGCCTTCACGGATGTTGCTTCTATATATCCTATTACACCATCATCAACAATGGCTGAAGTTGTTGATGAATGGGCTGCATACGGCAGGAAGAACATTTTCGGTCAGACTGTTAAGATTGCAGAGATGCAGTCAGAAGGCGGCGCAGCAGGTGCCGTACACGGATCACTGGCAGCGGGCGCACTTTCAACTACTTATACAGCATCACAGGGTCTGCTTCTTATGATTCCTGAGATGTATAAAATCGCAGGTGAACTGCTTCCGGGCGTATTTCACGTTGCAGCCAGAACTGTATCAACTCACGCACTTTGCATCTTCGGTGACCATTCAGACGTTATGGCAACACGTCAGACAGGATTCGCAATGCTCTGCTCAGGTTCCGTACAGGAAGTAATGGACCTTGGCGGTATCGCTCACCTGTCAGCAATCAAGGGAAGAGTGCCGTTCGTACACTTCTTTGATGGATTCAGAACTTCACATGAAATTCAGAAAATCGAAGTGTTCAGCTATGAAGATTTCAAGAACCTGGTAGACTGGGATGCAATTCAGGAATTCAGAGACAGGGCTCTCAATCCGGAGCACCCTGTTATCAGAGGTACTGCTCAGCAGCCTGAAATTTTCTTCCAGGCAAGAGAGTCTGCTAACAAGTTCTACGATGCGATACCTGAGATCGTAGTTGACTACATGAACAAAATCAGCGATCTGACAGGCAGAAGCTATCATCCTTTCGATTATGTGGGCGCGCCTGATGCAGAGAACGTTATCGTGGCAATGGGTTCAATCTGTGAAACAATCGAAGAGACCATGAACAAGATGGTTGCTGAAGGTCACAGAGTAGGTCTCATCAAGGTAAGACTCTACAGACCGTTCGTTAAGAAGTATTTCATGGATGTGCTTCCTAAGACTGTTGAGAGAATCGCTGTTCTCGACAGAACCAAGGAGCCGGGCGCCATCGGAGAGCCTCTCTATCAGGATGTTAAGACTGCTCTCTACGGTGAGAGAAACTGCCCTGAAATCTACGGTGGACGTTACGGACTGGGTTCCAAGGACACTACTCCTGGCATGGTTCATTCAATTTACGATAACCTTTATCACCACAAACCTAAGAACAACTTTACAGTTGGTATTGAAGACGACGTAACAGGTCACTCGCTTCCGTACACTGCAGGTATTGCCAGAGAACCTGAAGGCACTATCAAGTGTAAGTTCTGGGGTCTGGGTTCTGACGGTACAGTAGGTGCCAACAAGACTGCAATTAAGATTATCGGTGATAAAACCGACATGTATGCTCAGGGTTACTTCGCATATGACTCCAAGAAGTCGGGAGGTCTTACAGTATCACATCTGAGATTCGGTGTTCACCCTATTCAGTCAACATACCTGATTAACCAGGCTGACTTCGTAGCATGCCATAACCAGTCATACATCAGACAGTACGACATGCTCAAGGATGTTGTTAAGGGCGGAACATTCCTTATCAATACACGTTATTCGGATGAAGAACTCAACGAAGTTCTTCCTGCAAGAATGAAGAGACAGCTGGCAAAGAAGAATATTTCGTTCTATGCCATCGACGCTACCAAGATTGCCGATGAAGTGGGACTTGGTTCAAGAATCAACATGGTAATGCAGGCTGCATTCTTCAAGCTGACTAACGTAATTCCTATTGATGATGCAATCAAGTATCTTAAGGAAGGAATCGAGAAGACATACAAGAAGAAGGGTCAGATAATTGTTGACATGAACTGCGCTGCTGTAGACAAGGGCGTAACATCAATCAGGAAGATTGAAGTGCCTGCAGAATGGGCAGATGCAATGGATGCCAAGACTAAGTATGAAGAGCTCCCTGAATTCATTGAGGATATGCTGATTCCAATGAACTGTCAGGAAGGCGATGACCTGCCTGTAAGTGCATTTACAGATATTGAAGACGGTACATTCCCATCAGGAACTGCTGCATACGAGAAGAGAGGAACAGCAACTTATCTGCCTGAATGGCAGCCTGACAAGTGCATACAGTGCAACCAGTGTGCCTTCGTATGTCCTCATGCTGCAATCAGACCTATGCTGCTCAACGTTGAGGAGCAGTCAGAAGCTCCGGACAGCTTCGTGACAATACCTGCCAAGGGCAAGGGACTTGAAGGCCTTGGCTACAGAATGCAGCTTTCATCAATGGACTGCCTGGGATGCGGCAACTGTGCTGACATCTGTCCATCCAAGGAAAAGGCGCTCATAATGAAGAAGTTCCCAGAGGTTGTAGAAGAGAGAGTTAACTGGAATTACGGCATTAAGCTTTCGAGAAAAGAAGAGAACGTTGATACCAAGACTGTCAAAGGTTCACAGTTTGCGAAGCCTTATATCGAATTCTCAGGAGCATGCGCAGGATGCGGAGAAACACCTTACATCAAGCTTGCTACACAGCTCTTCGGCGACAGAATGATTATTGCCAATGCTACAGGATGTTCATCAATCTGGGGAGCATCAGCACCTACTATGCCTTACTGCAAGGATGAGAACGGCAGAGGACCTGCATGGGCAAGTTCACTGTTTGAAGACAATGCTGAGTATGGATACGGAATGCTCATTGCAAACAAGCAGATGAGAGAGAAGATTGAGCACACAATGAGAGCTCTTCTGGAGCTGGATATCGACGAAGTACTCAAAGAAGCTCTCGAAGAGTGGCTTGAATACAAAGAAGACGGCAATGAGAGCAGAGCCAAGAGCGAGAACGTAGTCAAGGCAATCGAAACACTCGATACAAGCGACGAAGTAATCGCAACACTTTGCAATAGAATCATGGAACTGAAGGATTACCTTGTTAAGAAGTCTGTATGGGCTCTCGGCGGTGACGGATGGGCATACGACATCGGTTACGGCGGACTGGACCACGTTCTTGCTTCAGGAGAGGACATTAACATTCTTGTATTTGATACAGAAGTATACTCTAACACAGGCGGTCAGGCTTCCAAGGCAACTCCTACTGCAGCCATTGCCAAGTTTGCTGCATCAGGCAAGAGAATCAAGAAGAAGGATCTGGGTCTCATGGCAATGTCATACGGTTATGTATATGTGGCACAGGTTGGAATGGGTGCTGACAAGAATCAGCTTATGAAGGCAATGCTTGAAGCGGAAGCTTACAAGGGTCCTTCAATCATCATCGCATATGCACCTTGCATCAACCACGGCATCAAGAAGGGCATGGGCAAGTCACAGACCAACACTAAGGAAGCGGTTGAATCAGGATACTGGCATCTTTACAGATACAACCCTGAACTCAAGGAGAAGGGCAAGAATCCGTTCATCCTCGATTCAAAGGAGCCAACTTCAAGCTTCCGTGATTTCATAAACGGTCAGATCAGATACACTTCACTGTCCAAGGAGTTCCCTGAAATTGCTGATAAGCTCTTCGCGATGACTGAAGAAGATGCGAAGGCCAAGTACAATACGTACAAGGAACTGGCTGACAGAGATACTGCACTCATGTAGTGAATCGTGCAGCACTGATGAAGCACCGTCAGGGTTCATAGCAAGTGTAAATAGATATACGAATTCAGTTGAAATAAGAGATGCTCGCAACGGGCATCTCTTATATATTTTCTTTATGAAAGTTAAAATTATTTGATGTTTACTATGCATATATGTCGGTGTATAATGTTCAAAGAATATGGAGATAAATGATTTAAAACTTGAACAAGCAGGCAATCGAACATATGTGGTCCGGGGCAGAACCAATGCAGGCATTTACTGTATTGACGATACTAGGGTAGCTCTTATCGATACAGGTTTCGCAGGAAGCGGCAGTATCATAGATGAGATGATTTCAGCCAGAGGCTGGATACCTGAATACATTATCAATACTCATTCTCATATCGATCATATGGGAGGCAACAAGTATTTTGACGACAAGTATCATATTCCGTCCTACCTGACACGCAGGGAGATGGTGATAGCTCAGAATTCGGAGCTTGAGGCGGCATACATGAATGGCGGATATCCTGCAAGGCGACTTCGAAACGGCTTTGCAAGACCGGAGAATCTTGATTACAGACCGGTGGAGGAAGCTGTGCTTGAAGGAATCAGCTTTACTGATTTATCAGGTCATTCTCCCGGTATGATAGGAATCAGGACAGATGATGACGTCTGGTTTACAGGTGACGCATACCTGAGCCGGAGCTATCTGGAGAATCACATGTTCAGCTTCATTTACCGCATTGACGGATTCATTGAATCACTCCATAAGCTGAACAGCCTTGACGGCAGGCTTTTCGTACCGTCACACGGAATAATAGAAGAAGACATCAGCGATACCATCAAGAAGAACCTGGATAACATGGACAGGATGGCACAGTTCTTCCTGGACACATGTGCTGAACCGAAAGGTATCGATGAGATACTGAAGAGCATGTTCGAGAGACTCAACATGCCGAGGGGCATAGGGTATTATGCCATGGCGTCGGCAACTGCCAGGAGTTTCCTTTCGTATCTTCAGGATAAAGGTGAATTACAATGTCAGTTCAGTGACAATGTAAATAAATGGTGTAGGAAATGATAGGAGGTATTTACTATGGCAACAAAAATTGCAATTAACGGATTCGGAAGAATCGGAAGACTTTCATTCCGTCAGGTATTCGGAAACAGCAACTTCGAAGTAGTTGCAATTAACGACCTTACAAGCCCTGATATGCTGGCTCATCTTCTCAAATATGACTCAGTACAGGGTTCATACGCAAGAGAGCACGAAGTAGCAGCAGGTGAAGCTTCAATCACTGTTGACGGCAAGGAAATTCCTGTATATGCACAGGCTGATCCTTCAAACCTTCCATGGGGAGAACTGGGTGTAGACATCGTTCTGGAATGCACAGGCTTCTTCGCATCAAAGGCTAAGTCACAGGCTCATATCGACGCCGGTGCTAAGAAAGTTCTCATTTCAGCACCTGCAGGAAATGATCTGCCAACAATCGTATATGGTGTTAACCACGAAACACTGACTAAGGAAGATACAATCGTATCAGGTGCATCATGCACTACAAACTGTCTGGCACCAATGGCCAAGGCATTAAATGACTACAGAGAAGTAAGAACAGGCTTCATGACAACAATTCACGCATATACAGGCGATCAGATGATTCTGGACGGACCTCACCGCAAGGGTGACTTCAGAAGAGCAAGAGCCGGCGCTGTAAATATTGTTCCTAACAGCACAGGTGCAGCCAAGGCTATCGGTCTTGTAATTCCGGAACTGGCAGGCAAGCTTATCGGATCAGCTCAGAGAGTTCCTGTTCCTACAGGTTCAATCACAATTCTGGATGCAACTCTTAAGGATATGACTGACAGCGTATCAGTAGAAGGAATCAATGCTGCAATGAAGGCTGCAGTATCAGAATCATTCGGATATACTGAGGAAGAACTGGTATCAAGCGATATCATCGGAATGAGCTACGGTTCACTCTTCGATGCTACTCAGACACTGGCTCAGCAGTGCGGTACTCATATTTACGAAGTTAGAATCGTATCATGGTATGATAACGAAATGAGTTACGTTAACCAGCTGATCAGAACATTAGGACATTTAGCAACATTGCTGTAAATAAAATAAATAATGCAAAACGAAAATTGGTCATTCATCTGAATGACCTTTTTTCGTGCAAATTATGCGGGTTATTTGTTCTATAGGACGTTAATTTATGTGCCTTTAGAATCTGCAGGCAGCTTATTTCAAGTATTCGGCCATTATGGCGACTGAAGCGCTGCAGCCCAGTCGGGAGGCTCCGGCTTTGATGAAGCGATTAGCATCATCAAGTGTTCTGATACCTCCGGATGCTTTGATTTTCACATCAGGTCCAATGTTGGGTGCCATCAGTTTCACGTCTTCTTCTGTAGCACCGCCTGTACTGAAACCCGTAGAAGTCTTGATGAAATCTGCCCCGGAATCAGTGACAACTTCACAGGCAGCAACCTTCTCTTCATCTGTAAGAAGACAGGTTTCAATTATCACCTTGAGAAGTGCGCCATTGCTGTGGCACAAATCGGCAAGCTGTTTGAGCTCAGAAGCTATGCGGGTGTATTTGCCTTCTTTGAGATGCCCTATGTTAATAACAGTATCAATCTCTGATGCTCCGTCATTTATCACCTGAGATGCTTCAAAAACCTTGGCTGAAGTGGACATGGCTCCAAGAGGGAAGCCGACAACTGCAGCAACTTTGACACTGCTGTCTGCCAGGGTATCGGCACACAGTGCCACATTGCATCCGTTCACGCATACAGATGCGAAGTCATGTTCCATTGCCTGGCGGCACAAATCGAGTATCTGTGTTTCAGATGCATCTGCCTTGAGAAGTGTATGATCAAAATATTTGTTGAAAGGTTTCATGATTTTTGCCTCCTTCTTTGTAGTAACTGCATTATATCACGTGCAGAGAAATTAATCGGAAGTTTTGGATTAGAGTGGATATGGATATAGTCTTAAGCTATATCAAACTGCAATAATTTAATATTGCCTAATAGCGCCCTGGCTATTGTCTTCAACCTAGTGAAAAAGTATAATTTAACTAACTAAGAACAGGAGAAGTACAATAATGAAAATTCCAGAACTATTTGAACAGAAAAAACCAGTGTTTTCTTTTGAGATTTTCCCGCCTAAGAGAGAATCTAACATTGATAACATATACAGAACAGTAGAGGGACTTACTGAGTGCAGGCCTGATTTCATCAGTGTTACATACGGTGCAGGTGGAACTTCCAGCAACTACCTTACATGTGATATAGCAGCCAGAATTAAGCATGAATACGGAATTGAGCCTCTGGCGCATCTTACCTGCGTCAATTCAAGCAAACTGGACGTAAGAATCATGATTGAAAGATTCATCGACGCCAACATAGAGAATGTGATGGCTTTGAGAGGTGATATAATTCCCGACATGGAGCGCCAGAATGATTTCGAGCATGCCAACGATCTTGCCATAGAGCTGCAGCGCAAATGCCAGGAAAGAATAGAAATCCTGGGAGCATGCTATCCGGAAGGACATTATCAGAGCAAGTCCATTGATGAAGATATACAGAACCTGAAGTACAAAATAGGTGCCGGCGTCAAGGTACTGATCACGCAGCTTTTCTTTGATAACGATAAATTCTACTCTTACGTGGGCAAGGCTCGCAACATGGGAATCAAAGTGCCGATTACTGCAGGCATAATGCCGATAGTCAAGAAGTCGCAGATCGAAAAGACTATTAAACTGAGCGGCTCGAGCATTCCTGATGATTTCGCGGCAATGATAGAGAAATATCAGGATAACCCTGAGGCACTGTACGATGCGGGCATTGATTATGCGGTAAGGCAGGCGAGGGATCTTATCATGAACGGAACAGACGGTATTCACATATATACAATGAACAATGCGGATGTAGCAAGAAGAGTTCACAGCGGAGTGAAGGATTTACTGTAATGGATATCAATGTAACAAAGCCCATAGACAGAGGTAAATGGATGACAATGCTGGGAATTCCAGCCGGCGGAGGAGCAGACCTGGAGGAACAGTTTGCCCGGGCAGAGGCACTGATAAGGACGGGAGCATCGCCCCGGGGCATATACAGAGTGATGGATGTATCTGATATAAGGCTGGAAGGATTCTCAATACAGAAACATCTTGAAGGATGCATGCAGGCGGCAGTAATGGCAGTGACCCTGGGAGCTGGAATAGATGGACTGCTTAGACGTGAACAGGTAAGAGACATGGCTTCAGCGGTAGTGATTGACTGCGGAGCATCGCTGTACATAGAGGAAGCATGCGACATTTTCGCAGAAGTAATAAGAACAGAGACGGGACTGTTCACAACTTCCAGATTCAGTCCCGGATACGGCGACTATCCGCTTTACTGTCAGGAAGACGTGCTCCGTTACGTGGACGGCCAGCGCAAAATCGGCATAAACATTACGGATGATTATCTGATGGTGCCGAGGAAGTCGGTAACTGCGATTGTTGGCCTGGCAGATCATCCGGTGGCGGGCAGGCTGGCCACATGCGGAGAATGCGTATTAAAAGATAAATGTACACTAAGAAAAGAAGGTAAATACTGTGGCGATTGATTTTGGAGAAAAAATATACATTCTGGATGGCGGCATGGGTACCATGCTCCAGGAGGCAGGAATGAGTCCTGATGAATCCTCGGCAGAATTCGGAGTGCGAAACCCGCATATTCTCACTGAGATTCACAATAAGTATGTTGATGCCGGTTCTGACATAATATATGCCAGCACGTTCAGCATTAACGGACGCAGGCTGGATAAACTTAACATGAGTCTTCAGGAAGCTGTTAACATAGTTCTTGATGCGGCGGCTGCGGCCAAGGAGCGCGCCATGAAGCTGTACGGCAGGGAAGTAAAGGTTGCTCTTGATATTGGTCCTGTGGGACAGCTGCTGGAGCCAATGGGAACACTCCCATTCGAAGAGGCGCTGGAAATATTCGCTGAGCTTGTCAGAGCCGGAAGAGATAAGGCGGACATTATTGCCATTGAAACCATGACGGACCTTTATGAAGTGAAAGCGGCTGTTCTTGCCGCCAAGGAGAATTCCGACCTGCCTGTGATGGTGTCAATGAGCTTCGAAGCAAACGGCAGAACTTTCACGGGAACAAGCCTTGAAGCAATGGCGCTGACTCTTGAAGGGCTGGGTGTCGATGCAATGGGCATTAACTGCTCACTGGGACCTGATGAAATATTCCCGATGATAATGAAACTGAAGACCCTTACTTCTGTTCCGGTATTTGCCAAACCGAACGCAGGACTGCCTGATCCTTCAACCGGCGCGTATGCAATGGACGCGGAAGATTTTGCAAAAAAAATGTCAGGTTTCTTCAGAGAGGGAGTTGGCATTCTGGGCGGATGCTGCGGAACTACGCCTGAATTCATTGAAGGAATCAGTAAAGAAGCCGGACTATATGAAACTTCCCCTCAGGAATGCGACAGAACGCTCAGCCTTTGCAGCGGAAGCAATGTCGTAAAGGTTGATCATGTGACTGTAATCGGTGAACGCATCAATCCTACCGGCAAGAAGAGACTGAAGCAGGCGCTGATTGACGAGGATTACGACTACATTCTGTCTCAGGCAATGGAGCAGATTGATGCTGGGGCCGAGATACTGGATGTAAATGTGGGAGTTCCTAAGCTAGATGATGTTAAGATGCTGCCGAGGGTAGTCAAGAAACTTCAGTCAATTACAGATCTGCCTCTTCAGATAGATTCAGGTAATCCGGAAGCCATTGAAGCGGCGCTTAGAGTATACAACGGCAAGGCTATTGTCAATTCTGTCAACGGTGAAGAAGCTGTCATGGACAGAATCCTGCCGTCTGTCAAGAAATACGGCGCTGCAGTAGTGGGTCTGACTTTGGATGAGAAGGGTATTCCTGATACTGCGGAAGAGAGATTCGCCATTGCCGAGCGTATTCTCACGAAGTGTCTCGAATACGGCATTCCGAGGGAGAATGTTATTATCGACTGCCTTACACTGACAGTGTCGGCGCAGCAGAAAGAAGTGGTTGAGACTCTCAAGGCTTTGAGAATGGTCAAGGATCGACTGGGACTTAAGACATGCCTTGGGGTATCCAACATAAGCTTCGGACTTCCGGCAAGAGCGATTATTAACAGGACTTTCCTGACCATGGCAATGGAGTGCGGTCTCGACCTTCCGATAATCAATCCGAATAACGAGGACATGATGGCCTCCATCGCGGCTTTCCATGTTCTTCACAATATTGACAGGAATTCAGTGGATTTCATTGAGAAATATGGTAATGTGGATGTAATATCATCAATTTCATCAAAAAAAGAGAATAATTCCACAGATTCAACAAAAAACAATGGGAATCATGATGTATTCTATTCAATAGAGAAAGGTATGGGCAGTGAAACTGTCAGTCTGGTCAAGGCGCTTCTTGAAACCGAGGATGAGATGACTGTAGTAAACAAGTATCTTATTCCGGCACTTGACAGAGTGGGTCAGGGCTTCGAGAAGGGAACCATTTTCCTTCCTCAGATGCTGCAGGCGGCTCAGGCTGCTCAGGCAGGGTTCGACATTATCAAGGAGAGACTTGCGAACAAAGACCAGAAACAGGTATCACAAGGACCGATAATAATTGCTACAGTCAAGGGTGATATTCACGATATCGGCAAGAACATCGTCAAGGTTATAATGGAGAACTATGGTTTCGAGATGATAGATCTGGGCAAAGATGTGTCGCCGGAGCTCATAGTCGAGACGGTGCTTGCCAGAGATGCACGGATGGTGGGACTCAGTGCGCTGATGACTACTACTCTCAAGAGCATGGAGGAGACTATTGTTAAAGTAAAGGAAGCCAAACCTGACTGCAGAATTTTTGTCGGCGGTGCTGTGCTGACAGCTGACTATGCCGAGAAGATCGGTGCGGACTACTACTGTAAGGACGCGCTTAAATCAGTTGAAGCAGCTCAGGAGGTATTTAATGAACAGATTTAATATGTGGATGCAGCGCCTTCTGTATGGCAGGTACGGTAACGACAGTCTTAACCGTTTCCTGCTGGGCGTGGGACTTGTCATGATAATAGCGGGCATATTCTATCACGGGTACTGGCTGCGGCTTCTGACAGTCCTTGTTCTCATATTAATATACTGCAGAATGTTTTCCAGGAACTTTGCGGCAAGAGCCAGAGAAAATCAGAAATTCCTGGAGATTATGGGCAGGAGGAGCGTCTGCGGACACAGCAGTTACAGATCCGGAACCGGATATGGCAGTTCGTCCGGATGGAATGCCAGGCCTCAGAAGGACAAGACACACAAGATATTGCGTTGTCCGTCCTGCGGGGAGAAGCTGAGAGTACCCAAGGGTGTGGGCAAAATCAGCATTACATGTCCGTACTGTTCCCTGAAGTTCATTAAGAAAGTTTGAGCATAATATATGTAAATGTTGAAATTGCACCGGGTTGCGGGTTTCCTCAGTCCGGTGTTTTTTTTATGTATTTATTCTAAAGTGGTTGCCAGCGTCCCCCAATATCTGCTATAATTCATAGTACAGCACCACAAGATGTGGTGGAATAGATGGAATAGTATATTTTAGAATAAATAAGAGGAATTGAAGATGAAGATTATCAAGAGAAACGGGGCTGAGGTTGAATTTGATATAACCAAGATAATCATTGCCATTACCAAGGCAAATGATGCGGTGGATTACCGTGCCAGAATGACACCTGTACAGATTCAGAGAATTGCGGAGAGCGTAGTTCTCAACTGTGAACAGCTGGGCAGATCTCCTTCCGTGGAAGAAGTGCAGGATATGGTAGAGCATCAGATAATGGCTCACGGTGCATTCGAAGTTGCCAAGGCATACATTACATACAGATATACAAGATCTCTTGTAAGACAGTCCAACACGACGGACGACAAGATTCTCAGCCTTATTGAATACAACAACGAAGAGGCCAAGCAGGAGAATTCAAACAAGAACCCTGTTATCAACTCAACAATGAGAGACTACATGGCAGGTGAGGTATCAAGAGACATTACCAACAGACTGCTTCTTCCTGAAGATGTAGTTGAGGCGCATAACGAAGGTCTGATTCATTTCCACGATACTGACTACTTCGCGCAGCGCATGCATAACTGCGACCTGGTAAACCTGGAGGACATGCTCAATAACGGCACAGTAATCACAGGAACACTCATCGAGAGACCGCACAGCTTTTCTACAGCATGCAACATAGCTACACAGATTATCGCGCAGGTTGCTTCAAATCAGTACGGCGGACAGTCGATTTCACTGGCTCATCTGGCACCTTTCGTTCAGGTAAGCAGAGAGAAGATCATGAAGCACGTTCAGGAAGAGAACGAAATCGCCGGCGGTCATATGACTGAAGAGCAGATGGCAAAGATTGTTGAGAAGAGACTGAGACGTGAAGTCAGCAAGGGTGTTCAGACTATTCAGTATCAGGTTGTGACACTGCTGACAACCAATGGACAGGCGCCTTTCGTAACTGTATTCATGTACCTTGGCGAAGCCAAGAACGAACAGGAGAAGAAGGACCTGGCAATGATCATTGAGGAAGTACTCATCCAGCGTCATCAGGGTGTCAAGAACGAGAAGGGCGTATGGGTAACTCCAGCCTTCCCTAAGCTGATTTATGTTCTCGAAGAAGATAACATTCACGAGGATTCAGAGTACTATTACCTGACAGAGCTGGCAGCCAAGTGCACAGCCAAGAGACTGGTTCCTGACTATATTTCAGAGAAGAAGATGAAGGAACTTAAAGAAGGCAACTGCTTCCCTGTTATGGGCTGCCGAAGCAACCTTTCCCCATGGAAAGATGAGAACGGTGAATACAAGTTCTACGGCAGATTCAATCAGGGCGTTGTAACGATAAACCTGGTAGACGTGGCTCTTTCCTCCGACAGAAATCTGGAAAGATTCTGGAAGATTTTTGACGAGAGACTGGAACTGTGCTATAAAGCACTCATGTGCAGACACAACAGACTCAAGGGAACACTTTCGGATGCGGCACCTATTCTCTGGCAGTACGGTGCATGTGCCAGACTTGAGAAGGGTGAGACGATAGACAAACTGCTCTATGGCGGTTATTCGACAATTTCTCTTGGATACGCAGGACTTTGCGAATGCGTAAGATACATGACAGGCAAATCTCATACAGATCCAAGCGCTACACCGTTCGCTCTTGAAGTAATGAAGCACATGAATGATGCATGCGCCAAGTGGAAAGAGGAAACAACTATCGGTTTCGGTATTTACGGAACTCCGCTTGAATCGACTACTTATAAATTTGCCAAGTGCCTGCAGAAGCGTTTTGGCATCGTAGAGGGTGTTACTGATAAGGGTTATATCACAAACAGCTATCACGTACACGTATGCGAAGACATCAACGCATTTGACAAGCTGGCATTCGAGGCCAAGTTCCAGGAACTTTCAACAGGCGGCGCGATAAGCTATGTTGAAGTGCCTGACATGCAGAACAACCTGGATGCTGTTATGGAAGTAATCAAGTTCATCTACGACAACATCATGTATGCAGAACTCAATACCAAGAGCGACTATTGCCAGGAGTGCGGCTTCGACGGTGAAATAGAAATCGTAGAAGAAGACGGCAAGCTGATATGGAAGTGCCCTCAGTGCGGCAATACAGATCAGGACAAGATGAACGTAGCCAGAAGAACATGCGGATACATAGGAACCGAGTTCTGGAATCAGGGCCGTACCCAGGAAATCAAGGAGAGAGTTCTCCACCTGTAGGTAAGAGCGGTTCGCATAAATAGAATTAATTGTAACAGTCGGGCTGTCGCATAAGCGGCAGCCTGCTTTGTGAGATATGATCAGGAAAGGAATCAAACCATGTATTACGGTAAAATCAAAAATTGTGATATTGCCAATGGACCGGGTGTGCGTGTAACACTGTTCGTATCAGGATGCACCAATCACTGTCCCAACTGCTTTCAGCCTGAAACCTGGGATTTCGAGTTCGGCAGTGAGTTTACCGATGAAACACTGGAAGAAATCATAGGATTGATGGACAAGTCGTATATCAAAGGACTGACAGTGCTGGGCGGTGAGCCCATGGAGCCAAGGAATCAGGTGGAACTGCTTCCTGTGCTGGAGAAGGTAAAAAACAGACTTCCTGATAAGAACATCTGGATTTATTCAGGATTCACATACGAGCAGCTTAAGGAAGAGGGCACATACTGCAGGACAGAAGTGACCGACCGGATTCTGGAGATTGCAGATGTGCTGGTTGACGGCAGATATGTGGACGCGCTCAAGGACCTGAGACTCAAGTTCAGAGGCTCGTCGAACCAGAGAATCATTGACCTTAAAGGGTCTCGTGAAGCGGATCGGATACAGCTTCTGGACCTGTAGGAACATCTGTGACCATAAGCCTTTTGCCGCAAAGCTCGTCAGTGCAGTTTTTGCAGGAGAGGGCATTATTGGTGTCTTCCCAGAATCTCTCCGGATGTACAAAAAATGTAATTTCCCATATGAGGAAGATGATGATTGCCATTATGCATAGACTCCATGTGAACACGCCGGGAATGAAAAGAAACGGCGCGAACATCATAAGGTGATCCCAGTTAAAGATCCTGCAGGTTGTGCAGCATCTGTTTTTCATGAAAAACACTCTGAAAGGGCACCAGAAATAAACGCATATGACATCACACAGATAAAATGCTATTACTATGAGCATGACCCAGGCATAGTCTATAATGCCGCGGTGATACAAAGCGGCACACACCACAGTCATTACAATCCAGATAATTGCTATGTAGTAGGCATCTCTGGTGCTGGTTCTGACAAATTCTTTGAGGCGCTTCTTGTTGACATAGTTGGCAATATGGTTTCTGTTAATGCGATGCAGCTGAGTCTGTATATTATCTATTGTAAGATATTTGCTCAGCTGTTCCAGTGTAAGTATCTGGCGCAGATGAGCAATGTTGATTCGTCTTGTGATGGGAACGTACTTGGCGCCAAAGTATTTCTGTGACCCCAGCGGCCAGTATCCTGTCGAAGGAATAAGCTGCATTACCATATCGAACATCCAGGCAATCCAAAGCAGATGACAAACACTGAACTCTCTGAAAAAGTTCAGTCCAAGTATTACATCGAAGGTTTCTCTGCTGAATATGAAGACAATAATTGCAGCAGCGAAAACAGCAGAACGTGTCAGGAATCTCATCAGATAAATGGATCTGAATGATGGTTTGTTAATTGAGTGGGGATTGTGGGCCATAGCATTCTCCTTCTTCTTACAGTAATAATATAACACTTTATATCCGGTTTGGTGTATAATACTTAATGATATTTTTTGAGGAGAAAGATAATGTCAGTTAAACTCATAGCACTTGACCTTGACGGAACACTGCTGAACAATGAGAAATCAGTCAGCAGAGGCAATAGAGAAGCAATACGCTGGGCAGCGCAGCAGGGGGTGAACGTGGCTTTCGCGACAGGAAGAAGCATGGGAATAATACCCCCGGACGCTTTCAGCATACCGGATGTGAGATATATGATAACGTCCAACGGCGCAGTTATCAGCGACCGTCTTCGCGGCGTCATTGCCTGCGAGTACATTCCTGCAGATACAGTTGACATGCTGGTAAATGTGCTGAAGGGCGGAAGCGAAATGATTGAGGTTTTTGTCAGCGGAATGTCACACACTCAGAGAAGTTATAACGAGGAGATTATGGAAGCTGTCAGGAAAGGGCAGGATCCGTACTTCTATTACTATTACAGAGTATCTGAGGATGATATCTTCGATTTCATGACAAAAAACCGTCAGGTTATTGAGATGATTATCGTCAATTTCCAGAGAGGAGAAGATCCGAGGATGAAGCTTGAGTCGCTGTCGAGGATTGACAGTGTTCCCGGAATATGCACTACCACATCTCTTCCGTACAATATTGAGATAGTCAGCGCAGCTGCAGGCAAGGGAAATGCGCTTGTCAGGCTAGCAGAACAGCTTGGAATAGAACGGGAACAGGTGGTTTCAATGGGTGACAGTTTAAACGACATGACCATGCCTGAGGTGTCCGGAATATGCGTTGCAATGGGTAACGCGCGGGATGAGGTAAAAGAACGTGCTGACATGATTACAGCAAGCAATGTGGACGACGGTGTTGCCGGAGCCATTTACAGAATATTGGAAGAAGACAGCAAGGAGGGAAACAGGTGACTGAATTACTGCTTGTAGGACTGGGAGGCGGTATCGGAGCCATGGGAAGGTACATGATAGGCAAAATTCCCATCGCTGATATCCCTTATCCGGTCAATACTTTTATAATCAACGTTGCGGGAGCATTCCTCATAGGATTGTTCATGGCGGCAGGAAGCAGACTGAACATCGGAGATTCCAGACTTATTCTGTTTCTTACAACAGGCATCTGCGGCGGGTTTTCAACCCTTGCGACGCTTTCGGCTGAATCTCTGACCATGCTTCAGAGCGGCAGATTCCTGGCGTGTCTTCTATACTGCACCGCAACTTTCGCTGTGTGCATTACGGCCACGTACGTTGGGACATGCGTAGCCAGAATAGGATTATAACCAGAAGGGAGAATATATAATGACAAAGGTTGATATTGTATCGGGCTTCCTGGGAGCAGGGAAGACAACTTTCATCAAAGAAATGATAGCTAAGGTATATAAGGGCCAGCGTGTAGTGCTCATCGAGAATGAATTCGGTGAAATCGGCATCGACAGCGGTTTCATGAAAAACGCCGGCATTGAAGTGACAGAAATGAACAGCGGCTGCATCTGCTGCACGCTTGTAGGCGATTTCGCACGTTCTCTCAAGCAGGTTGTAGAGCAGTTCAAACCTGAGCGTGTAGTAATAGAGCCTTCAGGAGTAGGCAAATTAAGCGATGTTGCAGCTGCGGTTGCCGATGTGAGCGAAGAGGCAGGTGTTGAAATAAACAGCCGAATTGCAGTAGTTGACGGCAAGAAAGCCAAAATGTACATGAAGAATTTTGGCGAGTTCTACAACAATCAGATTGAAAGTGCAACAACCATAGTAATAAGCAGGACTCAGAACATGGATGAGGCTAAGCTTAAAGAGTGTATCGAGCTTATCAGAGAAAAGAACTCCGAGGCTTCCATCATTACTACGCCTTGGGACAGGCTGGAAGGCGCAGCAATTGAAGGTGCAATCAGTCACGGATACGATCTTGAGAAGGAACTGATGGAGGAATACAGACATGCTCACCATCACGACCATGACCATGACCATCACCATGGCGAAGACTGCACATGCGGCTGCCACGATCACGACCACGACCACGACCATGAGCACCATCATCATGATCACGACCATGACCATGGCGACGACTGCACATGCGGCTGCCACGATCATGACCATCACCATCACCACCATCATGCCGATGAAGTATTTGACAGCTGGGGTGTTGAAACCGTTCACGTCTTTACACGTTCAGGTCTTGAGGACATTATGGGACTGTTCAGTACAACAGATGATTTTGGAACTGTGCTTCGTGCCAAAGGTATCGTAGAGACAGAAGACGGCAGCTGGGTTGAATTCGACATGGTGCCTGAAGAAGTTGAAATCAGAGAAACATCACCAGACTATATTGGCAGAATCTGTGTAATAGGCGCAGATCTTAACAAAGAAGAACTGGCAAGAGTGTTTGACAGATAGACGAGGAGGCGGCGATGGATATTCCGGTATATTTATTTACAGGTCTTCTTGACAGCGGCAAAACAACTTTTATCAAAGAAGTAATAAACGAAGAAAGCTTCCTGGAACCGGGAGCGACTGCAATGCTTCTGACGGAGCAGGGCGAAGTTGAGTACGATGAGGAGTTCCTTATTAAGCATAATATCGCAGTAGAAGTTATCGAGGACAAGGATGAGATGAAGCCTCTGCTGTGGAAACGCATGGAAATGATGAACAAGCCAAAACAGATTCTCATCGAGTATAACGGAATGTGGGAGCTTGATGATCTGTTTAACAGCGGCACTCCTGAGAACTGGTTCCTGGCAGGAGTTTACTCCACGGTAAACGGTGAAACCATCGAAATGTACAGTCAGAACATGCGTAAGATGTTCATGGAACCTTTGCGCACTTCGGATTTGATCATCATAAACAGATGCGATGAAACCATTGACAGACAGAAATACAGAAGAAGTTTCAAGGCGCTGAATCCTCAGGTTCAGGTGGGGTTCGAGAGACCTGACGGCACAATGTATCCTAATCAGCAGGAAGAGCTTCCTTTCGATGTTAATGCAGACAGGATAGTAATCGATGATATGGATTACGGTCTCTGGTACATTGATGCAATGGATGCTCCGGGAAGATACATGTACAAGGAGCTGGAGTTTACAGCCAAATACTGTGCCAGCAACAGCAGGGACATTAAATACTTCGTGCCGGGAAGACATGTCATGACATGCTGTGAAGATGACATACAGTTTCTTGGATATGTCTGCAGCTTTGAGAAGGAGACAGGATTCCAGCACGGCGACTGGGTGAGAGTGGTTGTCAGCTTCGATTTCGGACCATGCGATGTTTACGGTCCGGGCGAAGAAGGTCCGATTCTGACTCTTATAGATATCAAGCCTGGACAGAAACCTGAGCAGGAGCTGGTATCATTCACCTAGAGAAATATAAATAAGGCAATTAGAGCACAAGCAAAATGCAGTTTTCAAAGGCATTTGCTTGTGTTATAATGTGCGTAGATTTTTACATAATTACTTACAAAGGCTTACAGTAAGGAGTAAAAGTGAAGGTATTGTTAATAAACGGCAGCCCTCATCAGTACGGATGTACTTATACGGCTTTGAGAGAGGTGGCAGATACACTGGAGAAGAACGGTGTGGCTACAGAGCTCTACCATATAGGTCCCGGAGATATAAGAGGCTGTGTAGGGTGCGGAAACTGTTTTAAAACAGGTAAATGCATTTTTGACGACGGAGTAAATGAGATATCCAGTCGTCTACTTGAATTTGACGGAATAGTTGTTGGATCACCGGTATACTTTGCCAGCGCATGCGGACAGCTGTGCTCTTTTCTGGACAGACTGTTTTACAGCAACTACAACAATAACAGACTGGCAGGCAAATTTGCCGCTGCAGTAGTTTCCTGCAGACGAGGAGGCGCCAGCACTGCTTTTGACAGAATAAACAAGTATTTTACAATCAGCAACATGCCGGTTGTATCTTCGCAGTACTGGAATCAGGTTCACGGCAATACACCTGAGGAAGTAAGACAGGACCTGGAGGGAATGCAGACAATGAGAACTCTGGGAGAGAACATGGCGTATCTGATTAAGGGCAGAGATGCAGGCATCAGAGAGCACATCCACACGCCTGAATATGAACGTGTGAAGATGACAAACTTTATCAGAAAAGAAAAGAAGGATTAGTCATGTACGATAACAGGATAGACATCGGCAAGTTCTATGAAGGACTTGATATCATGTTCCAGCGCAAGAACAAGATGGAGATAATGACGTACATGGAAAGCTGGCTCAGAGAAGCAGAAAGCATGAACGACCTGAGAGGAATCGTTGCAGTCTGCAATGAACTGGGAGGACTTTGCAGGGCGGCAGGCGACAATGTGAGAGCCAAGGAGCTTTATGACAGAGTTCTTGCCGGGCTTACTGAGCTGGGACTTGATAAAACCGAACATTATGCGACGGCGCTTATTAACGCGGGTGACGTGTATGTATATACCTTCGAGTATGACAAAGCGCTGGAGTGTTTCATAGCAGCGCGCACAATTCTTATTGACTGCGGCATGTCCGGAGATTACAGAATGGCGGCACTGTGCAACAACATCAGCATGGTATACAGGAATACAAGCAAGTACGACAAGGCAGAAGAGGCTCTTGACATTTCATTTAACATCATCAAGGGGCTTCCGGACTGCAGGGCGGAACTTGCTACCACGTATGTCAATCTGGGCGAGCTTCAGGTGAAGCAGAACAAGCTTGAAATGGCCAGACTCAGTTTCGAGGAGGCATGCAGAATATACGAAGAAGACGGAGGAATGAATCCTCACTATTCGTCTGCCTTCGCAGGGCTCGGCAACGTTTATTACCTCAAAGGTCAGCGCACTTCAGCCATAGAGTGTTATCAGAAGTCGCTTAATCTCATTGAGAGGGATTTCGGCAGAAATGACTACTACAGGATGGTGGAGCAGAACCTTTTAAGAGCGAAAGGATTCTAGAATGAAGGGAATGGAACTTTCGTCTGCCTACTTCGAGCAGTACGGCAGACATCTGATAGATTACCAGCTGCCCCAGTACAAGGAATACATGGCGGCAGGACTAGTGGGAGAAGGCTCTGAATGTCTTGGATTCGACGATGAGTATTCGACAGATCACGACTTCGGGCCTGCATTCTGCATATGGCTTCCGGAGACTATTTACCGTCAGGTGGGAGCACAGGTGCAGCAGGCATATGACTGCATGCCTCGCGACTATCTGGGCTACAGAAGAGTCGAGATGCCGCAGGGAGCTGGACGTGTGGGCGTAATGTCCATCGAGAGCTTTTATCTCAAATACATCGGCATGAGCCATGCTCCGCAGGATAACATGGAGTGGTTCAGAATACCGGAAAGTTTCCTGGCAATAGCAACAAACGGCAAGGTGTTCATTGATAATTACGGACAGTTTTCGGAGATTAGAGCTGCGCTCAAGAGCTTCTATCCGGCTGACGTAGTTAAGAAGAAACTTGCCTCAAGACTTGCACTGATGGGTCAGTCGGGACAGTACAACTACCCTCGATCCATGAGAAGAGGCGACTGTCAGGCAGCCTTTTTCGCATGCGGAGAGTTTGTTAAGAATGCAATGGGAGCACTGTATCTGCTCAATGAGACATACATGCCGTATTATAAGTGGGTATTCAAAGGTGCTGAGAATTTCAGGATTCTACCTGAGACTGTGCAGATGCTCCGTGAACTAACAATGATTTGTGATGCTCCGGAGAATGCGGCACGCAAGGAGCAGATGATTGAAGCGATTTCGGTATCAGTGGGCATGGAACTGAACAGACGCGGATTCACCAGAACCACGGACTCTTTCCTTGTGTCACACGGTGAAGAAATCATGAGAACC
>JALEUQ010000082.1 GCA_022780965.1 Clostridiales bacterium
CACACCAATCGCAATCGAAGAAGGACTTAGATTTGCCATCAGAGAAGGCGGAAGAACAGTAGGATCAGGCGTTGTAGTAGAAGTTATCGAGTAATAGTGCAGACTGTTACGAAGAACAATTAACGCACATAAAGCACGTGAACTTATTCGGTCACGTGCTTTTTTGTGGTATAATATCGGGTAAGTTACAAGTGAAAGGAACAGATATGAAAGATATTTACATTTCAGACATTAAAGTAAATCAGGAAATAACAACATACTTCATAGTGAAAAAATCTGAAATCAAAGTAGGCTCCAATCGCAAGGCTTATCTGGATCTGCTTCTGGCAGATGCCACAGGTGAAATCAGCGCCAAGAAGTGGGACATAGCCGATGAAGAAATGCCCGGACTCAAGAAAATTGAAGAAGGCAAGATAATCAAGGTTCGAGCACTGGTGAACGAGTGGAACGGCATGAAACAGCTGAGAATAAGCAGAATCAGGCATACGGGCGCTGAGGACAATCTGGTAATGAGTGACTATATTAAGGCCGCTCCGGAAGAGGCTGAGGATATGTACAGCTTCATATACAGCAAGGCTGAGGCATTCGCAGATGATGATCTGCGCCGCATATGCATCAGACAGCTGGAGGATAACAGGGAGAAACTTATGTATTACCCTGCTGCTCAGAAGAACCATCATGCGGAGATGGCCGGCCTTCTCTATCACATTAAAAGAATGCTGATGATGGGCGAGAGAGCATGTCAGGTATATACCAATCTGAATGCAGAACTGGTAATGGCAGGCGTAATACTTCACGATATGGAGAAGATAAACGAAATCGAGTCAAATGAACTTGGAATATCATCAGGATACTCATTTGAGGGCAAGATGCTGGGACATCTTGTGCAGGGGGTCAAGACAATCGACAGACTTGCAGATGAGCTGGGAATCCCGGCAGAGAAGGCAATCATGCTGGAGCACATGATGCTGACTCATCACTATGAACCGGAGTACGGAAGCCCTAAGAAGCCTCTGTTCCCGGAAGCAGAGATGCTCCATTATCTTGATATGATTGATGCCAAGATGTTTGATATGCAGGAAGCCCTGGAGAAGACAGAACCGGGAGAATTCAGCGATAGAGTCTGGACGCTTGATAACAGAACTCTATACAGAACAACACTTTAGCAAAGGATATTGTGGGCGCGCCTCACTGTAAATGACCAGGCAGGACGGAAGAATGCTGACAGAGTACAAGGGAACAATAGCAGAAATAATATTTCATAACAGGGAGAACGGCTATACTGTAGCTGTTCTTGAGACTGACCTTGAAGCTTTCACCGTAGTGGGAACACTGCCGGGTGTAAGTGTCGGCAGAACATACACACTGCGAGGTGAATTTACGGAGCATCCGGTATATGGTGAACAGTTCGCCATCAGAGAGTGGAACGAAGAGATGCCGTCTACCAGAGACGGCATCCGGGAGTTTCTGGCGTCAGGAGTGATGAAGGGCATAGGCAGGAAGACTGCACAGCTGATAGTCAGTCACTTCGGAGAGAAAACCCTTGAAATAATCAGTGATGCTCCGGAACGTCTGACGGAGATTTCGGGTATCGGTCCCAAAACTGCAGCCAAAATCGCCGAGTCATTTAAAATACATCGAGAGTTCGCCAATATCACACTGTATCTTCAAAATTATGGAATAAACTCGAACTATGCAATGAAGCTCTATCAGGTTTACGGAGGTGACACAATCACCGCCGTTGAGGAGAATCCTTACAGACTGGTAGACGATATTTTCGGCATAGGCTTTAAAAAAGCCGACGCCATTGCAAGGAAGATAGGAATTGCACCTGACGACGAATTCAGAATCGCCAGCGGCATCAGATTCACACTTTCGTATTTTGCAGGTGAAGGGAGCACATATCTTCCCAAAGACGTACTTTGCGAGAAGGCTGGAAGTCTGCTGGAACTGCCGATGGAGTCTGTAGAAGAAGTGCTAATGGTTATGGCATTTGATGGGACTGTTCACATGGAAAACATGGAAGGCAGGACCAATGTATATCTGATGGCATATTATCTGGCTGAGCAGAATGTCTGCAAATGCATTGCGCGTCTTAACAGAGCGACTCTCAAGCCTGTTACAGGCTCGCCTGAGAGCATGATTGCAGCAGCGGAGAAAGAGTCAGGCATCATGCTGTCAGAGCAGCAGAAGCGTGCTGTCATTCTGTCCATTGGTGCCGGTGTGTCCGTGATTACGGGTGGACCGGGAACAGGCAAAACTACTATTATCAATTCGCTGATAAATATTCTTGAAACAAGCGGCCACAAGGTTGCGATTGCTGCACCTACAGGCAGAGCAGCCAAGAGAATTACAGAAACCTCAGGGCATTATGCATCGACTATCCACCGGCTTCTGGACTACTACTTCTCAGAAGACGAGAGTGTAATGCGATTCGGATATAATGCCGACGAGCCTCTGGATTACGATGCGGTTATTGTTGATGAAGCTTCGATGATTGATCTGATGCTGATGAATGGTCTTGTAAGTGCTATAAGGCCGGGGACACGTTTTATCATTGTAGGCGATGCGGACCAGCTGCCTTCAGTGGGAGCGGGTAACGTGCTCAAGGACATTCTGGACAGTGAGTACGTGCTGGCGACAAGGCTGACTGAAATTTTCAGGCAGGCTCAGGAAAGCATGATAGTCGTCAATGCACACAGAATCAACAAAGGGGAGTACCCCGATCTCAACGCCAAAGACAAGGACTTTTTCATGCTTATGAGAAGCAAGGAGAAGGAAATGCTTGAGACAATCAGAGACCTCTGTACCAGCAGACTGCCTGATTATTACAAGGGCATATCGCCGATAGGGGATATTCAGGTGCTGACACCGGTTCGCAAGGGGCTTCTGGGATGTATCAACATGAATTCGGAGCTGCAGAAGGTGCTCAATCCGCCTTCCCCTGAGCTAAAGGAAAAAGCGCACGGCGACAGGGTGTTCAGAGAAGGCGACAAGGTGATGCAGATAAAGAACAACTACAGCCTCACCTGGAAAAACCGCAGGGATTTCACTGAGGGAGAAGGTGTGTTTAACGGTGATGTAGGCTTCGTTGATACCATTGACACCGAGTTTAATGAGCTTACTGTGGTGTACGATGACACCAGGTACGTTACATATAATTTCAGTCAGCTTGATGAGCTGGAACTTGCATACGCTGTGACTGTACACAAGAGTCAGGGAAGTGAATTCCCTATCGTGGTCATGCCGGTAAGCTGGTTCCCGCCTGTGCTGGCAACAAGGAATCTGCTTTATACTGCAGTTACCAGGGGCAAGCAGGCTGTGGTTCTTGTAGGTTCGGAGAATAAGCTGAAGAGCATGGTGGACAACAACAGAATCAGCCAGAGGTATTCGGGGCTGGGAGCACGACTTGGCAGGCTCCTTGAGATGGGTGTATGACAGGAGGATTAATTGGGATTATTAAGGGGAGCATGGGAATTGTTAGCGGAGGCGATATTCCCGGCAAACATATACTGCATTTCATGCGGAAGCATGATTACCAGAGACAGAGCATATTCTCTCTGTGACAAATGCATGAAGGATATTCACTGGATTACAGGGAGAAGCTGCAGTAAATGCGGCAAAGCGCTGAACGATGATTATCGCGGGAGCACATGCTACAGCTGCATGGTCAGGGAGCATCGTTTCGTGAGAGGAATAAGCTGCATGACTTACGGTTTGCTTGAGAGACAGATGATTCTGGATTTAAAATATAACGGCAAAGGATATCTTGGGACTGTTTTCGGAGAAATCATGGCCGACCGCCTGGCTGTGGAAGGACTGGAAACGGATTTGATAATTCCGGTGCCGGTGCATAAGTTGAGAAAGAAAAAGAGAGGATATAACCAGACACAAATAATGGCGGCTCAGCTAAGCCGCATATCGGGAATACCGATGAGGGCGCATGCGCTCATAAGAAGCCGGAACACGGCACTTCTCCGGAGCATGAATCCTATGGAGAGGGAAAGTGCAATGAAAGGGGCTTTCTTAGTTCCTGACAGTGAGGTAAAATATATACAAGGACAGAGAGTTCTGCTGATAGACGATATAATTACTACAGGTGCGACACTTGATGCATGCACAGATGCGCTTCTTGGCAGAGGTGCGGAATGTGTGTATGTGATGACTCTGGCAGCCGGCGGCAACAGGAAGCCGTCTGAACTGCAGGATTGAAGGTGAAGCAGGTGACTGTAATGAGCGGCAGAATGTGTTCGTGACTCAGGTCTGTGGTTGCAAGGCCATGCCAGCTACGGGCAAAGGGCTCCACGTAAGCTGATCCGCAAGGCGGCAGTGATCATGGCGTAGTTTAGAAGTAAGTCCTCCGGAAAATCCGGGTTAAGGCAAGTGTGGGGGCAAAGACCAGGTCAGCTGAGTCATGAGCAGGTTCTGTTGAGATTATGGTTAATCTGTGATAGAATCTAGTAAAGCACAAGTAAGGAGGTAATAATATGAGAACAATAATTACCGGCAAGAACTACACTCCTAGTGAGAAGCTTAAGGAAACTATCGAGAAGAAGTTTCAGAAGCTTGACAAATACTTTTCTGACGAGATTACCAGCAATGTAATGGTAATTAAGGAGAAGAGCAATTACAAGGTTGAGGCTACCATCAATGCCAGGGGAACCATTTTTCGTTCCGAGGTGAAAGCCCAGGATCCGTATGACTGCGTAGACAGATCCATTGAGAAGCTGTCCAAGCAGATGTCAAGATTCAAGTCCAAACTTCAGAAGAAGTACAAGGGTCAGAAGGATTTCACATTTGCAGAACTTCCTGAGATTGAAGATGAACAGGAAGAACTGAAGGTAGTTAAGAAGAAGAAATTCGAACTTGTACCTATGACCGTTGATGAAGCCATCGTTCAGATGGAGCTTCTGACACACAGCTTCTACGTATTCCTCAATATTGAGAGTGATACAGTAAATGTAGTTTACAAGAGAGACGACAACGACTACGGTGTACTGGAGACTGTATATTAGAAATAATCTGCTGCATCAGGTTACATTAAACTGAATAACACAATAAGGCGGAGTTTGCTCCGCCTTTTTTATTGAAATGCTTATGGCAATTCGGTAAAATAATAACAAGTATGTAATTTTGTAGGAGATTGGTGTGAAAGACTATTTTTATGATGCTTTCTATAACGCATTTTATGGCATAAGCGTTATGGATGTGATTGATATTATCATTGTGGCGGTCATCGTCTACAATGTGCTGGTATTTATCCGCAAAACGGGTGCTCAACAGCTGCTGCAGGGAATAGCTCTGCTGGTTGCAGCAATGATTATATCCGATTTGCTGAATCTTCATACGGTAAACTGGCTGCTCAAGAGCATTGTGGCTCTGGGTGCTGTTGCAATACTTATAATTTTCCAGCCGGAACTGAGACGCGGCCTGGAGTCAGTGGGAAGAAGCCAGCTTATCAACGGCACAGTCGGCAAGAAGGACAAAGAAGAAGCTAAGCGTATAGTATCCGAGATAATTACAGCAATTGAAGGATTCTCAAGAGACAGAACCGGAGCACTCATTGTATTCGAAAGACAGGTGTCGCTCAACGATATCGTAGAAAAAAGCGGCACGGTAATAGATGCTGAGATATCAGACCAGATACTCGGCAACATTTTCTATGAAGGTGCGCCTCTTCATGACGGCGCGGTAATCATAAGGGACGGCAGAGTCCATGCGGCAGGATGCGTACTGCCTCTTACCACGCAGAAAAACATAGCCAAGGAACTTGGAACAAGGCACAGGGCAGGCCTTGGAATAACAGAACATTCCGATGCACTGACTCTTGTTGTCTCAGAAGAGACGGGAATTATTTCCATGGCTCAGGACGGCAGACTGGACAGATTCCTTGATCTGAAGACTGTTGAGAAGACACTGCTTGCGCTTTATCTCAAGCAGGAAAGCAATCAGAATTTCAACACATGGCGCGATGTGATGGATAGATTTAGGAGGGACATCAATGCTTAGCAAGAAACCGGTACTAATCATTCTTTCCATTATAACGGCCATGTTCCTTTGGGTGTACGTAACCGGTAATGTGGATCCGGACACCAAGTCCAAAGTGAGCAATATTACAGTAAATCTTGTAAATACTGAAGAACTGGCCAATCAGGGACTGGCAGTATCCAACGAAGATGAACTGACTGCCAGCACAGTAATCACAGGCAAGAGGTCTGTAGTAAACAAGATTAAGTACAACGGCATCAAGGCAACGGTGGATGTGGGCAAGGCACAGAAGGGTGAAAACGAACTTCCTCTGGAATTTGAGGTCCCCGCTGGTGTAAGCATCGATAATTCAGTGGTTCCTTCCGTTAATGTTATAGTGGAAGACAGAATCAGCAAAACTGTGCCCGTCAATGTCGTATTCACAGGAGAAGACAAGGTGAATCTCAAGCCGTGGGCAACTGAGATATGGCCGGAAACAGTTACTGTGTACGGAGCATCAAGTCTTGTAAACAAGACTGTGGCGGCAGAGGCTGTCATTGATGCTGCAGATGCAGAGACAGCGGCCAGAAATATTAGCGCTGACGTTATGGCTGTAGACAAGTCAGGCAAAGAAGTGCAGGGACTTGCGTATGACAGAGACTCGATAATGGTTACAGTTCAGCTTCTTGAATCAAAAGATGTAGGGGTTGACATTAAGACGAAGGGACTTACGAGCAGATATAGAGTTAGCGACATTACGGGAATAGAAACCGTCACTGTTCTGGGAACCGCGGAAACTTTGAAAAATATCGATTCAATTACTGCATATGCAGACCTTTCTGAGATTAAGAGCGGAGGTGTTACAAACGTGAAGGTGGAACCGGATCTTCCTTACGGTGTATACCTTCCGGGCGGCATTAAACAGAAGGCTAAAGTGACAATTAAAGTGGCAGATTAGGAGAGTATTAATGGGAAGACTATTTGGAACAGACGGAGTCAGAGGTGTAGCGAATTCTGAGCTGACACCGGAACTGGCATTTAAACTGGGCAGAGCGGGAGCATATGTGCTCAGCAGGGACAATGCGAGACCGGTATTCATTATCGGCAAAGATACAAGACTGTCGGGAGACATGCTGGAGGATGCGCTGAGCGCAGGAATTCTATCGGTAGGCGGCAATGTTATTAAGGTGGGAGTTCTGCCTACACCGGCTGTGGCTCATCTAGTGAGAGCATACGGAGCTGATGCGGGCGTAGTTATTTCGGCATCCCACAACCCTTTTGAGTACAATGGAATCAAGTTCTTCAAGTGGGACGGCTTCAAGCTGGATGATGACGTAGAAGATGAAATAGAAGATATTATCTTGAGAGACAGAGATGTAAGCAGCGACATTATCGGCGATAAACTGGGCAAGGTTGTTGAAGCTGATGATGATGCTCTTGAACTTTATGCCAGATATCTTGAGTCAACAATTGATGTAGAGATTAAGGGCAGGAAGATAGTGCTGGACTGCGCCAACGGGGCATCATACAAAGTTGCCGAGAAGGTTTACCGGGATTTGGGAGCAGATGTTACGGTTATCGGTAACAGCCCGAACGGTACAAATATCAATGACAAGTGCGGATCCACACATCCTGAGAACCTGCAGGAGGAAGTGGTGCGTCAGGGCGCAGAACTGGGTCTTGCTTATGACGGTGATGCAGACAGACTCATTGCTGTTGACGAGAAGGGCAGAATTATTGATGGAGACAAGCTTATCTGCATATGTGCCAAGATGATGGCGGATAGAGGGGAACTGACTCACAACCTGGTAACAGCAACAGTGATGAGCAACATAGGGTTCCACAAATATCTTGAGTCATTGGGCTGCAAGGTAGAAGTAACGGGAGTCGGCGACAGATACGTTCTGGAGAGCATGCTGAAGACAGGCGGACAGATTGGCGGAGAACAGTCAGGTCACATCATTTTCAGAAATCACAGTACAACCGGAGACGGTATACTTTCTTCACTGCAGCTGCTTCAGGCAGTAATAATGTCTGGCAGGAAGCCGTCGGAGCTGGCGGATGAGATTGAGATATTCCCTCAGGTACTCAAGAATGCCAGAGTCAAGAATGAGAATAAGACCAAATACACAAATGATCCTGATATACAGAATGCAATCAGCAAGATTGAGAAATACATGGAGGGTTCAGGCAGAGTGCTGATAAGACCATCTGGCACAGAGCCCCTTGTGCGTGTAATGATAGAAGGTCAGGACATTGAACAGATAACTATGATGGCAGAGAAACTGGCCATTCTCATTACCAAGAGATTCGGATAAACAGCAGGACGGAGGATACAATATGTGCGGTATCGTTGGATATGTAGGAAGAGACAATGCCAAGGAGAAGGTTATCGACGGACTTAAACGTCTGGAGTACAGAGGATATGACTCCGCAGGCATCGCACTTCCCATTGACGGCAGAATAGAAATAAGGAAACACGTTGGCGAAATCGCCAACCTTGAGAAGATAATACAGGACGATGAATTCGACAGCTCGGTGGGAATCGGACATACCAGATGGGCAACCCACGGAGCACCGTCAGATGTGAATTCACATCCTCACGGCAACAGCGACAATTCGATAGCCATTGTTCATAACGGCATAATCGAGAATTATATTGAACTGAAATCATGGCTCAGTACCGATTACGGCATTAAGTTCAAGTCGGATACGGACTCAGAAGTAATAGCGCATCTTATCGGCATCTACTATGATGGAGATCTGCATGCAGCAGTAAACAAAGCAGTAGAGCAGATGAGAGGCGCCTATGCGGTTGCAGCAATAGCAGCAGATGAACCTGACAAAATCGTAGCAGTCAGGAAAGATGCGCCGCTGGTTGCAGGCCTGGGTGACGGCTTCAACTTCATAGCATCGGATATTCCGGCCATGCTCAAGTATGTCAGAAGCGTATTCTTCATTGAAAACAATGAAACTGTTGTGCTGACAAAGGATGACATTAAGATTTACAATGAAGAAGGCAAAATTGTCAAGAGAGATATTTTCCATGTGACATGGGACGCAGATGCAGCCGAGAAGGATGGATACGAACATTTCATGCTCAAGGAGATTCACGAGCAGCCTAAGGCAATCGAGGAGACTCTGATGAGAAGACTCAATCCGGACAATTCCATAAATCTTGACGGAATCTCAATGACCAGAGAAGATCTGGAGAACTTTAACAAGGTGTATATCGTTGCATGCGGCACAGCTTATCATGCAGGACTTGTAGGCAAACTGGTTATCGAGAAAATGGCCAGAATCCCTGTTGAAGTGGACATTGCCTCCGAATTCAGATACAGAGACCCTTTCGTTGATGACAAGACTCTGTTCATTGCAATAAGCCAGTCAGGAGAGACGCTGGATACTCTTGCAGCTCTTCGTGAAGCCAAGAGCAAAGGCGCCCGCGTGCTTAGCGTAGTCAACGTTGTAGGAAGCTCAGTTGCAAGAGAATCGGATGACGTGTTCTATACATGGGCTGGTCCTGAGATTGCTGTAGCATCAACCAAGGCATATACAACCCAGCTTATCTGCATGTACCTGATTGCACTGTACATGGGCAGAACCAGAGGACTCGTGGATGACGAGTACTACGAGCACATGCTTTCCGAGCT
>JALEUQ010000096.1 GCA_022780965.1 Clostridiales bacterium
ATTCTTTGCCTTGCGGTTTTCGCTTTGCTGGTAGTGGCTCTTCTGACCGAAACGGTGGAACTTAGGCAGATAATAGTTAAATACAATACGATTTTGTGGGCAGTCCCTGCAGCAATATTTATCCTCACCCTTATAGTATCAAGATATTTCCTGGGCGCGGGAAATGTATTTTTCAGCATTGTTGAAATGATGGCGCAGATTGCGGCAATATATATAACCGCTGCAGTAATTCAATGGGATGCATCAGGCAATGTGCCGGCAGCAGATGCATGGAACCGAGGCAACGCAGGAGTGAACGGAACAGAAAGGAACAGAACAGAAATGAGTGGAAATATGAATTACAGCAGTAACAGCAATACAGGTAACACATCAGACACAAACAGTGCATTTAACACAAACAAGTCGGTTCAGACACCTGAAGGATACAGAAGTGTTGCGCTGGTAATAGTGTTCAGCATTATCACTCTGGGAATTTATGCTCTTTACTGGGTGTTCAAAGTGTCCCAGATGATTAGTAGAGAACTGCGTACCGGCAAGTCGGAGACAGTACAGCTGCTGCTGTTCATGTTTGTGCCGTTCTATTCATGGTACTGGTATTACAAGATGACCGAAAACATCGGACAGCTGGCTGCAGTTAAGGGAAGGAACAGAGTGTCTTCAATTGCCGGAGTAAATCTGCTCCTTGCAATATTCGGGTTTGGAATTGTTGCTATGGCACTGATGCAGGATGACATTAACAAGATTGTCGGCGAATGTGAATGCTATGCATATCAGAGTGGCTATGCCGGTTTTGAACAGCAGGGAGCAAATGGAAGCACTTATCAGAATCCTGTCGACGCCGAATACGAAAAGGCGCCATCTGCAGAAGACAGAGTAATATATGCCGAACCTGCACCGGCTGCTGAAGAACCTGCAGCCGAAGCAGTTAAACAAAAGAATACAGCTGCTGAACCATCAGCTGAAGATATGCAGCCTGCAGAACAAGCTGCATCAAAGAATGAGAAGGAAACTTCGGGATCAGAACCTAAGCTGCCGTATGAAGAACTCAAAAGGCTCAAGGAGCTTCTAGATGAGAACATTATCACACAGGAAGAATTCGAACAGTTAAAGAAGAAATTCATTTAAGATGATACGAGGCGGTAAGTAATGTCAGCTAAAGAAATGGATATGCAGGCAAAGCTGGAGGAGCATGCAAGGAAAACTCTTCATGAGAACAACAATCTTCAGCATGATCAGATAAATGGGATGATGAGATCAGAATATCATTACTGCAGTTACGAGAATGGAGAACTGTCTTACAGCTTCCCTGTTCAGGAGTGGCAGGCCAACAGAGCAGGAATGATGCACGGTGGTATCATGTGCACAGCCATCGACATGACAGTTGCAGCACTTGCACGTTTTTATGCGGGCGAGGACTATGCTCCAACAATCAGTCTGGACGTTAAATTCATAAGACCTGCCAAAGTGGGGGATGTCATCAACGTGAAGGCGCAAATCGTATCCGACGGGAGGAGGATTTCACACCTGGTTGCCACCGTTGAATCACAGGAAACAGGGAAACTGCTGGCGTCGGCTGCATCAGTATACATGAACATCAATACTGCACGTGAGCATTAACTGAAGCAGGGTATATCATTAAGAACCATTAGTTCAGGTATCCTGTAGCAAATATCTTGACTAGTAGGAGGCCCATGTCATAAAATGAATATTGGAATGTAACATGTTCGAAAGGAAGGCGTAATAAATGGCAATATTATTCGTTGCTCTGGCAGTGGGAATAATTTTACTTATTGTTCTGCTCAGAAGCATTGGTAAAAATACAAGGTACAGAATCAAACACGGCAAGGGAATGGAGAAGTTCACAGAGATTGTCAAAGTGGTGCTCCTTTTTGAGACGATAATATACATAGTCGTGTTTGTCATAGTGATAATCAAGACGATTGCTCTTTAGCAGAGCTTTCACTTCACTGAAGCAAATAAACAGGAATAAATAAACTGCTGAATTGATGGATACATCGATTCAGCAGTTTTAGATTGCAGAAATGGTGCCAGCTATCTTTTGGCATATAGGCCTATCTTTTTCGCCAGATTCTCATTTTGGCAGCTTCTTCTTCAAGCCATGGCCTGAAATCCGGATGTGCAATGGAGATGAGTCGTTCTGCCCGTTCCCACGATGATGCTCCCTCCAGATTGACCACTCCGAATTCGGTTGCTATGTAGTACACATAACTTCGCGGAGAAGTTATGATTTCACCTTTGAAGCTGGGAACGATGTTGGATTGGAGAATCCCATTCGAATCCCTGAATGTAGAGTTAAGGCATATGAAAGCTCTGCCTCCTCTGGAAATAGACGCACCTTCAAGGAAGTCCAGCTGTCCGCCTGTGCCGCTTATCTGGCGCGTGCCCACACTTTCGGAACTGACCTGTCCATAAAGGTCCACGCTGATGCAGCTGTTTATTGATACCATATTATCAATTCTGCCTATGACTTCAGGTTTGTTAACGTATTCAAGCGGATAAGCCATGACACTTGGGTTGTCGTCCAGCCAGTCGTACAGCTGGCGTGAACCTATGGCGAAACCCATGACACTTTTGCGCGGGTTGATGTTCTTGTATTCGTTAGTAAGCTTGCCTGCGTGGAACAGATCAAGATATGCGTCAGAACAGAGCTCAGTATGCATTCCTAGATCCTTCAGGTCGGATTCGGCTAGAATTCTGGCAATTGCATCAGGCATGCTTCCTACGCCGATCTGGAGTGTAGATCCATTGCGAATATATGGGACGATGTTCTCGGCGATGCGCTGCTCCTGGTCGGTAATAGGAACTTCCTCCCGATCAGGGAAAGGATCGTGAGACCCCTCAACAACCATGTCAACCTGAGAAATATGTATGCAGTCATCGTAGCCGCCGCGAACTTTGGGAAGATTCTCGTTGATTTCCAGAATTACAGTCTTTGCCTGGCGAAGAATCTCCGCCGACGTGCCGGTGTTGATAGAAAAATTGAAATAGCCATGCTTGTCCATAGGAGGCACGGATATCATGGCAACGTCCACATCAATGAAAAAGTGGTAGTATGCAGTCAGATTGTGGAACACCATTGGAGTGTAGTAGCAGAGCCCCTGATCGCAAAGTTTGCGTTCGTACGGTGAGCAGTGCCAGGTGTGGTATACGAAATGCTCCTGTGTCGGGTCGCATTCAACCACATGCAGAGGGCCTTCAAGCATGTTGCCTCTGATTTTAACGTCAGCGAGTTCATCTCTGCGGCGGGCCAGAGCCTCATCCAGCAGTGACGGTTTGGCAGTTGCAGTAGTGTAATCTACCCAGTCGCCGCTTTTGATTGCCTTGACTGCTTCGTCAGGTGTTCGAAGCTTGTTTCTGTACTCAACAAAATAGTCCATGGATATTCTCCTTGCTGCGAGTGTTCTTACGGCTGTCAGGACCTGGTGCCTTCCACCATGCCTGCAGCCTTGAGCATCGGTTTCAGAGCGAAGTGATTAAACAGGGCGATGGCACGACCTACGCCAATCATTGCCACTACAGTTCCTATGCCCACACCGACAATGTGATGGACAGAAATGAGCCCGATGGCACATGTGATGGCGACGCTGGTAATGTCGATAGTATTCTTGCCCAGCCCCAGACTGCGTTTAAGCTTGATTCCCACTTCTCGGGCAAGTCCGTCTGCAGGATTAGGCAGCAGCTTCATGGATACCGACATGGATACTCCGATGCCGGTCAGAGCAACAGCAAACAGAAGCATTATGAACCGCGGAATGAATCCGTTCATGTTAATGCCCAATGCATCATATGCCGTGCCATACAGCTGCAGAAGCAGACTGAACAACAGAGAATAAGGTATCTGAAGCCAGTCAATCTTATTGCGTCTGTCTCCCTCAAGCCAGATTTCAATTATCGTGAACAAAGTGTACATTATAAATGCCAGCGCTGCGAAATTCAGCCCTGTAATTTCCGATACAGAAAAAGGCATGCTTATAAGAGGTGAAACCCCAAGCTCAGTCTTGGTGTTCAAAGTAATCCCAAGAGCGAGAATCATCATGCCTGCTATGTAGATAATAATTCGATTTATTAGATGTCTCCTGTTAGAATCTGTCACTGTATTGTATGAGGCTGCGTATGTAACCAGCCTGCGGTTTTCTCCTTCCTGTGCCCATTACTGTTGAATAGTACACGATTGATGCATCAAAAGAGTCCTCGGATGTGCGCAGGATAGCGTATGTTCCCTCAGACCCGTCTCTTGGCTGTGTGAGGCTTCCAGGATTAATAAGATGAATTCCGTCAACCTCCTCAATTGAAGCCACATGTGTATGTCCGTATACTGCAGCAATGCAGTCATTCTCCTGTGCCAGATACAGCAGATTCTGAATGTCGTATCCGACTCTCTGCATGTGACCGTGAGTGAGAAGAATATTGCCGCACTCACAGCTTATTATTTCAAAATCCTCACGACTCATGCTGCCGTCGCAGTTGCCTCTGACTGCCACACATGGAACGTGAACCTGCTCTGAGAAATCAAGACCGTCGCTCATGTGATCGCCTGTGTGGAGTATCAGATCGATATCGTTGAGCTTGCTGTAAATGTCGCGAACTTTATTAAGTTTACCGTGTGTATCTCCTATTGCTAAAATCTTCATGCCTCAAGTTTAGCACACTTGTGAGACGTTGACTATATACGTTTTTTAAAGTAAAATAAAATGTAAAATAATTGCAACGAGGAAGATGAAATGGACGAAAAAATCACAACTGCAGTCACTGACGGCCAGGACCTGGCAGAGAAGGCGGCAGAACTTAAAGCAAATGGAATCACTGACGTTACAGTGACAGTAAATACATTGAATTATACTAAATACGAGAAGACAAACGGCGGCAAGCACCTGCAGCCTGTAATTGACGGCATCAATGCAGCTGTAGGACAGGGACTCAAGATACGACTTGATGTTTCCATAAAAGAGGGCTTCAATGAAGACGAGGTTCTTGACCTTCTTCAGCTTACTTTCCAGCATAAATACGACATCGTTTTCATGCCTACCATCAGTTACGATTTTCTCAAGAGCAAGATGCCTGCACTCAGGAAAATTGAGGGAGATTTCGGCGGCGTGGAGTTCTACAAATATCCGGGCGCTATCGGCAGAATAGGATTCCTTTTGAACTAGGAGACGGGAGATGCAGAACGATAAACTATACAGTATGCAGAAGGAACTGGCGGCATATATCAAGTCAGATAGGCTTCTCAAGGAAGCAGTCAGAGAAATATGCGTGAAGGACATGATTAGAGGTTCGCTGGTAAGCAGGAATGCACACAGAGAAGACGTGAAGATTGATGAAATCCTAAGTGGAGAACTGCAGCGTGACCTGCCTGTGAAAGATTACATTTTCATACAGAATTTCAGGGACGTTATCAGAGTGGCTTTCATTTGCCTTGAGATGGGCAACTATCTTGACAAGTACCTGCTGCTCAGCTCATACAGAACGCTAAGAGAAGACGAAGGCGCATACTTCAGGAAGACGAATCCGGTGATATACTCCATAAACCATGTACCGGCTCATTCTCTTGATATTGAAGAGAAACTTGATGACTGCCTGAGAAGGGTCTACAGGAAAGAGGCGGGCAGTGACGTGGTTCTCAAAGCCATGTACATTCACAACAAGATTATGGACATTTATCCATTCGAAGAGTACAGTGCGGAGCTTGCAGTATTCGCCATGAACTACTATCTGCTTGAGCAGGGGTTCATGCCTGTAAGCATGGATATGAGCAGAAATGACTATCTGGAAATAGTCGGTGAGAATCTCAAGGGACACCGTCTGGAAGAGTTCTATGCTTTCCTCAAGTCATCAATAACAGACAAGATGGAAGGTACTATTGATGCCTGCAGAGAGTACTGCGAAAGCAATCAGAACAAGTAAACACATAGTTCAATATTTGATAGCAGGATGAAAAAGGGCTGTCACGTTAACGACTACTGTTAATGTGAAGCCCTTTAATGTTAAGCGAAACCCTGCGCTGCTTCAGCGGCGCAGGGTTGACATATTCAATGATTATTTGCTGTTCTTAATTGTCTCAAGCTGCTCCCTCACGCTTGCGAAAGACGTGGAGCCTTTTGATTTCTTGGCATTGACACATGCTTCAGCTGTGATGTTTTCGTATATGTCCTCATCAAACTTATCTGAAAACTCTCTGAGGGTTTCCAGAGGAATGTCTTCAATTGCCGTATTGTTGTTTACGCAGTGAAGGACTATTCGGCCGATGATTTCGTGGCAGTCTCTGAACGGGATTCCCTTGCGAACCAGATAGTCAGCAGCATCGGTAGCATTCATGAAACCGTTCTTGACAGCAGCACGCATTGTATCTTTGTTGAAGGTGATTGTGCTGATCATTTCTGTGAATATTCCTATGGATGCCTTCAAAGTGTCCACAGCATCGAACACCGGCGGTTTATCTTCCTGCATGTCTTTGTTGTATGCCAGCGGGAGACTTTTCATCAGAGTGAAGAGGGTAATCATGTCACCGTAAACTCTGCCGGTTTTGCCTCTAATCAGTTCTGCCATGTCCGGATTCTTCTTCTGAGGCATAATGCTGCTGCCTGTACTGAAGGCGTCGTCCATGTCGATGAAGCCGAATTCAGTTGAGTTCCAGATGATAAGCTCCTCGCAGAATCTGCTCAGGTGCATCATGAGTATTGAGGCATCCGAAAGAAATTCAAGGGCGAAATCCCTGTCGCTGACTGCATCAATACTATTAGGGCAGATGCCGTCAAAGTCCAGCTCTTTTGCCAGGAAGTCCCGGTCGGTATTGTATGTGGTGCCTGCCAGAGCTCCGCTGCCCAGAGGAAGCTGATTAAGGCGTTTACGGCAGTCGGTAAGTCTTGAAGCGTCTCTTGAGAACATCTGGTAGTACGCCAGCATGTAGTGAGCCAGTGTGACCGGCTGTGCTCTCTGCAGGTGGGTGTAACCCGGCATGATTGTTTCCTGGTTTCCTTCTGCAATCTTGTAAAGAGCTTCTTTGAGTTTCTCAACAAGTGCGATGATCAGGTCGATTTCCTGTCTCATGTAAAGCCTGAAGTCTACGGCAACCTGGTCGTTTCGGCTTCTGGCAGTGTGCAGCTTCTTGCCGGTATCCCCGATTCTTTCTGTGAGAACAGCCTCGATATTCATGTGTATGTCTTCGTTCTCGATGGTGAATTCAATCTTGCCGTCTTCAATATCTTCTTTGATTGCGGCCAGAGTTGAAGTGATAGCTTCAGCTTCATCTGCCGTGAGGATGCCCTGCTTAGCCAGCATGCGTGCATGAGCTGTGCTGCCCTGGATGTCCTGAGCGTAGAATCTCTGGTCGAACTGAATTGATGCGTTGAATTCGTTTGCTGATTGTGTCGCAGATTTAGTGAATCTGCCTTTCCACATTTTTGCCATGTAATTTATCTCCAATCTGTTGATTTAGTAACAATTCATACAGAACAATTCTACACTAAATCCTTGCCGTATGGAAGTTGTTGGGGCAATGAAATTTTGATATAATTAACGTAATTACAAAGGAAGGACTAATTGGAAATGGCGGTATTTGATTTCAGCAAGATCCCGGATGCAGGAACGGAGCCGGTGTGCACATATGAGCTGTTTTACAGCAATGAACACGAGATGACACCGGACAAGCCTGTTGTGGTTATTGATAACGAACATAAGAAATGGGACAGCCAGTCTGAAGGCATGTTCACCAATCCGGTAAAGAAGACCAGTTTCGAGTTCGAAACGAGTACAGGCGTATGGTCCGCAGACATTAAGGAAGTGGACGCCAGATTCGTCAGTCTGCTTCAGTGGCTGGGCGAGAATCATATCAAGGTAAGACTCGATGGAGTAAATAACGAGAGAGGGTACTGCGTGTACGGCATCAGCGAGATAGCACTGGGCGGCGGCTCCAAACTAAGCGCTGAGGACGGATTCCTACAGTATATGATTCAGAGACTTCTCGCAAGCAATGCCCCTTCGGAGGCTGAATTGTCCCATGAAATCATTGAGGACTGTGACGCCATGAAGCTGACGTCTCTCCAGAGTATTACAGACTTTATCAACTGCGCCGGGAGAACTTTGCCTGACAACATTAGAGTCTGGGCAAGCAGGAATCTGGCTGTGGCAAGATCAAATGAGGTTACTCCGGCTGAGAGAAGACATGCTCAGCGAGCGCTCAGCATAATGATGAACGTTCAGTGGAAGAACAACTTCTTTGAGTCCATCGATCCTGTTGAGGCAAGGAGAATTCTTGACGAAGAACTGTACGGCATGGAGTCAGTCAAACAGCGAATAATAGAAACAATAATACAGATAAACAGGACTCATACACTGCCTGCATACGGCATTCTACTCATCGGACCTGCAGGCACGGGCAAATCGCAGATAGCCTATGCGGTGGCCAAAATCCTCAAGCTGCCGTGGACCACTCTTGACATGAGTTCCATCAACGATCCGGAGCAGCTGACGGGAAGTTCCAGAATTTATTCCAATGCCAAACCGGGAATGATCATGGAAGCATTCTCCCATGCAGGCGAGTCAAATCTGGTGTTCATTATCAATGAGCTGGACAAGGCTAACAGCGGCAAGGGAAGCGCCAATCCGTCGGATGTGCTGCTGACGCTGCTTGATAACTTGGGATTCACTGACAACTACATGGAATGCATGATTCCGACTTCCGGAGTATATCCGATTGCAACTGCCAATGTGAAGGCGGACATAAGCGCACCGCTGCTGTCAAGATTCGCGGTAATCGAACTGCCGGATTATACTGAAGATGAGAAAAAGATTATTTTCTCAAAGTTTGCACTTCCTAAGGTTATTGATAAAATGGGTCTTCGCCATGATGAAGTGCAGGTTACAGAGTCAGGTCTGGAGCAGATAATGATTATGCACAGATGCAAGAGCGGAATCAGAGACCTGGAGCAGGTGGCTGAACACATGGCGGCCAATGCTTTGTACAGAATTGAGGTTGAAGGTCTTGAGAGAGTTGTGTATGATGGAAATGAAGTAATCAAACTGCTCGAAGGGTAGTTGGAAATAAAGGATTAATATTTTGAAAGGAGAAAAGAAATGAAGTTTTTTAGATGTGATCACTGCGGAAATTTCGTAGGAGTTATTAATGATGCAGGTGTACCAATGATGTGCTGCGGCCAGAAGATGACTGAGGTAGTTGCAGGTACAACAGATGCTGCTGTTGAGAAGCATGTGCCTGTAGTAACTGTAGACGGCAATATCGTTAAGGTTGTTGTTGGTTCAGTTGAACATCCAATGATTGAGGAACACTATATTGAGTGGATTGCTCTCGAGACTGAGAAGGGTGTACAGCGCAAGACTCTCAAGGCAGGAGATGCTCCGGCAGCTGAATTTGCGCTGACTGCAGATGACAAGGTTGTTGCTGCATATGCATACTGCAACCTTCACGGACTCTGGAAGTCAGAATAATCAGGTTCTCGCTGAAGGCCGGTATGGTACCGGCGAAAACTGAATGAAAACGCGAAAGCGGCGCCGGCAGGCAGTTTATGCTGTTCTGCAGGCGCCGCTTTGATTTCTGCGGTTACGATTATTAAATCGGAATTTTATTTATTGTTTTCGTTCTCCAGTTCCTTCAGTTTCATTGCACGAACCTTAAGAGGCAGACCCCAGAGTGTGATGAATCCGGCTGCGTCGTGGTGGTCGTACATGTCGCCTGTTGTGAATGAAGCAAGGCTCTCGCTGTACAGTGAATAAGGTGATGTTGTTCCGGCCTTGATGATATTGCCTTTGTAGAGCTTGAATTTAACTTCGCCTGTCACATACTTCTGAGTTGACTTGGTGAATGCAATCATTGCTTCGTTTACAGGTGTGAACCACTTGCCTTCATATACTGTCTGAGCCATTCTGTTGCCGATATCTTTCTTGAGATCCATTGTGGCACGGTCGATTACCAGTTCTTCGAGCTGCTGGTGAGCCTCCATGAGAATTGTTCCTCCCGGTGTCTCGTATACACCGCGTGATTTCATTCCTACAACTCTGTTCTCTACGATGTCGCAGATTCCTATGCCGTGCTTGCCGCCAAGCTCGTTGAGCTTTCTGATGATATCTGCAACTTTCATTTCTTCGCCGTTTACTGATACAGGTACACCTTCAACGAACTTCATTGTAACGTATTCAGGCTCATCGGGAGCATTCTCAGGTGAGTTGCCGAGAACCAGCAGATGGTCGTAGTTTGGCTCCAGTGAAGGATCTTCCAGTTCGAGACCTTCGTGGCTCAGATGCCAAAGGTTCCTGTCACGTGAATAGCTCTGGTCAGTCGAGAACGGCAGGTCGATGCCGTGTGCCTTGCAGTAGTCAATCTCTGCCTGACGTGAATCCATCTGCCATCTGTCATCTCTCCAAGGAGCAATAACTTCAATGTCAGGAGCCAGTGCCTTGATTCCCAGTTCGAATCTAATCTGGTCGTTGCCCTTGCCTGTAGCACCGTGGCAGATAGCTACAGCACCTTCTTTGCGGGCTACTTCAACCAGCGCTTTGGTGATAACAGGACGTGCCATTGCAGTACCAATCAGATACTTGTGTTCGTATACTGCACCTGCCTGAACGCACGGCATGATGAAATCCTCTGCAAATTCATCTACAACATCTTCTATGTAAAGCTTGCTTGCGCCTGAGTAAGCTGCTCTCTCCTGAAGGCCGTCAAGTTCTTCTCCCTGTCCGCAGTCAACGCAGCAGCATATTACATCGTAGCCGTATGTTTCCTTAAGCCATGGGATGATAGCTGTTGTATCTAATCCGCCTGAATAAGCCAGAACTACTTTTTCTTTAGCCATAATTATTATCCTCCGTGTTTATAAATTAATTTCAATGCATAAATATTCAACAAAAACGTACAAAATGCAAAATTCTTATATCATTATACATTAATTATGCATAAATTCAAGTCCCAAAATCAAAAAACACTTAAGAATGGCCGGGACCAAAACTCAAGGGAATGAGTATAAAAACTGCAAGACATGAGAAATGAATTGGTGTAAAATATATTATGAATAGTTATGTGGCGAGGTAGGTTACATGAAGATAAGACTGGACAAAGAAAATGTTAAATGGGGAATTACAGCATTCCTTGTAATTACAAGCTGTATTCTGGTATATTTCGCATTGCTTAGATTTAATACGGTGCGCAGCGCACTTGACAGTTTTTCGAGTATTATGGAGCCTTTCGTATGGGGATTTGTTTTCGCATACCTTCTGTGCCCCATCTATAACTGGTATGTCAGGAAAATATATGCGGTTCTCCGTAGTCACGGCAGGCCGCTCAAAAGTGATCTGACAATTGCCAAGGTCTGTGGCACCATGCTGTCACTGGCAATTCTGCTGATTGTTGTAACAGGAATTTCGTGGATGATTATACCTGGACTGTATGACAGCATTGTCAATATTGTGGAAATCATTCCTGCAAGTAAGGACATGTTCCTGGCATGGCTTGACAATAAGCTTCAGAACTTCCCGATTGCAGAAGAAAAGATGGCATCATACATTAACAACAGC
>JALEUQ010000113.1 GCA_022780965.1 Clostridiales bacterium
ACCACTGCTGCTCCTGCTCTTAAGTCAGTAGCCACAACTTGTGCTCCCTCCAGCTTCTTGTCACCAGGAATCATGGCAGCATTTCCGTCAGTCTTGATGTTTGCACCCATTCTGTTGAATTCGCCTACGTGCATGAATCTGTTTTCAAATACAGTTTCGATTACGACACTTGGCCCCTTGGCAACAGCAAGAAGAGCCATAAACGGTGACTGCATGTCAGTAGGAAATCCAGGGTACGGCAGAGTCTTGATGTTGGTTGCAATGATTGGATTCACATCGCCTCGAACCCTCATTCCATCTTCAGTCATAGAAATATCCGCACCGCATTCACTAAGTTTGGCAATTACAGCTTTAAGATGACTTGGCACCACATTCTTAATAATCACGTCACCTTTTGTTAATGCTGCGCCAACCATGAATGTTCCCGCTTCTATTCTGTCAGGAATTACAGAATGCTTGACTCCTTTAAGTCTGTCCACTCCTACGATTTTGACAGTATCAGTTCCGGCGCCTTTAATGCGTGCTCCCATTTTGTTGAGAAAACTTGCCAGATCGACGATTTCAGGCTCCTGAGCTGCATTTTCAAGTACGGTTGTACCGTCAGCGAGTGTAGCCGCCATCATTATTACTTCAGTAGCTCCTACACTTGGGAAATCAAGATAAATTGTCCCTCCTTTAAGGCTGTCTGCCTTCGCATCAACGATACCTCTCGCAAGCTTGCCTTCGTCTATGGACACGCCCATTGCCCTAAGACCCTTAAGATGAAGCTCCACAGGTCTCTTACCGATGGCACATCCCCCCGGAAGAGGAATTACCGCGTGCCCGGTTCTGTGTATCAATGCACCCAGCACCAGAATTGAAGCTCTCATCATCTTAACAAGATCGTATGGAGCTTCTCCCTTGATATCAGTACCGGGAACCACTTCAACACAATTATCTTCAAGTTTTTTATCTACACTGCATCCCAGACTCTCAAGAAGTTTGCACATTACTTCAACATCTCTTAAATCCGGAGCATCATTTATCTCACATTTTTCTTCAGTAAGAAGCGTAGCCGCCATTATTGGAAGCACAGCATTCTTCGAACCGCTGATTGTAACCTCACCCTTCAGCGGATCGCTCTTTTGTACAAGAAATTTTGCCACAAATATCCCTCCGATAGTTTTTTCTAGCTAAATCATTATACTAAATTACCACATCATTATCAATGATTAAAACAGTGTATCGCATCCAATGGAAGAATAGTATAATGACCTGAGTTCATCCCATGATCTGTTGTCCTGAGCAAGTACCCACATGAGTTTCGTATAGGCAGCTTCAAGGGTCATGTCACGAGCTTCAAGAATATTGAATTTTGAACTTAACTTCTTGCCCACCTGATATACGTCTATATTGCTGCCCTCATACTGTACCTGAGTTGCCATCACTACTACTTTTTTGAGAGGGTCATACTTGGCCAGTTCGTCAAAAAGCTGCCCTTCTATGTTCTCCGGAATTCCACCGGCCCCAAAGCTCTCTATTATTATACCGTCATATGATGCGAAAATGCTCGGAATAAGATCAGGTGTAATTCCCGGCACGAGTTTCATCAGATACACTTTCTGGTTAATGTTGCTGCTGAACAGAGGTCTTGCACCTTTGATACCGTTATCTGCATATCTTATTATTCTGCCGTCATATATTCCCGCAAGATAAGGATAGTTAATGCTGGAAAAAGCACTGAAACTCATGGTACGGGTTTTTTTCGCCCTCGTTCCTGCTATTGCCTTACCGTCAAAAACAATCTGCACTCCGTACGATTCCTCGTCAGAAGCATATATTATACTGTCTCTAAGATTTGTTTTGGCGTCTGTTATTTCAGAACCCATTGGTTTCTGTGCACCTGTAAATACTATTGGTTTAGGTGAATTCTGAATCAGGTAAGATACGGCAGCAGCAGAATACGCCATTGTATCCGTTCCATGACACACTACGAAACCATCGTAATCATCATAAGCTGCACGGATAGCTTCACTTATTGCAACCCAGTTATCCGGCATCATATTAGTGCTGTCAATGCTGAACAGCGATATTGTATTGATTTCAATTTCTTTACCCAGCTCAGGCAAGTATGACAGCAGCTGTTCCGGAGTCATTGCCGGAATTAAACCATATGGAGTCCTCTCAGAAGCTATTGTTCCACCTGTTGCGATAATAAGTATCCTTCTTTTCATTTATCTGCCCTCATAAAAAACGGCGATGCATGGCACCGCCTGTTTTCTCTCTACATATTTCTTAATTCTTCGATACACGCTGCACAGATATTCTTGCCTCTTACCTGTCTGACATTGTCAGAACTGCCGCAGAATATGCACGCTGGCTCGTACTTCTTTAACATGATAGAGTCTCCATCGACAAAAATCTCCACCGGATCTTTAATGTCAATGTTCAGTGTTCTTCTAAGTTCGATTGGAAGAACGATTCTTCCCAATTCATCCACCTTTCTTACAATCCCTGTCGCTTTCATACCCTTTCACCATTCTCCTTACTTCTCGTCCTCTTTTTCAATCGCTTTCTTTACGCTGATAACAGCTTTAATTACCGAAGAAGTTGCTGCAACGACATTCTTTTTTTCCTTCACAGCTGCCACAAGTTCTGATACTGTTCCGGACACCTCGTCAATCATCCCGTCAACCTCTTTAGTTCTGTCGGAAACAACATCTGTTACCACCTGGACATCATCCAGAAGAGTATTGACCTTGGTCATGGTCACAATCAGTTTTCTGACAAGAAGCACGAGATAAATAATCAGAATAACGACTGCAATAATAACCAGTGCGAATCCCAACATCTTAAGGTCAATTGTAACACTCATAAGTCGCTCCTTTCACATCACTATTTGTGATGTCTCATCACTTTAGGAAAATCATACCACAATTGTTATATTCTATCAATAATTATTAATCTATTACTTTTGTATGAATAGCCTTTATTTGCCGTAAATTCCAATAACTTCCTCAGTATACACTCCATTCGCACCTGACTTATAAATATTCAGTGTCGGTTTCACCTTAAGCTCCTTGCCCGCACCCTTGATGCAGTGTATCAGCACCATATTGGGGATTCCATTCTCTCTTGGTGCCACCATTCTCAATTCCTTAGGCTCAAGCCTGTACTTTCTGCACGAACAGATTATGTCAACCAATCTGTCCGGCCTGTGAATCATGCAAAAGTGTCCCCGTTCCTGAAGCAGATGTGCTGCAGCTGCTGCAAAGTCGTCTACTGTCCCTGTAGTTTCCTGCCGAGAAACAAACTTAACTGAATTTTCATTGACTATTCCTGCCCCACGTTTGAAATAAGGCGGATTGCATGTTACCAGCTGAACGCTTTCCTTATCCTCACAACCCGGTATGTCTATCACATCCATTTGGTGAAATTCCAGCCTGCTCGCAAGTCCGTTTAATTCCGCACTTTTTCGAGCCAGCTCAATATTGCTGCCGATAACATCATACCCGGTTATATGCATTCCTTCATCTTTGCTTGACAGGATTAAAGGGATAATTCCTGTACCTGTTCCCAAGTCCGCAGCTTTCTTGAAACTGCCGCATCCTGAAGCCATATCTGCAAGCAGAACAGCATCTACTCCATAACAGAACTGTTCCGGATCCTGAATAAGTTTCAGATTGCCGAATCCAATTTCATCAATTCTCAAAGTCATACGTTTCTGTTAGTCCTTCATAAGCTTTTCAATCTCTTTGAGTGTATCCTTATCGAGATTGCTCAAATCATCGTCATGCTTGCCGCCGCCTGATTTGTGTTTACCAAGGCGTTTGATTTCCTCCTTGGCATAGCTGTAGTATTCATTGCTTAACTTCTCCTCTATGCCCTTCTTCTTGTCGCCCTCTTCCAGAATCAGTCTTGTCTTAACGATGTTTTCAAGAATATTGACTTCCGTAACCAGCGCTTTACCGTCTGGAGTTTTAATGCGTTCTCCTACTGAAGGCATACCTTTCTTAAGATAATTATATGCTTCATTTTCGAATTTAAGGCAGCACATGAGTCGTCCGCACATTCCCGATATTTTTGACGGATTAAGAGACAGATTCTGAACCTTGGCCATTTTTATTGACACCGGTTCGAAATCTCTAAGCCACGTGTTGCAGCATAGGCCTCTGCCGCAGGTTCCAACACCTCCAAGCATCTTTGCTTCATCTCTCACACCGATCTGTCTAAGTTCAATTCTCATTCGGAACACTGAAGCCAGATCTTTAACAAGCTCTCTGAAATCAACTCTGCCGTCGGCAGTGAAGTAGAATACCACTTTGCTGTTATCAAAAGTGTACTCAACATCTATAAGCTTCATTTCTATCTTGTGTGCATCAACTTTTTCCTGACATATCCTCAGGGCTTCATCGCGTTTCGCAAGATTCTCCTTGTGTTTCTCAACATCTTTTCTTGTGGCAATTCTAATAATGTTTTTGAGCGGTGCCACAAGCTCGGACTCTTTAATATCTGTAATTCCCATGGTAACATTGCCGAATTCAAGTCCTCTGGCAGTTTCTACGATTACATTGTCTCCTGTTTTAACATCTATGTTACCGGGGCTGAAATAGTACAGTTTCCCCGCATCTTTAAACTTGACACCTACAACTTTTGTCATCTTACTCCTCCGATTTTTATTAAAAGATTCTTTATGGCTGTAGCCGGCGACACACCGATTCTCACATCTCTTGCCGCATCCTCAACCAAATGAATATTATTTACGATATCATCTGTTTTAAGTGTAATTATCTTATCTGCACCGTTAACCAGCATGTCTCTGTATACCACCTCCATGCTGTCAAGGAGAGCGCAGACTTTTTCTTTATCTTTATATATTGAACTTATTTCTTTAGTAAGCTCATAAAATGTTCCGTGATTGCTGACCATATCGATGAGTCTGCTCGCTGTATCCATCATGAAGTCGTAACTCTCACCGCCCAGATGATTAATGTGAAACTTTACACATCTTGACCTGATAGTCTGAGTCAGGTTCTCCATATTCTCAGAAAGCAGTATTATAACCGTATCGCCGGGAGGTTCCTCCAGCGTCTTGAGCAGTCTGTTCTGTGCTCTGTCGGTCATTGTGTCAGCCTTGTCAACTACGGCTATGTGACGACTGCCGAATGGTTTAGTCTTAAGCTGTTCCTGCATGAGAATAATGCTCTCATTTTTCACATTTCCGGATTTTTCCGGTTCTACATATATGATGTCCTCACAGTTGCCGTTGTCAATCTTGGCGCACATGCTGCATCTGCCGCAGTTCTCACCTCTGCCGTCAGGACAAAGTATCCCCTTTGCAAAAGAGTCTGCGAATTTTCGCTTATCCAGCCATGTATCGCCCTCAAAGATGTATGCATGGGAAACATTACCTGCCAGTACGCTCTCGTTAAGCCGTCTGATCAGTCTCTGATTGTCTTTAAAATAATCGAAATTCACCTTGTTACCTGTCGCCTAATTATTTACCAAACCGTCAAATCATCTAATACCGTCAAATTCATCTAATCTTTGAAGATTTATCATTATCAACTCATGAATGTGTTCTACTGAATCTCTGCCGTCAATAACAACAACTCTGTCCGGATTTGCTGCTGCTATTTGATCATAACCGAGGAAAGTCCTGTAATGAAAGTCATCAGAAGCCATTTCTATTCTGTCAAGCTCCCTTCCCTCCATCCTCGACCTTGTATTCTCAGGTTCAATCCTCAGCAGGAAAGTTATGTCCGGCAAGCATTCACCCACAGCAAAACTGTTTAAGAGCTCTATGGTCTCACCCATCTGTCTGCCATAAGCCTGATAAGCAATACTAGAATCAACAAATCTGTCACAAATTACAATCCTGCCTTCATTGACAGCAGGAACTATCACCTGACGCACCAGCTGAGCTCTGGAAGAAGCGTATAGATATGCTTCCGTCATTTGATCCATCTCTTCATTAGAAGGATCGAGAATAATACTTCTGATTTTCTCCCCTATTTCTGTTCCGCCGGGTTCACGGGTAAGCAGAACATCATAACCTGCATCACGCAGTTTCTTTTCAAGCAGACTTATCTGAGTAGATTTGCCTGAACCATCTATGCCTTCAAATGTAATAAAACAGCCATTATTCATTGTTCTTCATCCTCGCCTTTATCTGTTTGTCGAAGTCCGGTCGTTTGAAGTCAGCATACGGATCCTTAGGATACGATGTGAAATCGTTGCTGTAACTGTCGTTATATACTGTTTTTCTTCCTTTTCGAACATTTCTTTTATTTGATGTCATCTTGCCGACACGGTTTGCGTCACGTTTCCTGTCTCGTTTCTTATCACGCTTCAAGTCAGCCTTCCTGTCACGCTTCCTGTCTCGTTCAACAGATTGACCACTCATGGTCCTCCGACCGCTCCGAGCCCTCTGACTCCTATGTTCACCAGATGACATTTCAGTCGTTTCAGAAGCTGCATCATTGAAATCCTGAGCCATACGCATTAACAGATATCCTAAAAGTGCTGCGAAAGGAAGTACAATCATCAAGACAAACAAAAGTTTAATTATTGTCATGTTACCTCCAAATTGCATATACGCATACACACATAGTATAACATAAAAATGCTGTCTATACATTTTTTACAAAGAAAAAAACCGACTCAAAAGAGTCGGTTTCAAAGCGGCGACGTCTTACTTTCCCAGGCAGTCTCCCACCAAGTATCATCAGCGCTAAAGAGCTTAACTTCTGTGTTCGGTATGGGAACAGGTGTGTCCTCTTTGCTATTGCCA
>JALEUQ010000129.1 GCA_022780965.1 Clostridiales bacterium
CTTTAACAAAGCTGTCACGTGTCTCGGCAATAAGTCCGGATGTCTTTTCAAAATACGCTCTGTCTTTCATTGCCTCAACGCCTGCGAGAATACTCAGCCTGTTGAGGTTGTACGGATTGAAACTGAACTTGATTCTGTTCAGATCCGTGATTATTTCAGATGCTCCCATTGCCATTCCTATACGTGCTCCCGCCAGGCTCCTGGATTTGGAAAATGTCTGCACCACAAGCAGGTTGTCGTACTCATTAATCAGCGGCACAGCGCTTTCGCCTCCGAAGTCCACATAAGCTTCATCTATGATAACAAGATTATCTCTGTTATGCTCCAGTATTCCTCTTATTTCTTCTCTGGTCAGAGCAATTCCGGTGGGAGCATTGGGATTCGTAATTACTACAGTGCCGTCTGCATCATAGTAATCTGACGGAACTACTCTAAACTCATCATCAAGGGGCACCTTGACACCGTCAGCATGGAAAATGTCGCAGTATACAGGATAGAAACTGTAACTGATCTCAGGATACAGAATCCTGTTGTTCTCGCTTCTGAATGCCATGAATGCGAAAGCAAGTATTTCGTCAGATCCGTTTCCAACCATTACCTGACTCTTGTCCAGACCGTTAAATTCGGCAATCGCCTCAACAAGGGACGCCGCCTCAGGATCCGAGTAGAGCTTAAGTTTGTTCAGTTCATCATCATTTATCACCTTCAGCACACCGGGCGCCGGAGGATAGGGATTCTCATTGGTGTTCAGCTTAATAAGTCTTGTAACCGACTTTGGCTGCTCACCCGGAGTATATGGTTTCAGGTTAGTATATGCACTGTTCAGAAATCTGCTCATTATTTAATCTGTTCTCCCAGTTTGTTCATCATGTCAGTGATAATTTCATTTTCAAATTTGAAGCTGGTCTTGTTGGCTATGAATCTGGCGCTTATATCCTTGAACTCCTCAATCACTTTAAGGTGGTTCTCCTTAATGGTGCCGCCAGTTTCTACTATATCAACAATAACATCAGTAAGCCCCAGAATCGGTGCCAGCTCGATGCTCCCGTTCAGCTTGATAATCTCTATGGCTCTGTTTCTGCCTCCGTAGAATTCCTTGGCAACATTGACATATTTAGTCGCAACCCTCAGAGTCCTGTCCTTGTCCTCCACATAGTCTTCCGGTGCTGCCACACACATTCTGCACTTGCCTATCTTAAGATCAAGCAGCTCATAAACATCCGAGCCCTGTTCCAGCAGAATGTCCTTACCTACAATACCTACATCTGCAGCATGATGCTCCACATATATTGCCACATCACTTGGCTTTACCAGAAGATATCTAACATTGTTCTCGGGACTTTCGAAAACAAGTTTTCTGTTCTTGTCATAGTAACCCGGACAGTCATAACCGGCAGCTGCAAGCATATCATAAACCTTATCCCCTAGTCTGCCCTTAGGTAATGCAATTGTTAACATTATTTAACCTCCTTGACCAGATTGCCATTGCTCAAAACATACTTTTCTCTGTATCTGATATCTTCATCTGAAGTGATGCCCCTCACCGTTTTGCCTTCCTGCTGGATCATGGCAACGGCCTTGGCAACCTGTACCATATCATCCTCTTCATCGTACAGGAGCACCGCATCAACATCGTACCTGGAAGGAGCCGCATACTCTTTGGTCAGCTCATCAAGATAAACAGCGAATCCTATGGCATCCCCCTTCTTGCCCAGCACTTTCATTGCTTTATCGTACTGACCGCCGGCCAGAACACATCCCGGAAGACTTCGTACATATCCCTTGAAAGTAATGGAATTATAGTAGTCAATGTCATTAATCATGCTAAGATCAAGTCTCAGATTCTTTTCGTAGCCCAGTGATTTGAGAGCCTCGCAGTACATTCTCAGAAACGCTGTATCCTGAAGCATCTCATCATTAAGCGCCAGTTCTTCAGCCCTGTCAAGAGTCTCATCTATTGTTCCATAAAGGAACGGCAGCTTGCAAAGGGTGTCCACGGCTTTTTCTTCAAGCTGAGACTTGACAGCATATTCCTTGATTGCAGCGGAATTCTTCTGTCTAACGGCATTGAGAATTTTGAAATACATGCTTTCTTTAACATTCAGGCTCTCCAGCAGATGAACACCGTAATTCATGTTGTTAAGCTCCAGGATGTTGTCTTCACTGATTTCATTCAAAGTCTGAGCAGCCAGTATAATAACTTCCAGAATTCCCTGTTTCGTCACATTGCCTAGATACTCAAGACCCATCTGACTGATTTCCTTGAATGAATGGCTCTCCCTGTTTTCTCTGTAAACATTCTCTATGTAATACAGTTTCTCGGTTCTGTCACTGGTAATGTTCGTGTTGTTAATAACACTGAGCGTAACGTCCGGCTTCAGTGCCAGCAGTCTGCCGTCAAGGTCAGTGAATGTGATGACTCTGTCTCCGGAAAGAAAATCGCTGTTACTGGCATACAGAGAGTATTCCTCAAATTTGCCCATCTTATACTTTTTGTAACCGTATTTCTCATAAAGGCCTCTCAGTTCAAGAGATGCTTTCTCGTCGGGTCTAAGATTGTAAGTCATTATTATACTATCTCCTCAATATACTTTATTGCGTTAAAGCATTATCGCACTACAGTGATTTACAGCACTTATTATATTACTTTACTGCGATAAAGTAAAGTGAAAAAATGGCTGTTTTTTTCATAAATTATAGGGAGTATCTTCACTGCAGATTTCTCCCTATTTCAGTCGCATATTTACATTATTTGCTGCATTTACCTGCTATCAGCGCCGCCAGATATCCTGCACCGAATCCATTGTCAATGTTTACAACTCCAACGCCGTTAGCGCAGCTGTTAAGCATGCTCAGCAAAGCCGATATTCCATTAAGATTGGCTCCGTATCCCACACTGGTAGGAACTGCCACAACCGGCACATTGACAAGTCCCCCGAGGACACTTGCAAGTGCCCCCTCCATGCCTGCTGCCGCAACTACCGCATCAGCACGCTCGATATCCTTCATTCTGGCAAACAGTCTGTGTATTCCCGCCACACCTACATCATATACACGTATTACTTCAGCACCCATCAGTTCAGAAGTTACAGCTGCCTCTTCTGCTACAGGAATATCTGAAGTTCCGGCAGTAACTACCGCAACCGTTCCTGCGCTGTCTGTATCCTCCTTCTGAACCAGAGCGATTATTCTCGCCTTATGGAAGTACACAGCTTCCGGTACAATTTCTTTTACCTTCAAGTACATTTCAGCCGTGCATCTGGTAGCCATAATGTTTCCGCCCTTGGGTGCCAGTTCGCTCATGATCATTCCAATCTGTTCAGGTGTTTTGTTTTCTCCGTAAATCACCTCCGGATATCCTGTCCTGACAGCTCTGTGATGATCCACACTGGCGAAGCCCAAATCTGCATAAGGCAGGTCCTTCAGCTTCCCGCAGGCTTCATCTATTGACATTTCACTGTCTCTTACTGCCTCAAGCAGTTTCTTCAATTCACTTTCATTCATTCTTCAATAATTCTCTTTTCACTTATTAACGCCATTGGCTTAATGTCGTGCTCCTCTGCAGGAATGTAATCGACTATCTGGAAATCGAAACACGCCGCCAGAGTCATCACCTGCGGATGCTTTTCAAGATATTTGTCATAATAACCTCCGCCGTAACCGATGCGGTCACGATTTACAGAGAACACAGCTCCCGGCATTACCACCAGAGTCTTCTCATCCGGTTCGAGCACCTGCTGCGAATCCGGTTCAGTAATGCTGTATTCCCCTATTGTTACCGGAGTGTCTTTATCATAGTAATAGAAATCCATTTCGCTTCCCTTTACTCGCGGAAGCCAGGTGGTCTTGCCGTCTGCCTCTGCAGCATCCATCATCAGCACTACATCCACCTCGTTATTTATAGGCATATAAAGGCATATGTTCTCTGCTTCTTCATATGCGCGTGTCTTCCTGATGTTGTCGCAGATTACAAGCGACATGGTGTGTACATCACTATCCGAAAGTTTCCTTCTTCTTGCCAGAACAGGCTTCCTAAGTTCCTTCTTGTCCATACTGTCCCCCTCGCCGTTTCTGTGTTTTAATCTCTCGAATTCATATACATATATATTAACAAAATTCCTGACCACTGTCATTTACAATGTACAATAATTATGGTATTATCGACTTTGTAAAACATTATATGTAATAAATTAGAAAGGTGGACGGCCAAGTGAAAAGAATTAAGACTTTAGTATCACGCGATCTTGAGAAATCCGCTAAGAACGGTGGCTGCGGCGAATGTCAGACATCATGTCAGTCTGCAAGCAAGACTTCATGCAGCGTTGCTAACCAGCAGTGCGAGAAGTGCAAGTAAACAGCACAGTTGCGTGTTAAAACAAACCGTATTATTGCTGCATTCCATATTTCGAATGCAGCATTTTAATTGTATTCAATTGATTGGAGAAACATGGTTCATCAGTACAAATTAAATGGATTTAACATAGTTCTGGATTCAAACAGCGGCTGCATTCATGCAGTAGATGAGGTGGCATACGACATGATTGCAATGTACGAGAGTACACCTCACGATGAAATCAGAGAGCATATTCACAAGAAGCACCAGGATATTTCAGATTCGGACATTGACGAAGTTTTTGATGATATCAAGGAACTTAAAGACAGCAGACAGCTGTTTACCGACGATATATTCGCAGGTTCTGCACCGCTTTTCAAAAAGCGCCAGTCTGTAGTCAAGGCCATATGCCTTCATGTAGCCCACGCATGCAACATGAAGTGCGGTTACTGCTTCGCAGGAGACGGAGAATATCACGGAGAACGCGCCATCATGAGCTATGAAACAGGACGAAAAGCTCTTGACTGGCTGATTGCCAATTCCGGCGACCGTCGCAATCTGGAAGTTGATTTCTTTGGAGGGGAGCCTCTCCTTAACTGGGAAGTATGCAAGCAGCTGGTAGAGTACGGCCGCTCAAGAGAAAAGGAAACAGGCAAAAACTTCAGATTCACCCTTACCACAAACGGCATTCTCCTTGACGACGAAGTCATCGAATTCTGCGGCCGCGAGATGAGCAACGTTGTTATCAGTCTGGACGGAAGACCTGAAGTCAATGACAACATGCGTCTCACTCATGACGACAATGGAACATACGATAGAATTCTCCCAATGTTCAAAAAGCTGGCAGAAGCCAGAAATCAGGAGAATTACTATGTTAGGGGGACATATACACATTACAACACAGATTTTGCCAGCGATGTCATTCACATGGCAGATCTGGGATTCAAAGAACTCAGCATAGAGCCTGTAGTTGCTCCGCCGGACGCCCCATATGCACTTCAGGAGTCAGATATTCCTAAACTTCTGTCAGAATATGAAAGGCTGGCAGCGGAGATGCTCCAGCGCAGACGCAGAGGTGACGGAAGCGACTTCAACTTCTATCACTACATGATTGATCTGGAGGGAGGCCCATGCATAGTCAAGAGAATTTCAGGCTGCGGTGTTGGCACAGAATATGTAGCAGTTACTCCTTCGGGCGACCTTTATCCATGCCACCAGTTCGTAGGCGATGACAAATTCCTTCTGGGAAACGTGGATGACGGCATCACAAATACTGATGTATGCGATGAATTCAAAGGCTGCAATGTATATTCCCATGAAGAATGCACCGACTGTTTCGCCAAACTTTACTGCAGTGGAGGATGTGCCGCCAACGCATATCATACAACCGGCAGTATAACAGGCGTTTACGATCTGGGGTGCACCCTTCACAAAAAGAGAATTGAATGTGCAATAATGCTCAAAGTGGCAGAAATGCTGGAAAGTCAGCCGGAAGATCAGGATGATTAACCCCTGTAAACTGAATTGAATAACAGCAATGGCGCACCTTCCGGTGCGCCATTATAAAAGGCTATCCTTATGGATAGCCTTTCTTTATATGGTTTGGTTAGTAAATTAGATTTCGTGTTCTTCCTTGTACTTGCCCAGTGCTTCATAGAGCTTAGGAATGATAACCTTTACGTCACCTACAATACCCAGGTCAGCTACTTCAAAGATTGGTGCTGAATCGTTCTTGTTGATTGCGATGATGTATTCTGAACCTTCCATACCTGCGATGTGCTGGATTGCTCCTGAGATTCCGCATGCCATGTACAGGTCAGGTCTTACTGTTTTACCTGTCTGTCCTACCTGTCTGTCCTTAGCAATCCATCCAGCATCTACGTTTGCTCTTGATGATGAGATGTCTCCACCCAGCAGGTCTGCTACCTTCTGCAGTTCGCTGTAGAATTCCTTGCTTCCGATTCCTCTTCCGCCTGATACCAGAACCTTTGATTCTGTGATATCTGTTGCCTTCTTGTCTTCCTTAGCGATTTCTACGATTTCTACGTTGAAGTCTGCTGCATCCAGTTCCGGCTTCATTACTGTTACCTTACCCTGCTTGCCTACTTCCTTGTCTGCCAGCTTCATTACGCCAGGTCTTACTGTTGCCATCTGCGGTCTGTGCTCTGCGCATCTGATTGTTGCCATTACGTTTCCGCCGAATGCAGGTCTTGTCATCTTCAGTGTCTTGTCGTCCATTCCCAGCTTTCTTTCGATTGCTGCACAGTCTGCTGTTGATGTTGCCTTCAGGAAGTCGAAGTACTTCTGCATGTCAATGTCAAGATGTGTACAGTCTGCTGTAAGTCCTGTGTGTACTCTTGCTGCGATTCTTGGGGCCAGGTCTCTTCCGATTGATGTTGCTCCGAACAGTACGATGTTAGGGTCGAATTCCTGAATCATCTGTACCAGTGCCTTTGTGTACGGCTCTGTGATGTACTCTTCCAGTCTTTCGTCTTCTACTACTACTACTTCGTCTGCTCCGTACTCAAGCATTTCCTGTGCCTGGTCCTGTACGTTTGCTCCGATTACTACTGCAACTACCTTTTCGCCAAGATCTGCTGCCAGTAATTTTGCTTCACCAAGCAGTTCATGAGTTACTTTGGCTACCTTGCCGTCTCTCTGCTCAGCTACTACATATATATCCTTTGCGGATTCAATGTTTCTGCTCATTTGTTAACTCCTCCCTGATTAGATTAAGTGTCTTTCTTCCAGTTTGTCGATGATTGCCTTTACAGCGTCATCTGCAGGCAGATCCAGCACTGTGCCGGCTCCCTTTGCCATCTTACCGAATGATGTAACTACTCTTGTTGGTGAGCCCATCAGACCGATATCGTCCGGGTTGAGTCCATCCTTAAGGTCATCGAATCCCCATACTGTAATGTCCTTGTTGTATGCGTCGATGATGCCTCCTGCATGCATGTATCTTGGCTCTGCCAGTTCCTGCAGTGCTGTCAGCAGGCATGGCAGCTGTACCTTGATCATGTGGTATCTGTCTTCGTACTGTCTCTTTACCAGTACTTCTCTCTTTTCTCCGTCTACCTCTACTTCTTCTGCATATGATACCTGTGGAACGTGCAGGTTTTCTGCAATCTGCGGACCTACCTGTGCAGTATCTCCGTCGATAGCCTGTCTTCCTGTCAGTACCAGGTCATATCCGATTCTCTTCAGTGCTGTTGAGATAATGATTGCTGTTGCACATGTATCTGATCCACCGAATTCTCTTGCACTCAGCAGGTAAGCATCGTCAGCTCCCATTGCCAGTGCTTCTCTAAGTGCCACGTCTGCCTGTGGAGGTCCCATGCAGACGATAGTTACTGTACTTCCGTCGTTAAGGCTCTCTCTGATCTGCAGTGCCTTTTCGATTGCTGACTTGTCGTCATGGTTGATAATGCTTGGAACACCATCTCTTATAAGTCTGTTAGTTACAGGATCCAGTTTAACTTCATTTGTGTCAGGAACCTGCTTGATGCATACTACGATTTTCATTTTATGTCTCCTTTCACAACTTATTTAGCGTTAACCTTCATTGCGCCTGAAATAACCATCTTCATTACTTCTGATGTACCTTCGTAAATCTCTGTAATCTTAGCATCTCTGAGTGCTCTTTCTACAGGATACTCTCTGCAGTATCCGTATCCACCCATCAGCTGTACTGCTTCACGGCATACCTGGTTAGCTACGTCTGATGCGAAAAGCTTTGCCATTGCTGCTTCCTTGCTGTAGTTCTCGCCTGAGTCCTTAGTGCATGCTGCTCTCCATGTGAGGAGTCTTGCTGCATCTACCTTAGTCTGCATGTCTGCCAGCTTGAACTGAGTTGTCTGGAATGCTGAGATTGGTCTTCCGAACTGCTTTCTTTCCTTGCAGTATGCCATTGCTTCGTTGATTGCTCCCTGTGCAAGTCCTACTGACTGTGCTGCAATTCCGATTCTTCCGCCGTCCAGTGCCTTCATTGCAATCTTGAAGCCCTGTCCTTCTTTACCGATTCTGTTGAATGCAGGTACTCTAACGTTTTCGTATGATACTTCGCAGTTCTGAGCTGCTCTGATACCCATTCTCTTAATGTTTTCTGAGATGGATACGCCTTCCTGATGAAGGTCTACTACGAAACATGAGATTCCTCTTGTTCCTGCGCTCTTGTCTGTCATTGCGAATACTGTACATAAATCAGCGAATCCTGAGTTTGTTGTGAATACCTTTCCACCGTTGATGATGTATTCATCTGTGTCAGGGTCGTATACTGCTGTTGTCTGCTGGCCTGCTGCATCTGATCCTGCGTTTGGCTCTGTAAGTCCGAAGCAGCCTGTCTTGGAACCGTCGATTGTTGGTCTTAAGAATGCTTCCTTCTGTTCTTCTGTTCCGAAGTAGTCAATACATGAGCAGTAAAGTGATGTGTGTACTGAAATAGTGATTCCTGTACTTCCGTCAACCTTTGATACTTCTTCCATTGCCAGTGCATAGCTCAGGTAGTCTCCGCCTACTCCGCCGTACTGCTTGGAGTAAGGAATACCGAAGAATCCATACTTGTGAAGCTTCTTGAGCAGTTCCATGTCGTACTGTTCAGTTTCGTCCATATCTTCTGCAAGCGGCTTGATTTCCTCTTCAGCGAACTTGCGGTACAGTTCCTGCTGAAGCTGGTGTGTCTTTGATAATTTGAAGTCCATTCTTTATCCTCCTAAATATTTACTAACCATAGAAATTTTTATTTCTAGCCAAGAGTTATTATATGTAAATCTCCAGTAGGTGTCAAGTTTGTTAGTCTTTTTTAAAGCTATTTTGAGGTATTCATAATTTACTGAAAACTGTGTTAATTCAAGCTGCAGTATCAATATTGTATACAATCGTTTTAAACACTGCAATTTCAACAAAAAACAGGAATTCATTTCCTTCTGAATTCCCGTTTGAATCATCACCCTAACGCAACGTTACTGTATATAGGATTTCTTAAACATCCCTTTCCAGCTGTGCCAGATACTCCTCAACCTGGTCGAGCTGCTTTTCACTGAACACAGTGAAGCCGGCATCAAGCAGAAGCTCAGTCGTAACGCCCCTTCCCGGAACCTTAACGCCGCTGAAATTCCCATCGTGAATCATCTCTACTCCGCATGAAGGGCTGTTTTCCTTAAGAATTGCTGCCGACACCCCTTCCGCTTTGGCTATTTCCAGAGTCATTCGTGCACCCTTCATATATTCTTCAGTCACATCTCTACCATTGCGTGAGACAACCCGATCACCTATTCTCTGAGAATCAGGTCTTGGAATCGGAAGTCCTCCGAACACTTCCGGACAGACCGGTATAAGCCGGCCCTCCTCCTTCCACTTAAGGAAACGAGGATCCTTTTCTTCCTTCATTCCTCCGTCATATCTGACTGCTCTGCCCCCGTACAGACATTCACTGACCAGTATCTTTTTCATTTTCACCTCTTCTGCTGCACGCTGCCTGTCATTCATAATTATTGGCTACTGCAGCGATTCTTCTTTTAAACTCTTCAACAACGTAAGGCGGATAAACAATCTTTGCGTCAGGTCCCAGCCCCACTAGCCATCCGTAAAACTGTCCGCTTACGTTAACTTCCTGCCTGATTCTGAACCTTGAATCATCGACAGGAACAATAATGTTATTCGTTCCGAATCTGTCCAGTATGGCGCCGATAAGATAATTGCTGCATTCCAGAATCACCTCGGTCTTCTCACCGCTGAACATGCCGAATGTCTGTCTGGCGTATCCTGCCATATCGAACGAATCAAAAATTTCTCTGCCCTCACGCGCTTTACCGGTGAGTGTGATATTTTTCATTTTATCCACTCTGTAATGCTTGGTAAGCCCTGCCTCGGCATCATATGCTATCAGATAATAGTTCTCATCATCCCACGTGAGCGCCCACGGACTTATCAGATAAGTTCTTCCGCCTTTCTTTGGAACCAGCTGCTTGTCCAGATTCCACTCGTGGTATATGAACTCAATGCTTGAATTGGCATTGATAGCCTCATGAATCGCATTCACATTATAAAAAATCTGCTCGTTGTCTGTCTTGATTCTGTTGGCAACATACACACTTCTCTGAAGCTGTCTCGCCTGAGACTCGCTTGTGAGATGTTCAAGCTTTCTGATAAGTTCCTGAGATTTCTTATGTGTAATGAACTTTGATGACTGAACCGCATCTACAAGAAGCTTAAGCTCCGGCAGCTCAAACTCCCTGGAAGCAACATAATATCCGGCAGGCTGCTCCTTGCTGTACATAATATCCATTCCCCATTCCTGGAGTGTGCTTATGTCAGCATAGATGCTCTTGCGGTCTGCGCTGATTCCCATCCCCTCCAGCATTTCATTTAGTTCCTTTGGGGATATTCTGTTGTTCTCATCGCTTTTCTCAAGAAGCCTCTGCATTATGTAAAGCGTTCGAAGCTTGCTGCCGATTACCTTGCCCATCTTTATTCCTCTTCATCATCATCAACTCTGAACAGTTCATCGATTCTTTCTTTCTCTCGAGCCCTGCTTGTCTTATATATGCTTATGGCATTGAATATGTTAAGTCCAACAAGTGTTATTCCCACAAGACCGAGAATGTGGAACCATGAATAGTAATAAGTTGCACCCACACACCCTGCTATCATGACCAGACATGCCACCATGTTAAGTTTGCTGTTCGGTTTGTTTACTCCTGCAAATCCACATATTACAGATACTGCAAACACTACCAGATATATCAGTGATAAACTCATTACTTTTTCCTCCTTTTTTCTTCCACAGCAGACGCCAGTTTCTCTGCGTCTTTAATGTTTCTCACGGGAACAACCCCGCACTCCTTGATAAGATATTCATTTCCTTCAGAAGTTTCAGTCATGTCGAAACCTCCCGGATGTCTGTAGGCTCCCACCGCTTTGTCCATGTCAATGGCGCATCTGATTGTATTCATCAGCACGGTCTCACTGCTGAATGATTCTATTACAATCATTCCGTCGCCTAGAGCCGCCATGATTCGCCCTCTCGTTTCTCCGTCATCGACAGATTCATCACCGTCATCCCAGGCGCTCAGCAGCAGTCCTCCGTTCTGCAGTATCCTGTCTGCGAGAGCTCTGTTCTCAGAAGACTCCACCTGTGTCACAGGATAATTGAGCACTGCGATGGTACGCCCTCCTGCACCAAGACAGCCAAGGTGCGCACCCGTATCGCTTCCTTTGCCCATTCCGCTCACAATCACATGGCCTCTGCCGCTTAGAATATTGCTCAGACCGATTGCAACGTCCATCCCTTTCATCGAAACATTTTCAGTTCCGGTAACGACCGTAAACAAGTCTGCTTCAAGAAGATCCGCATTTCCCCTGGCGTACAGCAGGCGTGGCGGCTCCTCAAGATTCTTTAGTCTCTCAGGATAAAGTCTGTCATCAATGCTGATGATCATCACACCGTCTTCTCTAATCTTCATTTCACTATTTCCTGCAGAAAACGTCACGTTTCCGCCCCTCCTATTCTCATTTATGGCTCACACTATTTTCTTCCGCCGTCTCGGCTGCTTCCCCTGAAACGCGAAATCAGAGCGAACAGCTCATCAACTTTAATCGGCTTGGCAATATGCCCGTTCATGCCGGCATCAATGGCATTCTTTCTGTCTTCCTCAAAAGCATTGGCGGTCATGGCTATGATTGGGATTTCAGCCTTTTCTCTATCCTCAAACCTTCTTATTGTCTGTGTTGCTTTGTACCCGTCCATGTTCGGCATCTGTATATCCATGAGAATCATATCATAATAGCCGGGCTCAGCCTTCTCAAGCATGTCGACACATATTATGCCGTCTTCAGCATGATCCACCATACATCCTTCTTCGCCGAGAATTGTGACAGCTATTTCGGCATTAAGCTCATTGTCCTCAGCCAGCAGAATCCTCGTGCCGTTAAGATTCTCCATGTCGTTTTCACTGCTGCGCACAGCGAATCTGCACACATCTTCATCAGAGGCAATTCTGTGAGGAATAATGACAGTAAACCTGGAGCCTTTGCCTACCTGACTTTCTACCTTGATAGTGCCGTCCATCAAATCTATCAGCTTTTTTACAATTGCCATCCCAAGTCCGGTGCCGCTGACCTTGCTCTCAGTGCTTGTCCTCTCACGGGAGAATTCTTCAAACATATGCGGCAGGAATTCCTCAGCCATGCCTATTCCGGTATCTTCAATCACCGTCTTGTACATCGCATAACCCGGACGCTCCGAAGGAATCTCGGTAAGATTAATTGACACACTGCCTCCGTGAGGCGTGTACTTAAGCGCATTGCTCAATATGTTCAGGAATATCTCTCTCAGCTTGGTTGCATCGCAGATTACCTCTGAGTGTTCTACATTAACCGACCTTGTGAACCTGATTCCCTTCTCGTTCATCTGAGAATCAAAAAGTGAACAAAGGGACTCGTTAAAATCGTATGCATTCCAGTAGGTTTCATCCAGAGTCGTCTTGCCGCTTTCTATTCGCGCCATCTCAAGAACGTTGTTGATGAGTGACAGCAGGAATTCATTGGATGCCTGAATCTTGGTAATGTACTCCCTTGCCAGTTTCTCATCGTCAAGATGTTTCTCAAGAAGCTCCGTGAATCCTATGATTGCGTTCATAGGTGTTCGAATGTCGTGAGACATGTTAAAAAGGAATGCCGATTTGGCTGCACTTGACGCGTTGGCAATTTCAAGCTGTGCTTTGGTGTCTGCCTTGTCATGGGCCTCTGTCACATCACGTCCGAGAATATGAGCTATTGGCTCGCCGTTTTCGTCAGTTGCCATGAATATGTTTATCTCGTGCCATTCTGTACCGCGCTCTGTATCGACAGAATACTCCATATTTCCCATATAACCGCTTCTTCCGATTCTGTTTCTAAGCGATTCAAGGCTGCTGAAATCATCGAAATCATCGATGAAATCCGGTGATACGTATTTTATCTTTTCCAGATATGCAGTTTCGTAATCATCGGTGCTTTCAAATATTTTGATGAATTCCTGCATTCCTGTACCGATGATAAGGCTGTATTTGCCGCTTATCAGATTCAGTGTCAGGTTGTAGCTGTATAATGTTTTGGTAATATCCGACAGAATCTGATCTTTGGCAGCTACGGCTTTAAGTTCATTTTCTCTTCTTGCCTGAGCCAGATGAATTTCTGTAACATCACGACCGAGAATGTTGGCAGTTGGAATACCGTTCTCATCAACACCCATGAACAGATTGACTTCATGCCACTCTTCTTTGCCTCCGGCAGTGGATTTCACAGAAATTGTTCCGGCATAGCCTGAAGAATTTATTTTTTCTTTTAATGCACTGATTCCTATCAGTCTGTTGATAACGCTTTTGTCTTCAGCAGCTATCTGCTGGGACAGTCTGGCATAAAGGAGCACATAATCATCACCGCTCTGCATGACTTCAAGTACATTGCTCATGCCTGTTCCTGTAATCAATGTGTACTTCCAGGTTTCCAGATTTACTGTAAGGTTGTAGCTGTAGAGCATTTTGGTTACGCCCGACAGCAGCTGGTCACGCGCCACAGTTGCCTTCTGCTGATTGTCTTTCTGTTCCTGACGTCTGTGAGCCTCAGTAATGTCCCTTCCCAGAATATTGGCTACAGGTTCACCTCTTTCATCAGTACTGATAAATACATTTATTTCATGCCATTCTTCACCGGATTCAGTCAAAGCTCCGTACTCAAGGCTTCCTATGTAACCGTTGCTGCTGGTCCTGGCTCTGAGTGAATCAAGACTTGCCAGCGCTGCGAAGCTTGCTGTGTATTCAGGATTAATCAAAGCAATCTTGTTACGATAGGCTTTCTCATAATCATCAGTATTCCTGAACACTTCCATGAAACTGGTCATTCCTGTGCCAACAATCATGCTGTACTTGCCGGTTCTGAGATTCAGAGTCAGATTGTAGCTGTAAAGCATCTGGGTGATTTCAGACAGAATCTGGTTTCTTGCTGCAGCCGCACGAAGTTCGTTTTCGCTCTTCTCCTGGGCATTATGAGTTTCTGTAGTATCTCGTCCCAGAATATTGGCTATCCTGCTGCCGCTGCTGTCCTTATCAATGAATACATTTATTTCATGCCACTCATATTCCGAATCTCCAGGATATAGAACAGGGTACTCCAGAGTTCCCTTGAACCCGCTTACTGCAGTACCTTCATCCTCCTCAAGATTCATCAGCTTACGAAACCTGACAATATATGCCGGATGTATGATTTCTTCATGAAACTCATTCAATTCCTCCATATTGTGATGTTTCTTGTATTCGTCAACAGTACGCTCCATTCCTGTTCCTGTAATAAGGCTGTATTCACCTGTATCCACGTTTACAGTCAGGTTGTAACTGTACATTATCTGAGTAATCTGTGCAAGAATTCGCTCTTCCTTGGCAGGAGCATTCTTCAGCTCACTCGTAGCCTGCCAATATGCATAGTTCTTCTCTAAGAAAAAGCTGAGCATCTCTTTGAGAAGCTCATAAGAACCTTCCATCTCCTCCTGTGTCTTCCTGTGAATTCTGGAAAGCACATCACTAACTTTATCATTGGCAATTCCCAGTGACTCAGTCATCTTAAGAATATCCTCATCATTCTGGTCAGCCGACATTGCCTGGCCTGCCAGAACCTTGCCGAGTACCATTCCGTTTGGCATGGTAATTGGTATGGAAAAATCGCAAAATCCAAGGGGGCATACATATATTCCCTCCTGTTCTTCGTGCCATGTTGATTCGCAAAGATTGTATCCGATTTCATTATCGTGAATCATCTGGCAGAACTCTGTCATTCCGAATGATTCCGAAGTTCTGTTGCCATCATTGTCTACGATTACAGCAGACATTCCGCTGCTTCTGGACCAGTTGTCAATGAGTCTGTACAGCTGATCCATGTCACAGAATTCCTGCAGGCTGAGCTCTTCTACCGGGGTATTTGCTATTGAATTATCAAGGTCGTTGCCCATATAATCTCCTCTGTCATTCTGATTAGAAACTACCTTCTGTACTCGCATATACCAATGATACAGTTCACCAATACTAATATATCATTAATCAATGGGAAATCCAATATTTGGTTCTGATTTTAATTCCTCCGGCAAAAAGAAAACCCCTGCTGCAGCCCTAATGACTGAAACAGAGGTTTAATATTTCACTTATAATTAAGAGTCAGTTTATCGAATTTCGATTACTGATTATTTGTTTGCAGCTGCTGCCTGCTGAGCTGCTACTTCTGCTGCGAAGTCTTCTTCCTTCTTCTCGATACCTTCGCCAACTGCGAAACGTACTACTGCAGCAATTGACAGACCCTTGCTTACTGATTCCAGATACTTGGCAACTGACTGCTTGCCGTCTTCTGCTCTTACGTAAGTCTGATCCATGAGGCAAATGTCCTTCAGCTGCTTTGAGATACGACCCTCAACCAGGCCTAAGAATACTTTGTTTCCTGTAATCTCATCCTTGTCAGCTACAGCCAGTTCTGCCAGCTTAGCCTTGCCTTCTTCTGAAATGAAGTTTGGCAGATAGTTGAAGTTGAATCCTTTGTCAGCTCTCTTCTCAGCGAGAACGTTTACATCATCTTCGCCCCATACACCGTCAACTGCCTTGTCTAATAAAGCGTTGAGGATTGGTTTAGGAAGAGTGAACGGATCGTTTAATGCGCTTCCGATTGTATTAACTCTCAGCTTAGCCAGTTCATCGTCTGAAATGTCATTTCTGCTTACATACTGAGGGCTCATTGCTGCAACCTGCATTGCGATGTTGTTCAGAGCAGTCTTAACTTCATCTGTAGCTTCGCCGCTTCCAACAACGATAGCTCCGATTGAGCCGCCGCCGTGAATGTATGATGAAATAACGTCGCCTGAAACCTTAGCGATTCTTCTGATTGACATGTTTTCGCCAATCTTTGCAATCTTAGCTGTTAAAGCATCCTGAACTGTTCCTTCGCCGAAGCTCATAGCTTTGAATGCTTCAATGTCATCGCTCTCAGCTGTCAGCGCCAGCTTAGCCAGATCATCTACGAATGATACGAATTCATCGTTCTTTGAAACGAAGTCTGTTTCTGAGTTTACTTCTACGATTGCAGCAGTCTTGCCGTCTTCTGATACAGCAATCTTAACAAGTCCTTCTGCAGCAATTCTGCCAGCCTTCTTAGCAGCCTTAGCAAGGCCCTTTTCCTTCAGGTAATCTACTGCAGCTTCGATGTCGCCGTCAGTCTCAACGAGAGCCTTCTTGCAATCCATCATTCCTGAACCTGTCATTTCACGAAGTTCTTTTACCATCTTTGCTGTTACTGCCATAATATTTCTCCTTTTGTATCTAAAAGTTAGTTATGTTTACTATTCAGCATCTTCTGCAGTTTCTTCTGCAGCTTCCTCTACTGCTTCTTCTGCAGCTGCTTCGCCTTCGTCGAAGCTTTCGCCCTGGTTAGCTTCCAGAACTGCGTCTGCCATTGTTCCTGCAATAAGCTTAACTGCTCTGATAGCGTCATCATTAGCAGGGATGATGTAGTCAACATCATCAGGGTCACAGTTAGTATCAACGATACCGATTACAGGGATTCCGAGAATTCTTGCTTCCTTAACTGCGATTTTTTCTTTCTTAGGGTCTACGATGAAGATTGCACCAGGCATTCCCTTCATTTCCTTGATGCCGCCGAGGAACTTCTCCAGCTTTTCAGCTTCAGCTCTCAGCTTGATAACTTCCTTCTTTGCCAGCTTGTCAAAAGTGCCGTCTTCTTCCATAGCCTTGATATCATACAGTCTTCTGATTCTGCCTGAGATAGTCTTGTAGTTTGTAAGCATTCCGCCCAGCCATCTCTGGTTAACATAGTACTGTCCGCATCTTAAAGCTTCATCTCTGATTGCAGCCTGAGCCTGCTTCTTGGTTCCTACGAAGAGGATTGGCTTGCCTGTTGCTGCAACTTCCTTCATGAAGTTGTAAGCTTCGTCTACCTTCTTTACTGTCTTCTGCAGGTCGATGATGTAGATTCCGTTTCTTTCTGTGAAGATGTAAGGAGCCATCTTAGGGTTCCATCTTCTTGTCTGGTGTCCGAAATGTACACCTGCTTCGAGTAACTGTTTCATTGAAATTACTGACATTTTCTTTTCTCCTTCCGGTTTTAACCTTCCACGCTTGCCT
>JALEUQ010000106.1 GCA_022780965.1 Clostridiales bacterium
TATTTTGCAAGAAAGAATGACAGTACTTTGAAGTTTGTAAAAACCCGATTCTACGGACGAGCTCTCGGCAAGGCGTGCACCAATGGGTGCTCGGAGTTTGTAAGCAACGTTGCCATGTCGTTGATTTCAATTGTATTCAACCTGCAGCTTATCAAGTATGCCGGTGAAAACGGTGTGGCGGCATATGGTGTGCTCATGTATGTTCAGTTCATGTTCGGTGCGATACTCATAGGGTACTGTGCAGGTGTTGCGCCGGTAATAAGCTACAGTTACGGGGCGCAGACTCACAGCGAACTGAAAAATCTGTTTCGCAAAAGTGCGACGCTTATGGGTGTATGCGGGCTGACCATGGCTGTACTTGGATTTGCAACGGCCGTGCCTGTAAGTGAATTTTTCGTCGGATATGATCCGGTGCTTCTTGATATGACTGTCAGAGGATTCAGAATATTTGCAGTTACCTTCGTGTTCATGGGTATCGGATGCTTTGGTTCAAGTCTGTTTACAGCACTTAACAACGGCATTATTTCGGCTGTAATATCCATGGTGAGAACTTTCGTATTCAGACTGTCTGCGGTGCTGCTTCTACCGCTGGTGCTGGGTCTGGACGGAATATGGCTGTCAACATGCTGTGCAGAAGCTTTGGGATTCATACTGACACTGATATTTTTTGCAGCATACAGAAAAAAGTATCACTATTTGTAGACGATGCATGGTGTGATTTATCGTGCGCATGCGGCTGCAGACTGCGTATTATTGCGTGGATTATGTATACAAGTAAAATAGCAATATTTTCGTTGAAATTTCAATACTAATTGAGTAAAATAAAAATGTCGCATCTGCGAAACTGAATCTTTTTTGGGTGTGATAAACAACAACGCATTATTTTTGTTGGTTGTATCATACAAACCGGCATAATTAAGGATAAAGTGAGGTGTACTATCTTGGCGAAGGTAAATGTAGTAATTAAACCGGAACGATGCAAGGGCTGTGAACTGTGCATAACAGTGTGCCCTAAGAATGTTCTGGCACTGGATGATGTTGAAGTCAATGTGCAGGGCTATCATGCCGCTAAGGTCGTTGACGAGGAAGCATGCGTCGGATGCATAGGATGCGCACTTATGTGCCCTGAATGTGCGATAGAAATATTCAAAGAAAAGGAGTAGAGCAAATGAGCGAAAAAAGACTTATGAAGGGTAACGAGGCATTTGCAATTGCTGCTATCAGAAATGGCTGCAGATTCTACTTCGGATACCCGATCACACCACAGAACGAAATCCCTGAGTACATGTCCAGGGAACTTAATAAGGCGGGTGGACAGTTCCTTCAGGCTGAGAGTGAACTTGCTGCTGTAAACATGGCATTCGGAGCTGCATGTGCAGGAGGCAAGGTTCTCCTTTCGTCATCTTCACCTGGTATTGCTCTGATGCAGGAAGGCATGTCATACATGTGTTCTGTTCAGGTGCCTATCGTTATTCTCAATGTAATGAGAGGAGGCCCGGGTGTTGGTACAATCCAGCCTGGACAGGCAGACTACAATCAGGTTACAAGAGGAGGCGGCAATGGTGATTACCACATTATTGTCTATGCACCAAGCTCGATCCAGGAAGCTGTCGACATGATCGGCAAAGCGTATGAAGTTGCTGAAGAATACAGAAACCCTGTTATCATAGCTGTTGACGGCATGATTGGACAGATGATGGAACCTGTAGTTCTTCCGGAGGACAAGGGCGGCATGTCGGAAGATGAAATCGATGCTGCTAAGCCTTGGGCCCTTACCGGTCACAAGGACAGGAGAGACAGAAATGTAATCAAGTCGCTGCACCTGAAGCAGGATGAACTTGAAGATCTTATTAATGAATACTGGCCTAAGTACGAAAGAGCCGAGAGAGAGCTGGCTGATTATGAAGCGATTAATGTTGAAGGTGCAGATGTTGTTTTCGTTGCCTATGGTTCATCAGCCAGAGTAACTGTAGAAGCAATGGAACTTCTTAAGGAACAGGGCATTAATGCCGGACTCATCAGACCTAAGACTCTCTGGCCTTTCCCTGAAAAGGCGTTTGATCTTATTTCGGATGACGTTAAGAAGGTGATTTCAGTAGAACTTTCTCAGGGTCAGATGATTTATGATGTGAGACTGGCGATGAAGGGCCGACATGAAGTTGATCTCATCAACAGAGTTGGAGGCATGCTTCTTAGTCCGGCTGAAATCGCAGAGAGAACAATTAAGATGATGGGAGGCGCAGAATAATGGCAATGGAACCACTGTTTGAAGTAACGAAAGGAATGCGCGAAGACATCACTACATATTGTCCCGGCTGTACTCACGGCATCGCGCACAGACTCATAATGGAAGCACTTGAAGAGAGAGGTGCACTTGGCAAGGCAATAGGTGTATCACCGGTAGGATGCTCTATCGTTGCGCACCAGTACATGAATGTAGATATGGTTGAATCTGCTCACGGCAGAGCACCTGCTGTAGCATCAGGAATCAAAAGAGTTCACCCTGATCACTATGTTTTCACATATCAGGGCGACGGAGACCTGGCTTCAATCGGTACAGGAGAAATCGTGCACGCCGCACACAGAGGCGAGAAAATCTGCACGTTCTTCATAAACAACGCAATTTTCGGAATGACCGGCGGTCAGATGGCACCGACTTCACTTCTGGGACAGAAGACAACAACAACAGTTGAAGGTCGTAAGAAAGAGGTTAACGGAAGCCCGCTGAGAATGGCCGAACTGATTGCGACTGTAGAAGGAGCAGTATATGTAGAGAGAGTTTCTCTTCATTCGCCTGCTGCAGTAAGAAAGGCAAAGAAGGCTATCAACAAGGCGCTTGATGTTCAGGAAAAGGGCCAGGGTTTCGCTTTCGTTGAGTTCCTTTCAACATGTCCTACCAACTGGGGTCTGTCACCTGCTAAGGCGCTGGATTTCGTATCAGAAAAGATGATCCCGTATTATCCTCTCGGTAAAATCAAGGATACTACATGGGAAAACATAGAAGTTGAAGAGGAGGGCAGATAATGGCAACTACTAGAATGCTTCTGGCCGGTTTCGGAGGACAGGGAGTTCTGCTTATCGGACAGATGATTGCATATACAGCAATGTATGAAGAAAAGGAAGTTACTTGGATGCCTTCATACGGTCCTGAAATGCGTGGAGGTACAGCTAATTGTACGGTTGTTGTATCGGATAAGCCGATTGCTTCACCTCTGCCAAGCGCTTATGACGTTCTGCTGGCAATGAATGAGCCTTCACTTAACAGATATCTGGACGAATTAAGACCGGGCGGGGATCTTTTTATCAATTCATCAATTATCCACAAGCCTGTTGAACGTGATGATATCAATGTTTATTATGTTGATACAGTAAGACTCGCACACGAAATTGTTGGAAACGAAAAGACAGCAAACATGGTAATGCTGGGCGCAATCATCAAGAAGACCGGCGTTATTTCAATGGATGAAATGGGCAAGACTTTCGAGAAGCTGATGACAGGCAAGAAGGCTAAACTGATTGAGCCAAACAGGAAGGCACTTGATGCCTGGACAGAGTAGAAGCTGAAGGTGCGGCATGAGCAGAACCATAGTGATAATGGGACACTACGGCAGCGGCAAGACTGAGTTCTCGGTGAATCTGGCCATGAGTCTTCGCGAGGAATACGAGAAGCTGGCACTTCTTGACATGGATATTGCCAATCCGTATTTCAGAAGCAGAGAAAGGCAGAAACAGCTGCAGGACGAGGGCATATCTGTTATTTTCAATGAATACGGATACGACATTGCTGAAGATTTGCCGGCTATTACTGCCAAGGTGCGTGCGCCACTGGAGAATCCGGAGTTCACTACAATTGTGGATGTGGGAGGCAATGACAGCGGCGCCAGAATTATTAATCAGTTTAGAAAGTATTTCGTTTCTGAGGATACAGAACGATATCTTGTGATTAACGCCAACAGATTTGAGACGGATACTCCTGAGGGAGCCATGTTCCATCTTGAGCAGATTCAGGAAGAAATCGGACTTGCCATCAATGGCCTGATTAACAATACTCATATGCTTGCAGAGACCACCGTGAATGATGTTATCAGAGGTCACGAGATGTGTCGGGAAGTTTCGCGAAGGACAGGGATACCTGTCGTATGGGATACATGCAATGAGAAACTGCTAGAAGAGCTGGAACGCACGGCGCCTGATTTCGCAGAGTATAATGTGTTTCCGATTAAACTGTATATGAGACCTACGTGGCTGGACGTTAAGTTCTAGGCGCAGGTTCGGATTGAGAAGCCCTCGCCGGGAATTGACGGCGAGGGCTTCTGCTTGCACAGAGACTAACATATAGTCCCGCATATGGGTCCCCAAAAGTGGTCTGTAGGACAAAAAATAAAGAAAAACTCGAAGCGTATGCTTCGAGTTTTATATTG
>JALEUQ010000011.1 GCA_022780965.1 Clostridiales bacterium
TCCTTTTTGTGTTTACAAAAAAGAAAAAAGCGACTCTGATGTCGCTTCTGTCTCTCCTAGCCAAACCATACTATCGTCGCAAATCCACGTTTGTAAAAGTAATAGTTCGAATAGGAACGTTTTGGTACACCATCAGGGGCTTGAACTCTGGACACCCTGCTCGCCAAAGACGGTTTTATTCAATGCCATATGGTATTATCAGGTGTTATATTAGAACCTTTTGTGGGCAAAAAAAGCTTCAATCCCGTCGAATACCGGCGGGATTGAAGGTAGGTGTCAATCGTGTCCGGGCAGGTCACGAATCATTGATTAAAAATCAAACGATAAATGGTGCTAAATATATTGGCCTCAGTTTCAGGACTCCTTCCTTACTGATATCTTTTTGTGAAAGCAGGTAGAGTTCCTTGATGTGTTTCGAATTTTTCTTTGCGAATTCGAGTATGGATTCGTGTTTTCCCACGCCGGAGGATTTTACCTCGATTGCTGTTATTTTACTTCCCTTCGAAATCAGAAAATCCACTTCATAGTAATGCGTGCTTCCTTCCTTTTCCCAAGTACTGTAGTATAGCTCTCTTCCCGATGCGGTTATGATTTGTGCAACAAGGTTCTCATACAAGTATCCGAGATTGGCAGGCAGCTTATCAGAAAGCAGTTTTGCATATATTTCATTTTCCGCTGAGGGCCGATCTATGAACATGAGAGTGACAAATAAACCAGTATCTGAAATGTATAGTTTATATCTGTCAAAATCCTTCGTATCTGCCAGGCTTACTCCTGGATCTGTAGTGTTGTAGCACGGAAGCACCGTTTTAGAATCGATCAGCTCGTACAGCATCTCCTCCATTTTACTGCTGCTTCTTTTGCCCGTCGCCGTGGTAATGCTGTATTTCCTGGAATCCTTTGCAAGTTGTGCAGGAATAGAGTGGTACATAGCAGATATCCTTCCGGATGGATCAATTTTCTTAAAATCATCCTCGTATAATTTTATTATCTGACGCTTGACCTGATCGATTTGCTGAAAATTCATCCCTGCCACATATGCTTCTATAGCCTGAGGCATACCTCCTACTGCCATATATATCCTAAGATCCCGCATAAGTTTTCGGTTTGTAGCTTGCCCTATTCCTCCGTTAAGTGCTGACAGTTCCCTTAAAATGGAATAGTTGAAACCAGCAGCATCACAAAACTCCTCATAATCCATCGGATACACTGGAATTATCATTTCCTCTGATGGGATCAGAATATCACTGACATTCTTCTTGATTGATATCAACGATCCGGTTTCCAGATAATGATATCTGCCATCGAGAACCAAATGTTTGATTGCCTGTCTGGCTTTCGGAAATAGTTGCACCTCATCAAAAATTAGAAGAGATTCATGTTCATAAAGTGTGACTCCGGTTTCGGCTTGAATTCTTAAAAAGAACAGATCGATATTGCCAATGTCATCAAAGCATTTCCTGATATTGTCTGTTGTTTTTGAGAAATCTATCAGAACATATGACTTATACTCATTCTTAGCAAAGTTCTCAGCTATAGTTGATTTGCCAACACGTCTTGCGCCTTCAAGTAAAACTGCATAATGATCTGCGTATTTATTTTTCCATTCCACTAGTTTGTCGTATGCCTTTCTTTTGAAGAACATATCTGTCACCTCCTGAAATATGATGATTATAACACCTGGGCGACGTTTGTTCAATGTTTGTTGTTGAAGAACATGCACTTTCTTCATTAAAACGCATCAAAATAATTGCAATTTATTCAAAGTTTTCGAGTGTAAGGTTTCTTTACAGAGCCAGGTTTCATCGATCCTGTGTTCCTGCAGTCCGATACTCCGCCTTGCAGCATCTGATGTTTGCCGGTACGGTTATACTATACGGCATTTTCAGCCCATAGTATAGCCACTCTGAACACCATCAGGGGCTTGTCGGATTCGCCAAAGCGAATCCGCGGTCTTGCCCGCCAGGCCGAGGCTGCGACCAATGAATGTCCACCGGACATTCATTCCCTTTCGGGTTCGAGCCCTTTTATAACTACATATAACAATACGGAGTACCAAATGGCACTCCGTATTGTTATTGGTACACCATCAGGGGCTCGAACCCTGGACACCCTGATTAAGAGTCAGGTGCTCTGCCAGCTGAGCTAATGGTGCATATTCAGTTTGTCGGCTGATGTCGAACAAAATTACTATATCAAAGAAGGTGGGGACTGTCAACAAAAAAATCTATTTTTTTCACAAATAATTGTCTGAATAGCAAATAGGACCATTTCGCCATTTTTAACATGGATTTGCATCATAAAATCATATAAAAATTGTCAATGCCAATGCTTTAGTGTATAATAATATGAATATAGAATAGAATAGTTGCGATTATTTTCAGATATGAGGAGAATTGTAAGATGACAACAGTTATTGTAGTGGTTGTCGTTGCACTGGTGTTTTTTGTGACACTCTGTACTGTTACTTTCATGGTATGGAAGCGTGAAGAGGAGATGAGGACGGACAGTCTAAGGTCCATCGAGTCAAATCTGCAGGAACTTGGATATAGGCTGAGCGATGATTTCGGCAGAAGTGCGGCAAGTCTGAGATTTCCTGCAAGCAGCAGCGGAGAGCATGATACGCGCAGGAATGGTACGGTGTATGCCGCTGATCCTTTTGACTGGGTAAGAAATCAGAATGCTGACGATTTGGAGGAGCGGGATGTATGTATCGCGTCCGACTGGGAGCCGGAAGCTGATGATGTGAACGGCGAAGTGCTGGAAGTGCAGGCTGCAGGCGAACGGAGCCGGCCGAATGAGCAAAGTGTGAATGACCTTTCTGAGCCGGCAGTTACATCGGCGGGTGAGATGATTTCTGCTGATATGGAGGCGGGAGCACCTGATGCTTTGCGGG
>JALEUQ010000046.1 GCA_022780965.1 Clostridiales bacterium
CGACCCCGGAGCTATATGTGTTCTATAACGGAATTGAGGATGCTCCAGTTGAACAGGAACTGAAATTATCTGACGCATTCATGGCGGAGTGTGATAAAATAGCCGTAGAGGTGACAGTTTCGTTCATCAATGTTAATTACGAGAAGGGAGCGGAACTACTCAAGCGTTGCAGGACAATGTCGGGATACAGCCTTCTGATTCACATGATTCGCGAAGAGTACAAGACCACGGGCGATCTAAAAACTGCCATCGAGGACAGTATCAGGAAATGCAGGGACGAAGGAATTCTTGCAGACTTTCATAAAAAACACGGAGGCGAGGTTATGAGTTTCTTGTTTGAAAAACTGACCAGGGAAGAATGCGAGGCAATCAGGGAAGCTGACGGATTTGATAACGGCTATGAGCAGGGATACGAGCGCGGTGAGGCTGACGGCTACGAACGTGGTGAAACAGCTGGATACGAACGTGGCGAGGTCACAGGCGTACTTCGAGTGGCATCTTCTCTGAAGAAAAATGGAATGTCCATTGACGAGATCGTTAAAGTAACTGGTTTGGAACCTGCGCAGATTGAAGCCCTGTAATGTGCAGCAGTCGATGTAGAACGTAATATCAGGGATTAAGTGCAAGGGCATAGTGTAAGAACTATGCCCTGTTTTGGTGCAATGAAACAGAGCCTGGGCATATGCCGACTCTGTTTCAAATGGTATTGGTATGAACATATCATGGTGAATTGCTGAGATTATAATGATGTTAAACAGCCTCTATGATATGAAAATCTGTGCTTTCGAAGGAAAGCTGCAGCATGAGCTTACGCATCTTTTCTTCGTTCAGGTTGCCGCGTACCGCAAGTTCCCACTTGATAACCGTATCTGTTTCTTGGGAGCCGCCTTCGACGGCTGAATCTGAACGTTCGAGAATTCTGATGTCAGAAAGTGTGTATCCGTAGTCACCAATCATGCTGAGAATGGGTGATATGCCGTTTGGGATATCAGGCCTGGAAAGAACCAGGCGCACTGTGCTGCAGTCGTTCGGTATTGATAATCCGGCGATGAGCGGAGCGAAAAGCTGACCCATTTCGTCGTAGAGAATGCCGTACTGGTACATTCTGCTGGTTTCGATTATTTTGCGGACAAGAGCAAGATAGCCGTCTTTGCGGTCGTCGGGAATGCCTTCGCCGAGCCTGGCAATCATGGCAGCTTCTCTGTCTGCTCTGTAGATAACATAGTTGCCGTCTTCAATCTTGGAATGAATTACCCGACTCGAACAGTCAAGCCTCTTCATTATAAGATCACGAATGCTGGAATCCAAGGTATCTATGTCTTTCCTGATATCATCTAAGCTCATTATTGTATCCTCCTGTCAATTGCTACTGATATTATAACAGATTCAGTTTCGTTGACAGTATTCTTTCGCTTATAATGTGGAATGCAGCAATCTGCAGTACCTCAATGAAAATAAGGAAGCACATCATCAGGTTGAAGTTGGTAAGCTGTGAGAATGCATCGGTTGCACTTGCTATTGCGTAGTCAATCCCCAGCTTGTCACCCATTACGATAAAGCTTGATGAAATAATTGTCAGTGCTACGCTGATACCGATGTATGCTCCCACTGAACCCAGAAGTCTGTGTCTGTTGAGCAGCTGACCCACTGAGATCGATGCATATATCTGGTAAATTGACTTGACAATTCCCAGTACACAAAGGATTATTCCTTCAATGACGATAAGAACGAATAGCGGCTTGTCGGGAATTTCATCCAGTACTCTTCTAAACTGTTCGAACAGCCAGCCGAAATCAGGATGAGCAATAATCAGTACAGATATTACGCCTACAAGGAATGATATGATAACAAGGCAGGTTGCTGCTATGCCCTTGGAAGTGATAAGCTGCCACATCTTCACCGGTAAGGTGTTGATCAGGTAGCCTTCGTCTCCAAGCAGGCTGCTGTAAAATCTCTGAATGATGATAAATACGGTTACTACTACGATAGCGCATGCTACCATTGCATAGAGTATGCCTGCTGTTACTGTCAGTATCTCGGCAAGACCTGATGCATCTGACATGTCGTCAGACAGCGGGTTGACATCCGAAATAGGATTTGTCAGTGCTAATAATATTGATACTACTATCAGTGCGCCCCATATCATTGCCATGATTTTGATGCTGGAACGGAATTCGTATTTAGTAAGTTTAGCGATCATATCTGTATTCCCCCTCAATATTCGGTACAAGTCTGAAAGTGTCCTTAAATACATCTTCTATGGACTTGCCTTCAACTTCTCTAATTTCCTCAACATCCTGATGCCTTACGATTCTGCCTTCTCTAATGAAAATGACTTCGTCGAGCACCTTTTCTATGTCGGCGATAAGGTGTGTTGAGATGATTACGGTGCCTTCTTCATTGTAGTTATTGATGATTGTGCTGAGAATGTAATCTCTGGCAGCCGGATCAACTCCGCCGATTGGCTCGTCCAGCAGATAAAGCTGTGCATTGCGGCTCATTACCAGGATGAGTTCAACCTTCTCTTTGGTACCCTTGGACATTTCCTTGATTCTCATATCCTCTGTGATACCCAGAAGACCGCACATTTCAGTTGCCTTGGCTCTGTCGAAGTCCTGGTAGAAATCACAGAACAGATCGAAGACGTCCTTTACTTTCATCCATTTGGCGAAATACTCGCGGTCCGGAAGATAGCTGACAATGGATTTTGTGTAAACACCGGGCGCTGAGCCGTCGATGGAAACACTTCCGTCAGTAGGTCTGATAAGACCGTTCAGTACTTTGATGAGTGTTGTCTTGCCGCTTCCGTTAGGTCCCAGAAGACCTATGATTTTACCCCTTCCGATCTGGAGATTAACATCATCCAGTGCAATCTTGCCGGGGAAAATCTTCGTCAGATTCTGACATTCAATGATGTTTGGTGTGTTCATATCTATACCCCCTCGTTTTATTTGTCTCCTTCAGTCATCATTGTGATGACCTGGTCAATGGTGAATCCAAGTGAAGCCATCTCTGATTTAAAGGCTTCGATATTCTGTTTTGCAATGTTACCCCTGATTTCCTGCAATAGTTTCTCGTCCATTGTTACTGTTCTCCCTGCTGTTCTGTTTGATATGACTAGACCGTCATTCTCAAGTTCGCTCAATGCCCTCTGCATTGTGTTTCTGTTTACCTTGGCTGTTTCTGCCAGTTCTCTTACTGTTGGGAATTGTCCGCCCATTTCATATTTGCCAGATACAATGTCCTTAGTAAGGATATCCTTGATCTGAGGCCATATAGGACGACTGTCATCTAAATTCCACGCCATTTGTGAACCCCCTTCCTGCGATTCAGTAATTGTAATCTCTAATCCCATACCCGGGATGTACTGTTGTCCTAAGCACTTAAGACAATAATACATTACCATCGTGAGGATGACCTGTCAACAGGTTTTTTAAAAAAATGCTGGTATTTCCTCAGAGTGTGGTATAATAGCACCATACGTTACATGTGACGCAACGAAAGGAAGGTGTAGAGAAATGAATGTAAATGATCTTAAAGAAGCTGTAAGACACATCAACAATGTATATGACCTGCTCAGCGATGAGTATAAGCATACGATGGATATTTCAATTGTTGCACTCAAGAGACAGATGCCTAAACCACCTGTAATCGTTGAGGAACTGGAAATCGACGGACTAACAGAAATGCTCTGTCCAACATGCGGACACTTTCTCCATTATGCAGACGGTGAGAAGGATACAAGTTTCTGTGCTGCATGCGGTCAGGCTATAGGATTCGAAGAGAAGTAATCTGAATGTAATTTGATTTTACGGTGAGGAGCGGTACCTGATGTGCCGCTCCTTTTATATGCAATGGCGCGCCGCATGGAGCGCCATTATTGTTACTGCTATTGTATTCTGTGTGCTATAATGAAACATTAGAGACGACTTATTGAGGTGACACAAGGCAAATGACAGAAGGAAATACAAAGGAAAACAACAATGGGTTCATGAGCAGAAGGTTTGTGGTTGTAATGCTGCTGTATCTTCTGGGACTGTTCATGGGAGCCCTTGATACAGGTATAGTGACACCGGCGCGAACAGTAATTCAGAGTGATCTTGGCGTGGATTCATCGACAGGAATATGGATGATAACCATATACACTCTGTTCTACGCAGCCAGCATACCGGTAATGGGTAAACTTGCTGACATGTACGGCCGCAAATACATTTACATTGTCAGCATTACTTTGTTCGGCATGGGTTCGCTGTTCTGCGGATTGTCCAGCATGTTCGACAGTTTCACAATGCTGATAATAGCAAGAGCGGTGCAGGCGATTGGAGGCGGCGGCATAATGCCGATAGCCACTGCTGAATTCGGCACAAGCTTCCCTCCTGAAAAAAGAGGAATGGCTCTTGGAATGGTTGGTGGCGTGTACGGCATTGCCAATGTGTTCGGGGCGTCAGTGGGCAGCCTGATAATGGACATTTTCGGCACGGAGAACTGGTCATACATTTTCTATCTGAATGTGCCTATCACAGTTTTCATAGTAATTGGAGGCTTCATCTGCCTTGTCAATAACAGACAGGAAGACTCGGGCAGGCTGGATGTGCTGGGTATAATGGTCGTGGTGGTCATGATATTCTCCCTCATGTACGGTCTGAAGAAGCTGGATTTCTTTGAATTCGCAGACAGCATAAGGGACAGGCAGGTGTATGTATTCCTGCTGATTTTCGCGCTGCTGCTGCCTGTATTCATACTTATAGAAAAGCGGGCGTTAAACCCGGTAATCAATCTTTCGTATTTCACAGACCGAAACATTGCCATAGCACTGGTTGTATCGGTAATAAGCGGATTCACTCTAATGGGTGTAATCTTTGTGCCGCAGCTGTCTGAGAATGCGCTGCACATGAGCACAGGAAGCGGCGGTTATCTTGTAATTTTCCTGGGCATTTTCATGGGATGTGCGGCACCGATGTCGGGAAGATTCGTAGACAAATATGGAGCACGGATTGTGCTGCTGTGGGGATTTGCTGTGACAATTGCGGGAGCATTGTTCCTGGTATTTGTAACATGCAGGATTCCTAATATTGCAACAGTTCTGGCGGGACTGGGAATAATCGGTCTTGGAATGGGATTCACAGTGGGAACTCCGCTTAACTACATAATGCTGGCCAATACAGAAGAGAAGGATTCCAACTCTGCACTTGCCACAATGTCACTTATCAGATCCATTGGAACGGCCATAGCACCGGCCATAATGGTAGGCTTCATTTCACATGCAGGTATGATGGTTCAGGACAATATAATGGAGGTGCTCCCACAGGAAATCAAAGTGCCTGAACTGCCGTATTATCAGGAACTTCAGGATGAAATGGAGAGCATTAAGTCGGATCCTGAAATGGCAGATAAACTTGAAGGCATGGATATGGATCTGCCTGATATGAGCACTGTGAAAGTCGGGGACATGTCGGATTCGGATTATGAAATACCGGATGATCTTCTGACCATGCTGCAGAACAGTGATGTCACGACCATCACTGCTGACATGCAGACTTTCGCGAAGGCAATGTTTGATGAAATGATGCCGGATATTCTTAAGGACATTGACTCGGGAATAGGCGAGGGAATGGATGGTATCAGCGAAGGAAGGAGAGAGATTCTGGATGCAGTCAGCGGCATGCAGGAAGGATATGACGGCATCGGAAGCGGAATAGCAGGTATCAGGACGGGCATTGCTTCTCTGGCAGAGGCCGGGAAGCAGATGAAGAATGCAGGAGATATGCTCAAATCATTTGGCGGCGATTCTTTTCCTATGGGAATGAGCTGTGCAGATTTCATTCCGGAAGAAGCCAAGGCATCAATGTCTCCTTCGGTGGTTGAAGCTATGGGCAGTATTAAATCGAGAAGCCGGCTTCAGAAACAGATGGACGCTTTGAAGGGCATGAGCGCAGCACTTATAACATCCGCGGGTACTTTGGATAAATACATGGAAACTATGGAGTCGTTTGAAAACGGCACTGCTCCGGAAGGCCAGACTCTCAAGGATGTAATGTCAGAGGAGGACTACGGCAGTCTCGCGGGAAGTGTCAAAGGAAGAGCTGCTGCGGTAACAACGGCAAATCAGCTGACGAAGCTTCTTGATGATGTGAAGCAGGAACAGTCCGGAATGGAGAGCGGACTGGCTCAGATGAACAGGATGGACATGATGATTGGGCAGCTGGCAGCAGGAAGGATACCTGCTGGAATGTCGCTTCTGGACTTTATGCCTGCCAAAGTGAGAAATAATCTGCCTGCTGATGCGAAGAAAACCATGAAAAACATTCACAGCACTGCTGACATTAACAAGGCTGTCAGAGAGCTGAACAAAGCAGAGGCTGACATGCGCAGATCCATCAAAGAGATGGAGGCGGAGCGCAGGGAAATGGCAGACGCTATGAAAGAAATGAAAGAGACAGCTTCTAAACTTGATGCCATGAAATTCAAGCTGGGCAAACTCAGAGACGCAGTTCCCGGAGCATTTGATGAAGCTGCTGACGGGTACCTGATAAGCATAGGTGAGAGAGACAAGGCAATCGAAAAAATATTCCAGCGCACCCTGAATGAAGGGTTTAAGAAAATATATCTTATGGTTGCAGTAATATCGGCACTTGCCATACTGCTTCTCATGGGGTATTCTACAAGACGCGAAAAAGAGCGGGAGGAAATGTAATGACGGAACTGTTAGCGCCGGCCGGCAATATGGATGCGCTTAAAGCTGCAGTATCAAACGGCTGTGATGCAGTATATCTGGGAATGACAAGATTCGGCGCCAGAGCATACTCTTCAAATTTTGATGAGAACACTCTCAGAGAGGCAATTGAATACTGCCATCTAAGAGACGTGAAGGTGTACGTGACAATGAACACCATCGTATTTGAAGATGAAATCGAGGACATGCACAGTCAGCTGAAACTGATAAATCAGCTGGGTGTGGACGGAGTCATAGTTCAGGATCTGGCTGTGCTTGATTATATAGTAAACAACTTTGAAGACATGGACGCACACTGTTCAACCCAGATGGGCATAGACGATCTGGAGGGGACTCTTTTATTCAAGAATATGGGTGCAAAAAGGGTGGTGCTTGCCAGAGAAACTGACGTGGATGAAGCGATTGCAATCCGTGAGACATCGGGAGTGCCCGTGGAAGTGTTCGTACACGGGGCGCTTTGCGTATCGTATTCAGGAAACTGTCTCATGTCAGGACTTATCGGATACAGAAGCGGCAACAGAGGCAGATGCGTGGGTTCATGCCGCAAGCTGTATGAGCTGATAAACACCACCACAGGCAAATCACTGGGTCAGAGCTATATACTTTCCATGAAGGATCTTAATACCTTCGACCAGCTGGACAGACTCAAGGTCCTGGATTCGCTGAAAATAGAAGGCAGAATGAAGGAACCTGCCTATGTTGCCAACGTAGTCAGCATATACAGATCGGCTCTGGACGGAAACAGTCAGGACGGAGCAGACCTGGAAAAGACTTTTAACAGAACATATACCAAAGGATACATTCTTGGAGAGGACAGGGCTGATGTGGTCAATGTGAAGCGGCCAAACAACTACGGATATCCCATCGGCAGGATTACAGGCATCAGCAGGGGCAGATACGAAATCACTCTGGACAAAGTTCTCAATCAGAACGACATCATCAGAATCGATCATCAGGGCGAGGATGTGAACCTTTCTGTGGTAAAGCTGTACGGTCTTGACGGCAGACTTATCAACGGCGCCGAGGATAAGTGCTTCATATCCGTCAAGGAGAAGCTGAGCCTGGGGGACGTAGTATACAAAACCAAAGATTAT
>JALEUQ010000061.1 GCA_022780965.1 Clostridiales bacterium
TATGTATGAATATGCTTCTCCGCCCAGATCGCTGATACCCATACCGTATGACTGTGCATAACTGCTCAGATATGACACTGATGAAATCACCATGTATATGGTAAGTATCCCCAGAAGTCCTGCAATTACATACAGTCCGATGACTAATTTTGATTTTTTCATGAATGATACCTCGCTTTATTATTAATAATAATTTCAATTTCATTATCGTATCCGAATATGTGGATACTGTGTTGAATCCATTTGTTTAATGTGAAAACTATGCATTTTCTCTTCGCCCTGCTCTTCGCTTATAGAATGTCCCGGCAGCTGCAATTATCAGTGCTGCCCCGGCTCCTGCTGCAGCGACAGCAAATGCACCGTTTTTCACAAGCTCATTGAGAAAAATGTCCGCGGCAGATGACGAAGCTCCGATACCTCTTAATGCCAGTGCTCCATAAAGAACAACGGCGGCAATTGTAGGGCCTGCAGTCCTGAGCACCACGCGGCCGTCTTCCCTTGATAACATAGTCGTAATCAGAATCACAATCACTGCGACAGCAATAAGCATTATTCTCGTTACAGGATTCATCATTGATGCTATGGCAGACTTGCCCTCAACTGCTGATGACACTTCTTCTGCATCTCCGCCGGCTGTTGTCTCGAAACTAGAGATTACTTTGCCAATGCCCTCTGTCATTTCAGGCGCCGCCTTGCTTACAGCACTCATAAATAGCAGTTTCTCATCGGATGATATCTGCACTTCCCCTCCGGCATTCACCTGATCTATTCCCTTGTCCACAGCTTCCAGCAACTTGCCGTATGCTATTTCCTCCACCTGATATCCATACACGGATTCTCTGATTCCATTGGAAATGTACTCCGCGAAAAAGTCTGTCATGGCATCGGATTCTGCCAGTTCCTCAATTGTCTCCCCGTATATGGCGGCTCCGTTGACAGAGTTGGCTTTAAGGGATTCCATTACAAGCTCAGATACTATTTCTGATTCGTCCAGAGCCTTCCTGATGCTCTTCTCGGCGGATCCTGCGTCAACTGCGAATATGCCCATCACCATGCATTCACATATGAAAAGCACAAGCATCAGGACCCACAATGTTACTTTGCGCAATGCGTCCATAACTACAGTTCCTCCACCATTTCGTCAAGTTCTCGATAAACCCCGTGCATCTTGGCGTAAGGATGAGATTTCTCTGACGGATATCCCATTGCAAGAATGCACACCGGCTTAATATGCTCCGGAAGATTGAACATTCCTATTATATCTCTGTTGTTGTACCCTCTGATAAAGCATGTTCCAACTCCCTGCTCCCATGCTTCCAGCATCATGTGTGTTGCTGTGATTGCACAGTCCATTTCGCCAGAATCAAGCTTATCGGGAGCATGCTTCCACGATTTAGTCATATCGTAGCATATAAGAGCCGCCATGGGAGCATCCTTCACGTATCTGCATACGAACCGAAGTTTCTCCATTGCCTCCGGGCTCTTAACCATATATATCTTCTGCGGCTGGAAATTCAGTGCCGTTGGAGCGTACTGAGCTGCCTTAAGTATCTTCTCGATTTTCTCCTCTTCTACCGGTGCCTGTGAATAGGAACGAACTGAATAACGTTCCTGTGCCATAGTCAAAAAATCCATAACTCCTCCATATAATTCCAAAAGCAAAGCGCAGACAAATGCCTACGCTTACTATTATACAACAAATTATAATGATACTGTGAAATTATCTATGAGTCTGGTATTCCCGATGTAAACAGCCAGTGCAACAAGGTCTCCGTTTTTGATGGTTTCAACAGGCTCGAGGGTGCTGCCGTCTACGATCTCTATGTAATCAATTTCAGCAATCGGTTCCCCTTCAATGGTTTCTCTCATTATTTCTGCCACTTCAGCTGCCTGAAGTTTACCCGTGTCAATGCACTCCCTTGCCAGAGTCATTGATTTGTACAGTACGCCAGACGCCCTTCTCTCTTCCTCATTAAGGTATGAGTTGCGGCTTGACTTGGCAAGACCGTCAGATTCTCTTACTGTAGGACATCCCACAACATTTACATCGAAGTTAAGGTCTTTTACCATCTTGCGAATTACAGCCAGCTGCTGCGCATCTTTTTCGCCGAAGAATGCACTGTCGGGACTAACAATATTGAACAGTTTACCGACTACAGTGCAAACGCCTTTGAAGTGTCCGGGTCTTGATGCTCCGCACAGTCTGTTCACAATGCCTGTAGTGATTTGAATCTCTGCGCCGAAGCCTTCGGGATACATCACATCCACTGTGGGGGCAAATACCATGTCGCATCCGTGCTCCTCAAGGATTTCACAGTCCCTGTCAAAGGTTCTCGGATAGCTGTCCAGATCTTCTCCCTTACTGAACTGAGTGGGATTGACGAACACTGATGCCACCGTTCTGTCGCACACTTTCACCGAAGAATCTACCAGTGATGCATGACCTTCATGCAGCGCTCCCATTGTAGGTACCAGTCCTACACTTAAACCTTCTTTTTTCCACTCCTTAACCTGTCTGCGAACGTCATCGACTGTTACTGCAATTATCATTGGTTTCCCTCTCTACTTAAGCTGTGCTATTACTTCGTCATCTATTTTGAATCCGTGCTCAGGTCCCGGGAAGTCACCCGCCTTAACCTGCCTGTCGTATTCAGCGAAAGCATCTCTCATCACGTCGCCGCCCTGTGCAAACGACTTGACGAATTTAGGTCTCATGTCTGTGTTCATGGTCATCATGTCCTGCCATACCAGAACCTGTCCGTCGCAATCAGCTCCGGCACCTATTCCGATGGTAGGAATCATCAGCTTACTGGTAATGATTGCCGCCAGCTTGGAAGGAATGCATTCCAGCACCACCATAAATGCACCTGCTTCCTGAACAGCCAGTGCATCATCAATTATTTGCTGAGCTTTGGCCGCATCCTTGCCCTGGCACTTGAATCCTCCCATGGCGTTAACAGACTGAGGTGTCATACCTATGTGAGCTACTACAGGAATTCCTGCATCCGTGATTGCTTTAATCTGTTCACAGACTGCAGCGCCTCCCTCAAGTTTCACTGCATTGGCGCCTGTTTCTTTAATGAGTCTGCCGGCATTTACCAGAGCATCATAGACAGAGGTCTGATACGACATGAAAGGCATGTCCATTACTACGAAAATGTCTTTGACCCCTCTGCATACCGCTTTGCCGTGGTGAATCATGTCTTCCATTGTAACTGACAAAGTGTCAGGATATCCAAGCATTGTCATGCCCAGTGAATCTCCAACGAGAATCGTATCTATTTCTGCAGTTTCCATAAGCTTGGCTGTTGTATAGTCATAGCATGTAAGCATTGAAATTTTTTTGCCCGTTTCCTTCTGTCTCAGAAGACTTCCTACTGTCTTTTTCATCCTTGTTTCCTTCCTCCAAGTAACTGTCTCATCTGTGAATAATCCCTGTCATTATGGCGGTTTGCCGCCATATCAGTTAATCTGCAGCTTATGAGCCTGTAGATTTCTTTTGCCTGCATGGCATCCGCCTGCTCCAGGCAGTCAAGATGTTTGCCTACTGTACCTGTATCGTTTCGCTCTACAGGTCCGGTTAATCCTTCCTGCGTTCCTACGTCAAGCACATGCTCCACATTACCGCGAATCAGTGCTCCCATCGCTTCACGGGCATCCTTTTCGCTGAATCCGCACCTTTCCATCAGGTCGAAACTCATGTCCAGAACACCGCATATCAGGTTGCTTGCAGCAGCTGCTGCACAGTGATACATGGTTTTGTCTTCTCCGCTGATAGTTCTTACCGGATTGCCCAGGCTGCCGATGAGACCTGTCATTTCATCCATTCTGCCTGCGTCACCTTCAATGGTAAAAAAAACACCCGGCATTTCCAGGTAAGTGCTGTATCTGTCACTTACTGCAAACAGCGGATGGACCGAATATCCTGATGCTCCCGTCTCCCCTATGCCGTCGAAGGCATCCCGGGCAGTCATGGCACCACTACAATGACATATTATCTTATCCTCAAGGTCGAATCTTCTGATGTCATTCCATACATCTTGAATCAACCCGTCAGGAACAGTTACGAACACGCAATCGCACTCTTTTATCAAATCTTCAGCCGAATCAAAACTGTGAGTATTTGTAAAGTGTGCCGCTTCAAGCGACGTATTCCCGGGAATGCTGTAATAACCTGCCACATGCAGGCCTCCCTCCGCAAAGTATCTGCCCAGTGTGCAGCCTACCTTGCCTGCTCCAATAAAACCTATATTCATCCTATCCCTCCTCCTGCAATTAAGCTCTCAGAGTTCGATCCTTTCGTCTTGTTCCTTGCGGATATAAGCGGTGCAGATTTGATGTCTGCACAGATTGAAATGAATATGTCTTTGTAATAAACGGTATAGTTTCATTCGAATACTATCCATCCGTGCACTATAATAGCACACAGATACTACATTGAAAAGTAAAATCTCACTAAAATAACATCGCCTAAACCCTGCAGGTTTAAGCGATGCTTCTGTTAATGTTTATGTATTATTCTTCGCCTTTTATCTGCTGAGCAACCAGATGCTCTGCTCCGTATTTCTTTCGAAGTGCCGGCTTCTCAATCTTGCCTGTTGCATTCCTTGGAACTTCAGCGAAAATGATTTTTTTAGGTCTCTTGTATCTTGGCAGTTCACGACAGTACTCTTCAATTTCCTCTTCAGTACATTCCATTCCTTCCTTGATGCTGATGATTGCCCCTGTAATTTCTCCCAGTCTTCTGTCAGGCAGCCCTATTACAGCTACATCCTTAACCTTGTCATGGGCTGACAGGAAGTTCTCAATCTGTACAGGATAGATGTTCTCTCCGCCGGTGATGATAACGTCCTTCTTACGGTCAACAAGGAAAATGAACCCGTCTTCATCTTGCATGGCCATATCTCCCGTATAGAGCCATCCGTTCTTGAGAGTCTCTGCTGTTGCCTTCGGATCGTTATAGTAGCAGGTCATGACGCCTGGACCTCTGACGATAAGCTCTCCCACCTGACCCTGCTCAACTTCCTTGTCATCAGGGCCAACAATCTTGCACTTCCATCTGTAGCCAGGAACGCCGATTGCACCAACTTTGTGAACATTTTCCATTCCCAGGTGAACACATCCAGGCCCTGTGGATTCGCTCAGTCCGTAGTTAGTGTCGTACTGATGATCAGGGAAATAGTCCTTCCAGTGCTTGATAAGTGACGGCGGTACAGGCTGCGCACCGATATGCATAAGTCTCCACTGGTCAAGATTGTAGTCTTCCAGCTTAACATCGCCTCTGTCCAGAGCATCCAGTATTTCTTGAGCCCATGGCACCAGCAGCCACACTATTGTGCAGCCTTCGCTGGATACTGCGTCCAGAATGATTTCCGGTGTTGTTCCCTTCAGAAGTACAGCCTTGCTGCCTGCGCAGAGACTTCCCATCCAGTGGAATTTGGCTCCTGTATGATAAAGAGGCGGAATGCAGAGGAAAACGTCCTCGCGACCTGTCTCATGATGTTTCTGTTCCATCTGTGCCGCCTGAGTAAGGCTCTCGTGATTGTGGAGAATTGCTTTAGGGAATCCTGTTGTGCCGGATGAGAAATATATTGCAGCATCATCTTCCTCTTCAAGTCTGATAAGAGGCGGCTGGCTCGAGCAGTCAGCAACCATCTCTCTGTAGCTTTCAGCGAAAGTTGGGCATCCGTCCCCAACGTATATTAACAGTCTTCCCTTGCTCAGTTCCTCTTCAATTGATTCGATTCTTCCGATGAATTCAGGACCGAAGAACAGCACTTGTACCTCTGCCAGGTCCGCACAGTACTTAATCTCCTCGGCATCAAATCTGAAGTTAAATGGAACGGCAATTGCTCCGGTCTTGAGAATACCAAAATAAATCGGCAGCCACTCAAGGCAGTTGAACATGAGTATGGCAACTCTGTCACCCTGCTGAACGCCTCTGGAAATGAGCATGTTAGCAACTCTGTTTGCCTTTTCATCAAAAACGCTCCACGTTATTTCTCTTCTGTACGGCTGCGACTCAGTCTGCTGAACCAGGTCGTAATCTTTCCAGGTTTTTTTCATCTTGTCCTTAACGAGAGGGTTAAGTTCAACCAGAGCCACCTCGTCACCGTACAATTTATGGTTTCTTTCCAGTAAATCTGTTACAGGCATTTACTCGTCCTCTTTTCTGTAAATTCTCGGGGTTCGCCCCGTAAAGTATAGAATACCATATTCTGCGGCACAAATCATCACATTAATGCCGCACAGGGTTCCTATTCCTTCGCGATTTCTTCGCTTCCATTCCTTAACGGGCTAATCATACCATTCATCATCGCCTTTGGTCACCCATCTTTTGATGAGATGGTATATTGCCCTTATCACCATCAGGACAATGAACATGGCAAGGAATCCGCCTATGCCGTAGACAATGTCGTCAAATTCCATTGCGCCGGTTCCGGTCACTCCCTGTCCGATCTCTATGGCGAACGCTATGACAATCATGATCGTCCCTACATAAAGGAAAGTTATCACCATCACGTGTCCTGTCCTGGCAAGCAATTTGAAAATGGGATGGGCTATGCACACCAGTATTACACCCAGAGCTCCAATTACCAGGAAATGAAGTTCTTTGTCCGTGAAGCTTGCCTCATAGCTGTTATTGAGACTCAGAATATAGTTGTGCAGCTGTGCAATAAGTCCCACAACGCCATATAATAACTGTTCCATATTAATCTCCTTTCACTGACCCCCGTTATAATTCCTGATAATGATCATCCGGTGAACATTCCTGATTCTTATACCAGGTTAACAGGATTTCCCGCCAGATATGCTTCGATGTTTGAAGCAACAATGTCCGCCCTCTTGTACATGGCCTGAACACTTGCGAAGGCAACGTGCGGTGTTGCAATGCAGTTTTTGGCATTAAGAAGCGGATGCGCAGGGTCGATTGGCGGCTCTGTCTCAAATACATCAACAGCAGCACCGGCAATTCTTCCCTCATTGAGAGCATCTGCCAGAGCCTGACTGTCAACTATCGGTCCGCGCGCTGTATTGATGAAAACTGCGTCCTCTTTCATGAGAGCCAGTTTATCTGCGTTAATAAGTCCGATTGTATCTGCATTCTGAGGAACGTGAACCGAAACGATGTCACATGTACTCATTACAGTGTCAAGGTCTGTAAAAGTAACGCCGGGCACATCTTTGGCTGTGCGCGAATATGCATACACATCGCATCCGAATGCCTGCGCTATGGAAGCGACTCTGAGACCAATTGCTCCTGCTCCTATGATGCCGAATTTCTTTCCCTCCAGTTCAGGTCCCACGAGTCCTGCTTTGGTGCCGCCTTCTCTAACAACCTTGTTGCAGGTTATTATGTTCCTGTAAAGGTCGATAACGAAGCCGAATACCAGGTCTGCTACAGCGGAAGTTGAGTAGCCCGCGCAGTTTGATACCTGAATACCTCTCTGTCTGCAGTAGTCCATGTCAACATGATCATATCCTGTGAATGCCACACAGATATATTTCAGCTTGTCGCACTGCTCCATTACTTCACGAGGGTATTTGAAATTGCTGAGCACTACCATGTCAGCATCGCGGCTTCTCTCTATAAGAGTTTCAACGTCTTCCCTGCGTGTGTTGTAGTAAACAACTTCGTTATCACCTGCAGCAGCAGTGATTTTGTCTACCAGCACCTGATCAGGAATTCCAAGCGGTTCCAGTACTGCAATTTTCATCTTCTTTTCCTCCTGGTAATTTATTATTTCATCTAGATTTATATGTGCGCAGTCGACAGCGCTTATATCTGCCATCTCCTGAATCTTCTCCCAGTCTTCATGACTTATTTCGTCATAGAGTCCAACTGTCCTGTACCCGTTGTTTACGGCTGTTTCAAGGGCATAAAGTCCATCTTCAAAAACCCATGTTTCATCCGGCGCCGACCCCATCTTCTCTGCCGCAATGTCGAAAAGCAGCGGCTCAGCCTTGGTATGCCCCAGGTCTACGCATGAAATTATGTCTGTCACGTAATCCATGTATCCAAGTCTGCTCATGGACATTTCAACGAAAGATCTGGAGCTGGATGTTCCTATGATAACCGGGATGCCCATATCGTGAAGCTTCTTAAGCAATGCTCCCGCACCTGGTTTGGGCTGTGCATCATTTCTGTAGAATTCAGCAACCGGAGCATTGATGCCGTCTATGATTTCTTCAATGGTAAGTCCCCGTGCTCCCAGGTCAAATTCTTTGTAAATATACTCTGCTGCAATGGGAACCGTCATGCAGAACATTGTGTCGCCCAGACTTTTGTCAGCTTCAATTCCCAG
>JALEUQ010000097.1 GCA_022780965.1 Clostridiales bacterium
CGCGAGTTATCCCCTTAGCTTTATGAGTGGATTCTTCAGGGGAAGCAGGATTCTCCTGCTTTGCTGAAAGAATGTTTTTCACACTCTTGTAGCTTGGGGAAGCTGTGTAGCTTAATGCCTGAGTGCAGGCATCTTCCAATCTTCTGGCAGAATACTTATCTGCAAGTTTCAGAAGACCCATACAGCTTCTGTACGCTTGTTGCTCCACACTTCTGGAGGCCAGAATAGAATCTATGACCTTGTATGTATTCTCACCAATTTGTTTGGCCCAGGATCTGAAACGATTACCATCCCATTCAAGGTACTTTTGATGATCCTGTGGCATATGGTCAGTGACAGTAGAGTACTGACCTTTGCGACCATAAAGTCTCTTGTGAGAGGCTATACGTTCCTGTTTGTAGAAGATTTCTATAGTTTTAGCTGTTACCCGAACATCGACTTTATGCCTGATGTGCTCGTAAGGTACGGAGTATAGCATTCCGTCGTACGATATGTGATAATTGAAAAGAACTGTTGCGGACGCCCATTCCGCCAGTTCATAACGGGTAGCAGGCAGCTTTGCCATCAGTGGCAGTTCTTCTTCGACAAAGAGTTCATGTCGGCTACCCTCTTTCTTTTGGAAGGGTCGTCTATTGAACTCATACAGTTTCTTCCGTATTGCTGAATTAAGTTCAGCAATAGAGAAGAACTGCTCATTACGAAGAGCGGCAATTATCCATGTGGATATATGCCTTACTGCACCTTCGGCATTGGGCTTATCTTTTGGAGCCCTGACTCTGGCAGGTATGATGGCAGTACCGTAGTGTTCTGCCATTCCGCGATAGACTTCGTTGATTCTTGGATCATGGTAGCTATTACCTTTACGGACTACCGCAGTCTTGCAGTTGTCCGGTACAAGTATCTTAGCCACACCACCAAAGTACTCATACATATTGACGTGTGCCGTTATCCAGGAAGTCTGCTTCTCGTCAGGGAACGCTTCAGCATACGCATATTGGCTGTAACTCATTACTCCGACAAAGATAGATACTTTGGTCATTTCGCCGGTGTCCGAATCGATTAGATAGGCTGGATCACCTGCCCAGTCGACTTCGACTTGCTCACCGGGTTTGCGGTTGATGTGCATTGAAGCACGACGCTTTTCTTCATCACGCTGTATGTAGTAACAGAAACGTGAGTACATCAGTGGTTCTTCACCGCTGAGCCGGCATTCTTCAAGGTATTCAGTCCACAGGAGCTTCTTGTTTACTCCGTTTCGGAGCAGTTCCTTACGGATATACTCAAAATCCGGCATTCGTTTGTTAGTTGCTGTCTCTTGCATATCTGCAGCCGGAAACAGAACGACTGCTAGAACAGCATTGGTCTGGTCATTGTCCAGTGGCCATGCGATATTCTCTCGTCTGGCGGCTTTAAGGACAGTATTGACAGTTCGTTTAGAGGCATTACAACTTTGTGCGATGCTCTGTTGCGACAATCCTAGGGCTGAAAGCCTTAGAATTTCTCGATAGTTAGTCATTGTGTGACCTCCTTAAAATGTGTATTTACATCTTCAAGATGCATACATTCATTTTAAGGATTTATATACGTGGTATCCAGCTGCAGGAATAGCGGTACCTTATTTCAGGAATTGCGGTACCCATTTGCTGGAACGGCGGTGCAATTCCGGCAGGAATCTTCAACCTTGTTACGCCGGATTATTCGATGGATGATTATTTATTGCACAATATAATTACCAAAAGTTGCAGAGCAAAATGGAGAATATTGCATCTCCAAAATGGAGAATATTGCAGAGGATATTCTGACCATCAGGCTATGAAAAATCCATTGCAGACATAGCTTTCAACCAATACCCTTATGTTATAGATACCACTCAATAGCATAAGGAGGAAGGAGTATGTTAACAATGGATCAGATACATCATATCAGAGCTCTGTATTATGAACAAGGATATAACATATCTGAAATCGCCGAAGCTACGGGGCGTGACTGGAAAACCGTAGCAAAGTACATTGACATGGCAGATTTCAATGAACCGTTGCCTGTCCCGGCTTCCGAAAAGAAGCTATTCCCGAAACTCGACCCGTACAAGGAGACCATCGACAGCTGGCTGGAAGAAGATAAGTATCATCATCGCAAGCAGCGTCATACAGCCACCAGAGTATATGACAGA
>JALEUQ010000100.1 GCA_022780965.1 Clostridiales bacterium
GTTACTGTTATGGCATCAGCAGGCAGCTACATCGAGATGGCAATGACTCAGTTTCTCATCAACGCACGCTACTCGCTGATGGCAATATCTCTTTCACAGAAAGTCGACAGCCGGTTTACAACCCTGCCGCGCATTCTGCTCAGCACTTTCATAACCGACGAGATTTACGCAGTAGCAATCGGTCAGAAAGAAGATGTGTCTGCAAAGTATTATGCAGGACTTTCGTGTCTGCCTTATGTCGGCTGGGCGGCCGGCACATTCTTCGGAGCATTCATGGGAAACATCCTGCCTCAGGTGCTGACCACATCTCTCAGCATCGGACTTTACGGAATGTTTATTGCCATAGTTGTTCCTGTTGTCAAGAGCAGCCGCAAGACGCTTATCATTGTAGGCATTTCACTTGCCATAAGCTGTCTGCTCTACTTTATCCCTGCTTTTGACAAAGTGTCAGCAGGTTTCGCAATCATTATCAGCGCAGTAATTGCATCTGCTGCAGGGGCATTACTCTTCCCGATAGACGACGAGGAGGTGACAGAATGAGCTATTCATACTTCATTCCCTATCTTGTCGTAATGGCCGCATCCACTTACGCAGTGCGCGTAATTCCATTCGTACTCATGCGCAAAAAAATAGAGAACCGATTTATTAAATCGTTCCTCTACTATGTTCCGTATACAGTACTGGCCGCAATGACATTCCCTGCCATACTCTTCGCAACAAATCACATTGCAACAGCTCTTGCCGGACTTGTCGCAGGAATAATCATCGCTTACCGTGGCAAGGGTCTACTGACTGTTGCAGTCGGCGCATGCACTGCGGTGCTTATTACAGAACTGCTGTTTATGGCAGTTTAACAGATTGGTTTCAGCATCTCACATGCCGGATTTCACTCGCTAATGGTCCAGTCCACAGGTTCCTGACCTACAATTTCCAGGAAACCGTTGGCTCTCGAGAAGTATCTGCCGCCGAAGAATCCTCTATAGGCAGACAGCGGACTTGGATGAACACTTTTGATTACACAATGCCTGCGCTCATTTATGAGCGCAGCTTTTTTCTGTGCATAAGCCCCCCAGAGAATGAACACCATAGGCTTTTCTCTTTCATTGAGCAGCTCTATCACTCTGTCCGTAAGAATTTCCCATCCTTTGCCTGCGTGAGAACCGGCATTCCCTTTTCTCACCGTAAGCACTGCATTGAGAAGCAGCACGCCTTCCGATGCCCATTCCTTAAGACATCCGTGAGACGGCACCGGAATTCCCATATCGTCGTTAAGTTCCTTGTATATGTTCACAAGAGAAGGCGGTATTCTCACTCCCTTAGGCACGCTGAAGCTGAGTCCCTGCGCCTGCATTGGCTCATGATACGGGTCCTGACCCAGTATTACCACCTTCACATCGTTGTAGTCTGTATATTTGAAAGCATTGAAAATGTCGTGCATGTCAGGATATACAGTCTGTGTTCTGTACTCCTCCTTAAGAAACTCTCTGAGCTTAAGGTAATAGTCTTTATTAAACTCATCCGCCAGAATGCTGTCCCAGCTGTTGCCTATGTTAATCATGTCCGCCTCACTTCACCGACTGAAGAATCGATCCTATATCCTCCAGCCTTTCTCCTTCAAAATATTTAATATCAATGTTCCTGCAGCTAATGAATGCCTTCATCGCTTCCCAGTCCGGATGCCCGGTAATATCACCATTGAATACAATTGTCTGGCGCCCTGCAACAGTAACGTTGCCTGCACATCCTCCTATGAATCCGTAATCATATCCCCTCAGAGCCACGCTGCCCCGGCTTATGACGAGAACCTGCGCTCCGGCATTTTCAAGTGCCCTGGCCATTCCTCTGTCTGCAGTAATGAACGAGCGGTCGTCAACAGGAAGACATGAGCATCGTGAATATCCCTGTGCCACATGTACGACAGTGAGCCCCAGTTCACGTGCTTTATTAAGAAGCTGCGGGCTCGTAATTTTCGTATTGTGCACGAAAAAGTGTCCCGTTGCAACTGCGTTGCATACTGCATCGCCCGGGTACGGTGCTCTGATGCTCCCCGGTGCAGCCTCCCACACTCCTGCATTCTCCGCTAGTCCCGTCTGGCAGTAATACAGATCGGCATGGGTCCTTATCTTCGGATCTGCCATGAAGCCCTCGCCATCTATTAATTTCACCTGTTCACCGGACTCGTCAAGCCACTTTAAGAGAGGCTTGCAGGCCAGTTCGGATATATACACAGTTCCCATTATTATGTACTCCGGATTTCTGATAATGCAGCAGATTTTTTTATTGCTGCCTAAATCAATTTAATTATATCATCAGCAAATATGTGATACAATTGTCCCATGAAAAAGCATGCAATAATACCTGTTTTCATCCCCCACAAGGGCTGTCCCAATGACTGCGTATTCTGCAACCAGAAGGTGATAACCGCAAGGACTGCCCATGTTACGGAGGATGATGTAAGACGTACAATTGAACAGTATCTGTCAACTCTCAGCTCCAGGAACATGGAGACCATCGAGCTGGCCTTCTTCGGAGGCAGCTTCACGGGCATACCTTTGGAAGAGCAGTCTTCTTTCCTCCAAATTGCCAGGGAGTACAAGGATCGTGGGATTATACAGAAGATTCACATGTCCACAAGGCCCGATTACATTAACGAGGAAATACTCGACAATCTGATAAAATACGATGCCGATGTTATCGAGCTGGGCGTTCAGTCATTTCACCCCGAGGTGCTTCAAGCTTCCAGCAGAGGCCATAGTCAGGAGGATATATACAGAGCCTGCTCACTCATCAAGGATTACGGTCTGGAGCTTGGCATTCAGTTGATGATCGGCCTTCCTGAGGATACACGTGAGCGCTGTATCTACTCAGCGCAGGAGGCGGTCAGAATGAATCCTTCCATTGCAAGGCTCTACCCGACCGTTGTCATAAACGACACTGAGCTAGAACGCATGTACAGACGAGGTGAGTACAATCCTCTTACAACAGAAGAGGCTGTGTCCATAACCAAAGACATGTACAGAATTCTCGACCGGGCTGGAATCAACATAATTCGCGTAGGGCTCAAAAGCACCGACCTTGTCAACGAAAACGGGCAGATACAGGGGCATACGTATCACCCTGCCTTCCGTCAGCTGGTGGAAGGAGAAATTGCCAGAGAAGATTTAGAAGACCAGCTTGTCCGGCTTGATGCAGACGGGTGCATTCCTGAAAACGGCAAAGTTACATTCGCGTGCGCACCTGTTTCATTCAGCAACATGACAGGCAACAGAGCAGTAAACAAGAAGTATTTCACAGAGAAATATCCAGCACTCAAAATTCGTTTCACAACCGATAGTTCTATTGATACAGGCAAGTACATTGTGTTAGTATAATTGTTGAATAAATTAAGTTAGGAGTTAAATTATGAAAGCAGTAGTTACAGTAGTAGGCAAGGACGATATCGGCATTCTTGCCGGTGTGAGCACAGCCTGCGCCGAAAACAGTGTAAGTGTAGATGAGGTTACTCAATCCATTCTGGATGAATATTTCTGCCTCATCATGCTGGTTGGAATAGATAAGATGGAAATATCCATAGATCAGCTTAAGTCGGCCATAGAAGCCAAAGTACCGGACATGACAGTTCACGTTATGCACGAGGACATTTTCAACTCCATGCACAGAATTTAGTACGGGAGGTGAAGCATCATGATTAATACACGCGATATTCTGGAAACAATAACAATGATTCAGGATGAAGATCTGGATATCAGGACGATAACCATGGGCATTTCCCTTCTGGATTGTGCTGATTCTGACATAGATAAATCCTGCGAGAAAGTTTACAACAAAATATACAGCAAAGCCAAGGACCTTGTTAATACCGGCGAGGCAATCGAAAAAAAGTACGGCATTCCTATCGTCAACAAAAGAGTATCTGTCACTCCAATTTCAATGCTGGTCGCAGTATCCGGCGGTGATCCTGTCAAGTACGCACTCACTTTGGACAGAGTTGCCAAGGATATCGGCGTTAATTTCATCGGCGGATTCTCAGCTTTGGTTCAGAAAGGTTTCTCGGCCGGTGACAGAGAACTGATAGACTCAATCCCTCGTGCTCTTGCTGAAACAGATCTTGTATGCTCTTCTGTCAATGTCGGATCAACCAAGGCAGGCATTAACATGGATGCTGTCAAACTGATGGGCGAGAAGGTAAAGGAGGCTGCAGAGCTTACCCGTGACAACCAGTGCATGGGTCCTGCCAAACTGGTGGTATTCTGCAATGCTCCCGAAGACAACCCGTTTATGGCAGGCGCATTCCACGGAGTCGGCGAACCTGACTGCGTAATTAATGTTGGCGTATCAGGTCCCGGTGTTGTAAGATCAGCTCTTGCCAAGATGCCTAAGGATGCTCCTCTCAACCAGGTCGCAGATCTTATTAAGAAGACAGCCTTCAAAATCACGAGAATGGGTCAGCTTGTCGGAACAGAAGCTTCTGCAATGCTTGGCGTGCCTTTCGGTATCATCGACCTTTCGCTGGCTCCAACTCCTGCAGTAGGAGACTCAGTAGCATACATTCTTGAAGAAGTCGGCCTGGAGCAGTGCGGTACTCACGGCACTACAGCTGCTCTGGCAATGCTAAACGACGCAGTCAAAAAGGGTGGTGTAATGGCATCATCCACAGTTGGCGGTCTCTCTGGCGCTTTCATTCCTGTTTCTGAGGATGCAGGCATGATTAACGCCGCTGCAGAAGGAACGCTTTCCCTTGAGAAGCTGGAGGCTATGACAGCTGTATGTTCAGTCGGTCTTGATATGATTGTCCTCCCCGGAGAAACACCGGCTGAAACCATCGCTGCAATAATCGCAGATGAGGCAGCCATTGGCATGGTTAACTCCAAGACAACAGCAGTCAGAGTCATCCCTGCCATCGGACACAAAGAAGGAGAAATGCTTGATTTCGGAGGTCTTCTCGGCAAGGGGCCAATCATGAAGGTAAACAGCAAGTCTTCAGAAGTGATGATAAATAGGGGCGGCAGAATTCCTGCACCTATGCAGAGCCTGAAAAACTAAAGCGTTGGTTTGACAGTGTCTGCTACTGCAAAACGAATACTAAAAAACAGAGAGTCCTCTACCTGAGGGCTCTCTATTAACGTGCTGCATAGCATATAGTACTAGTTTATTATCTTGTTCAAAGCTTCCACGATCTCGTTGATTCTCTCTTTGCTGGCTGCAGAAATGTACAGTTTTACCTTTGGCTCGGTACCTGACGGTCTGATGATAAGTCTGCTGTCATCAACATAGTTCATCTGAAGGATGTCAGCTTGCGGCAGTCCACAGATTCCCGGAGCATAGTCTATAAGACCTGCTATTCCGGCATCTCTGACTTTGGCCATAAGCGGAGCACCTTCAGTCTCGAGACTTACAGTCTCATTGATGCACATGCCGAACTTTTCGTATATTTCATTCATTACATCTATGAGCGTCTTGCCCTGCTCCTTATAATATGCTGCCAGTGAGCAGAGCATTCGTGCTCCGCATACACCGTCCTTGTCTCTGGCATAGAGACCTGTCAGATATCCGTTGCTCTCTTCAAATCCGAAGAGGAAGTCTTCACCCAGTTCGTTCATCTGAGCACCAATCCACTTGAACCCTACAAGTGTACGTCTAACCTTCACATCATATCTGGCGGCTATTGCATCAATTATAGGTGTGCTGACAAGTGATGAAACGATTGTTTTGCCTGCTGCCCCTTCTCTGCCGCAGAGATAGTAGGTTATGATTGTTCCGATATCATTGCCGGAAAGCAGCCTGTACTCTCCGTTCTGATTCACCATACATCCAACTCTGTCACAGTCAGGATCTGTTGCCACAATAATGTCGCATCCATCTGCCTGCGCAAGCGCTCTGTCATATGTCTCAAGCTTCTCAGGATTAGGATAAGTACATGTCGGGAAGTCTCCGTCAGGTTTTCTCTGCTCTTCAACTATTCTTGCGCCGAAGCCGCATCTTGCAAACATGTCCGTTACAGGTCTCAGACCTGAACCGTTAAGAGGCGTATAAAGAATATCAACATCTGTTTCAGATGCAATATCCGATGCTGCCAGCATCGCCTGCATATACTCTTCATATACACTTTCATCAACATATGAAATGAGCCCATCTGATGATGGTTCAAACTCAGCAGTTTTTACTCCGCCGAACATATCCACCCTGCTGATCTGTTCCAGAATGCTGGCCGCTTCTGATTCCAGAATCTGAGCACCATCAGATCCGTATACCTTGTAACCGTTGTATTCTCTTGAATTATGGCTGGCGGTAATAACCACACCACATGTACACTCAAGTCTTCTGACTGTAAAGGACAGAACCGGTACAGGCATAAGCTCTTCGTATATGTATGTTTTTATTCCGTTTCCTGCCAGAACTCTAGCAGTTTCAACAGCGAATTCTCTTGAATTGTTCCTGCTGTCATACGCGATAGCTACTGTCGGATTCTCATAATTTGCATTAAGATGCGCCGCCAGTCCCTGTGTAGCTCTTCTTACGACAAATTCATTCATCCTGTTTGTTCCGGCTCCCATAACGCCTCTAAGACCTGCCGTTCCAAACTTGAGGTCGCTGCCGAATGCATCTGCAATCTCATCATCGCTCATGGTCAGCAGTTCTGCCTTGTAAGCCGTACAGTTTACCAGCCAGTCGCTGTGAATCCGTCTGTAATCGTTACTCATCACTATCTCCTTTCAATGGTGAATTCTCATTATTATTTACTATTTTCTACATTATTGCCATACATTAAATTAAACATTACCATCCCCTGCACGGCCCGTTTCAACAGCAAGCTTCCTGAAAGCCGCCGCTATCTTATCTGCATGTCGGATGCCTTCCTTAATAGAATCTCCCGGAATCTTCCACTTCCAGTTACCCTCAGCCACACCCGGCACATTGATTCTTGCCTCATCACCCAGCATGAACACATCCTGAATCTGAAGCATTACCCATGGGACATCACACTCGTACAGCTTCCTTATTATTGCAAGCGCATCGCCTTCATCCATCCCTGAATCTCTGCACCAGCCCAGAAGAGTCTGGTTATCATGAGTTCCTGTATAGAAAACTCTGCGGCTCATCTCCTTATCTGACATGGCCATCATCTCATCAGCCGAGAACTGGTACACGTTCATTCCCGGGAATCCTGATAGTTTCAGCAGATTATACACACCTGAATCAAGCTGACCCAAATCCTCAGCAATGATTCTAAGGCATCCCTTCACTCCCAGATTTGCCTTAATCTTCTCAAAAAATTCAAGTCCAGGACCCGGCTGCCAGGTGCCGTTTACCGGCGTTTCACCTTCGGGTATCGCATAGTATTCCGAAAAGCTCCTGAAATGATCCAGCCTTACATAGTCATATCTTTCAAAGCACTGCTTAAGCCTTTCAGTCCACCATCCGTATCCGTCCTCTTTCATTTTTCTCCAGTCGTACAGCGGGTTGCCCCAATCCTGTCCGTCCACAGCGAAATAATCAGGGGGTACTCCGGCATGGCATCTGAGATGTCCTTCTTCGTCCATCCTGAAAAGGTCCCCGTATGCAGCTGTATCAGCGCTGTCTGCTGATACGAAAACCGGCAAATCTCCAATTATCATCACACCTTTTGAATTGGCATATTCCTTAAGCCTGCTCCACTGCACCGCGAAATAATACTGTTCAATACGCTTCTGTTCAGTGGCTTCCCCATTATCACCGGCAGCATACTTTACATAGCTTTCAAGCCACTTTTCATTCTCTCTGCAGAATTCATCATACCCGCTCATGTCAGGCAGTTCATTCCTATCAATAAACTGCGGATTTCCTGCCATGGAAGCATAACTGCTGTAAGGCGAATCCCCGATTCCCGGCGGATTAAGGGGCAGTATCTGCCAGTTTTTAAAACCTGCAGACACAATGTAATCAACGAAGTCCCTTGCAGGCCTGCCTATGGTGCCTCCCGGCAGAGAACTGATATGACAGATTACACCTGCACTTCTAGTCATTTCCGGCGTGGCGGGAACCTCCTCTCTGATGCATATTAGCTTCGAACCGAAAGGTCCCACAGCTATGTCATTTACAATATGCCCACAGCTGATTTCCAGTTCATCTGATGTGAGCAGCTCGAGGGCATAGTTTCCTTCGATATCTTCAAGTCTCTCAGCCGGAATCACAGTTTCACAATTCGTCCTGTTGGCCAGAACGAGAATCTTCTCCCCTTCACCATCTCTCAGGAATCCGAGCACATCCTGACTTCCGGTATCTATAATTCGCAGCTGTCCGCTTTTGAGAACGGGATGCTGGTGATATATTAAACCCAGCTGCCTGTAGTACTTCTGCATTCCCACATTCTCACGACCCCAGATGAATCCTCCTCTGTTGTCCGGGTCAGGCCCTCCCATCATGGCCGCTTCATCTCCGTAATATACGCACGGTACGCCAGGCAGAGTATATGAAAGCATTGCAAGCATTCCAACCCTGAGAGCAGCCATATCATAATTTGTTTCTGCACCCATTACGGTTATGATTCGCGCTCTGTCGTGACTTCCAATAAGATTGAGAGCTCCGTAAAAATTCTCTGCAGGATAATTCTCTGCAAGACTCATGAGTCTATCTCCGGTCTCCCATGCACCCTTTTTGAACAGTACGAAGTCTATCAGCAGATCACGTATCGGATAATTCATGGTTGAATCCAGTTCATCCCCCATGAGATACTGACGCTTCTGACCGTAGCTGGTTTTGTTGCTGGCATCCTCCCACACTTCACCGAGCAGCAGGTTATCCTGGCCTTCTGTTTTGATTCTGCGTCTGATTGCTTTAATGAAATCATCGGGCAGCTCATCTGCCACATCAAGACGCCATCCCGATGCTCCTGCTCTGAGCCACTTGGCAATCACTCCGTTTTCGCCGCATATCAGTTCTCTGAAGCTTTCTTCATCTTCGTTGACTTCAGGAAGGTCACTGACTCCCCACCAGCTTCTGTAGCCTACAGGATCGTCATCTTTGAATTCGAACCAGTTTCTGTACTTCGAATCCTCATTCTCATAGGCGCCTTCTCCGCCGAAGTTGCCGTATTTGTCAAAGTATATGCTGTCTGCGCCCACATGACTGAATACTCCATCAAGAATAAGCTTAATGCCTCTTTGTTCGCACGCATCGGCCAGATGTCTGAAATCCTCTTCATCACCAAGCATAGGATCGATAGTCATATAGTCAGCAGTATCGTATCTGTGATTGGACGAAGCCGCAAAAATCGGATTCAGATACACTGCACCCACTCCCATGGATGCCAGATAATCCAGTTTATCTTCAATGCCTCTCAGACTGCCTCCGTAGAACGGCCAGCCTGTTACATTGCCTTTTTCATCTTTTTCATAATAGGCGGATTTATACCAGTCTTCCTCGATGAATTTTCGCTGTCCCTTTCTTCCGTCAGCGCTGTCAGCTGCATTCTGACATCTATCTCTCCAGTTGTCATCCCTGGCAAACCGGTCCGGGAATATCTGATATACAATAGCATCCTTGTACCAGGATGGTACCGGAGCATATCTGTATACAGTTATCTGATATGACGACGGCTGCATGTCTGACATGCAGCCTTCTCCGCCTGTATTGTTTCCATTGTTTCCGTAGTACACAGTGCGACCGTTAACTTTTATCATAAAGTAATACCAGAGAACTCCCGTCTCCTCAGGCATAGTAATCTCTGTCTCAAAAGTCAGTGTCTGTTCACTGCTAAGATAACCGGCAGACTGTGCGACAATATTCATTGGTACCAGCGTTTCTCCGGTCTCATCATGCCAAAGTCTCAGCATTACTTCTCCGGAACCGTCGTAAAGCGTTGAAATTTCTCCCGTCTCACCGGAAATGTCCAGTTTCAGTCTAACCAGCGACCCGGCCTCAGCCGCACCGAAAGGGTCCCTGTATTCTGTTTCACGCGAATTATGATATATGTTCATTATTTCCCGTCCACCATATCATCGTACAAACGCTTGTATACTTCTGCAGACTTGCTCCAGCTGAAATCTTTCATCATGCCGTTGCGCTGAAGCCTGTTCCACATTTCGTGATCGTTATACCACATGGTAATTGCCTGATCGATTGTAACTCTAAGTCCATTTGCATCCGGATCATTAAAAGAGAAACCAGTAGCATTCTCACCGTAGTCCCAGTAACCGTCAACTGTATCCATAAGACCTCCTGTCTTCCTGACAATCGGCAGCGTGCCATATCTCATTGATATCATCTGAGCAAGTCCGCAAGGTTCGAATATCGAAGGCATGATGAAACAGTCAGCCCCAGCATAAAACCTTCTGCTGAGTTTCTCATCGAACATGATTCGCGCACTGATTTTCTCAGGATATACTTTAGCAGCCAGACGCACTTCATCTTCATAATCCTTATCCCCTGTTCCCAGGATTGCAATCTGCATGTCACGCTCAGCCATCTGAGGCAGCAGATATGTCACAAGGTCCATTCCTTTTTGTGCAGTCATCCTTGTTACCATTGCGAACAGCGGCACATCAGGATTTACCGGCAGTCCCAGTTCTTCCTGCAGCGCTGCCTTGTTCTTCTGCTTCTTTTCTATAGTATCCAGTGAATATTTCTGTACAATACCTTTGTCCGTCTTAGGATCAAAGTCCCTGCTGTCAATGCCGTTTACGATACCACTAAGTTTGTATCTTACTGATTTGAACAGTTCCTCCAGACCTTCACCGTATTCAGGAGTACAAATGTTTTCGGCATATGTCGGGCTTACTGTTGTAACTGCATCGCTGTAAATGACAGCACCTTTGAGGAAGTTAACAGCATCCCCGTCAAGAAGCTGATTTTCTGCCGGAGTTCCCTGCAGACCCAGCACATCTCCAATTATATTCTTGTCGTACTTACCCTGGAATTTCAAATTATGTATTGTGAAAACCACCTTGATATTTCTGAACAGCTCATTGGATATGAAATGCTCATGAAGAAATACCGGAGTAAGTGCCGTATGCCAGTCATTGCAGTGGATAATATCAGGTCTCAAAGTGTCAACGTGCAGAATTGTCTCCAGAATCGCCTTGGAAAAGAATGCAATTCTTTCTGCATCATCGAACTCGCCATATACGTTATCTCTTTTGAAATAGTACTCGTTGTCTATGAAATAATACGTGATTCCGCTTTTTCTCATTCTGAAAAGGCCGCAGTATGACTGTCGCCACCCGAGAGGAACGCTGTACTCAGTCACGAACTTCATCTTTGCTTTATACTCTTCAGGAATTGCACTGAGCAGAGGCAGTATTACTCTAACGTCATATTCAGGCGAATTGACTGCGCCCGGCAAAGACCCTGCAACATCGCCCAGGCCTCCAGTTTTAACAAAGGGAGCAGCTTCAAAAGCTGCAAATAGTATTTGTTTACGTTTTGCCATCTCTATCCTTCTTCGTCTACTAAACTATATTTTTTTGTTCTTGCCGATTACTATAGGTGATTCTGCACTTCCATCCACATGAACGCCATCCTTGATTGTAACGTTCTTATCCAGAATCATCCTGTTAAGAGATACATCCTTGCCTATTACACCATGCTGCAGAATGATGCTGTTCTTGATTACAGCACCTTCTTCTATTTCACATGATCTGAATATGATACTGTTTTCAACTGTTCCCTTAATGGTACATCCTGCTGCAACCAGAGAATTTTTCACATTTGACTGTGTGAAGAACTCTGCAGGCGGTTCATCCTGAACCTTGGTGTATACAGTTCTTTCCGGGTTGAACAGTTCTTTGATAACCTCCGGCTTAAGCAGGTCCATATTTGTCTTCCAGTAAGAAACAAGATTGTTAACCTTGCCGTAATACCCATCGAAAGAGTATGTTCCTATATCAAATTTCTCAAGATATTCGCACAGAATATCAACAACATCCATATACTCGAGAGTGTCAAACCACTCGATGAAATCAATCATGAACTTTCTGTCCACAATGAACAAATCCATGAAGTAATCGGCATCTCCGAATGATTTGGTTGTTATTTCCGTCACCTTGCCTTCGCTTGTTTTAACGAAGAACCCTCTGTAATTTTCAGCATCTGTCACTTTTTTTGTGACAAGAGTAATAGGCTTGGCCGATTCAGTATGAGCCTTGATGAGATCTCTATAGTCCATGCAGTAAACGTCACTGCTGCCCGAAATTATCACATAATCAGCATTATCTTTAAGAAGGAATTCTTTGTTTGTGATGAAATCTCTCATAAGGAATCTGTTGCCGGTATTTGCCACACCGAATACTGAACCCGGCATAACGAACATGCCGCCGGTCTTTTTGTCCAGAGACCATGGTTTGCCGACACCAACGTGGTCAATAAGTGAACCGGAATTATATGGAGCTATCACTCCTACAGTTCCTATTCCGGAATTTGTCATGTTGGAGAGAGCAAAATCTATAAGTCGGTATCTGCCTCCGAAAGGAATGGATGCCAGAGTTCTTCTCTTGGCAAGATCGCCGAAATCGCCGCTAACATAATTAGCTGAAATAAGTCCGATTGTCTTCATTCTTCCTCCTCCTTTCTAGAATGACAGGTGTGTTTCACCGTACACCTGAGTTTCACCGTCAGCATCGCCGATTTTCATATCACTTTCAACTACGGCACCTTCATTTACAACAGTGTTCACTATATGGCTTCCGCTTCCAACTGTTGTATTCGGCAGAATTATTGAATCTTCAATAACAGCACCCTCTTCAACTATTACGCAGGAGCCGAGAATTGAATGCTTAACTACGCCGTCAACACGGCACCCGTTGCTTATGAGCGAATTCTCGACGGAGCCTTCTGCGCCGATAATGAGAGGTCTGTGTGTATTGCTGTTGGAATATACCTTCATGTCCTCACCGAAAATGTCCAGCTCTGTATCTTCCATCAGTTCCATCTGGCTCTCATAGTAGCTGCTTACAGTTCCAACATCCTTCCAGTAACCGTGGAATCTGTATGCACTAAGTCTCCTTCCTTCACTGAGGAGCTTCGGAATCAGATTTTTGCCGAAGTCATGCTCAGAATCCGAATCCTCATGATCTTCCAGAAGCGCAGCCTTGAGTACCGGCCACGAGAAAATGTATATTCCCATTGAAGCAAGATTGCTGTCAGGTTCAGCAGGTTTCTCTGTAAACTTGACAATTCTGTCTTCCTCATCAGTAGTCATGATACCGAATCTGCTTGCTTCTTCCATAGGAACTTCCATAACAGATACAGTTAAATCCGACTCTGTTTTCTCGTGATACTGAAGCATCTTGTTGTAGTCCATTTTGTAAATGTGGTCACCTGAGAGAATCAGCACATGCTCCGGATTATACATGTCAATGAAATCTATATTGTGATAAATGGCATCGGCAGTGCCCTGATACCATTCGCCTCCCGTCTGGCTGGCATATGGAGGCAGTATGTGCACTCCGCCTTCGGCAACGTCAAGATCCCACGCAGCTCCTGTACCTACATACCTGTTGAGTACAAGCGGTCTGTACTGGATAAGTATTCCCACCGTGTCAATACCTGAATTGACACAATTCGATAAGCTGAAATCAATGATTCTGTATTTCCCTCCAAATGACACCGCCGGTTTGGCAATACTCTGAGTCAGAAGACCCAGCCTGCTGCCCTGGCCACCTGCAAGCAACATAGCAACACATTTCTTACGCTTCATTTTAACTGCCTCCCTCCATGTATAATAGGCTACTTTAGTTGAATTAACTGTTATTTCGTATGCCAGATTTCTTCTGCATATTCTCTGATGGTTCTGTCACTTGAGAAGAATGCCGATCTGGCTATATTAGTCAGAGACATTGCGCCCCAGCGCTTCCTGTCACTGTATATTCTGTCCAGGTTTTCCCATGCACTGTAGTACGAATCGAAATCCTTTAGCACGAAAAATTCATCGTTATGCTTAAGCAGTGCGTCATAAATTCCCCAGAAATTGCATCCGCTCTCTGCGAATGTTCCGTCGATTAGCTGTTCCATCATCTTTGCAAGTCTTGGGTCTTTCTCGCAGACTTTGACAGCTGAATATCCGCCGTTAACATAGTAATTCATGGTTTCTTCCGATGAGAGTCCGAAAATCTGCATGTTTTCATCTCCCACCAGCTGATTGATTTCCACGTTGGCGCCGTCCATGGTTCCAAGAGTGACTGCACCGTTCATCATGAATTTCATGTTGCCCGTACCGCTGGCTTCTTTGCCTGCCGTTGAGATCTGCTCGCTTATGTCAGCTGCAGGGTAGATTAGCTGAGCATTTGATACGCAGAAGTTTTCGATGAATACGACTTTAATCTTACTGCTTACCTCAGGATCATTGTTAACAAGATCTGCCACGCTGTTGATAAATTTGATTACCTCCTTGGCAAATGCGTAACCCTGAGCTGCCTTGGCTCCGAAAATAAATGTATATTTATTGATAGGCAAGTTCGGATTCTCCTTGAGTCTGTTGTATGTATGAAGAATCTTCAGAGCCGCCATCAGCTGTCTCTTATAGCCGTGAAGACGTTTCACCTGCACATCAAAGATTGAATCAGGGTCTATGTCGATTCCCTGCTTCTCCTTAACATACGCTGCAAGTCTCACTTTGTTCTCGTATTTTGACGCTGCAAGTCTGTCCAGGAACGCCGGATCGTTCTTATACTCTTCTATTGCAGCGATTTCTTCCATATTGCTCTGCCATCCTGTGCCGATTGTATCGTTTATGAGAGCTGTCAGTGAAGGATTGGCCTGAATCAGAAATCTTCTGTAGCTGATTCCGTTGGTTTTGTTATTGAATTTGCCTGGATCAAGTGAATTGAACTCTCTGAAAATCGTATCCTTGATGATTTCACTGTGAAGTGCCGATACTCCGTTAACAGAATGTCCGCCTATTACAGACAGATTTGCCATCTTCACTTCATTGTCCCAGAGAACAGAAGTCTCTCTTGCCGTCTCCTGCCAGTTAGGAAGGTCCTTTGGCAGACTGTCCTGCCACCTTCTGTTAATTTCTTCAATAATCATGTAGATTCTAGGCAGCAGAGCCTTGAATTCGGGGATTGACCACTTTTCCAAAGCCTCAGGCAGAACAGTGTGATTGGTGAATGATATTGTTCTGACTGTAATATCCCATGCATCATCCCATTCAAGTTTCTCATCATCCATGAGTATTCTCATCAGTTCAGGGATGCACATGGTTGGATGAGTATCGTTGGTATGGATAGACACTCTCTCAGGGAACATTGCCCAGTCACTTCCATATTCTGCTTTATAATCGTTTATTATCATTCCAAGACCTGCAGCGCAAAGGAAGTATTCCTGTCTCAGTCTCAGTCTCTTACCCATTCCGTTGCTGTCATCAGGATAAAGAATGCTGGTGATTGCCTCTGTCTCGCACTTGGCTTTCATGGACTCTGCGTAGTTACCCTGATTGAAAGCATTCATGTCGATTTCGTCATGAAGCGGCTGTGCATCCCACAGATGCAGCATGTTAACGTCTTTACCTCCGAAGCCTACAACAGGAACATCATACGGCACCGCTTTGACACTGATTGAGTCCACATAATCGAATTCCATTCTGCCGTCTATGTAGCGACGGTCGATATGACCACCGAAATTGACTACGATTGCCTCTGCAGCCTTTTCTTTTTCCCATGGATAACCGTTGTCGAGCCATGCATCAGGAAGTTCAACCTGATATCCGTTTTCTATTTTCTGTTTGAACAGTCCGAAATGATATCTCAGTCCCATTCCGTCTCCATTGACTCCGACAGCTGCCATTGAATCCAGGAAACATGCAGCCAATCTGCCCAGACCTCCATTGCCAAGGCCCGGATCCGGCTCCATTTCACAGAGCTTATCAAGGCTGATTCCCATTTCCGCCAGTCCCTCTTCAGCAACATCGCGAATACCAAGGCAGATAAGATAGTTCTCCAGCAATTTGCCGATGAGAAACTCCATACTGAAGTAATATACTTTTTTTTCTCCCATCGCGCGGCTTCCCTCCTGGGGATGCCTTCTGATTTTCATCGCCATATCTCTTATCATGGAAACAAGCGCTGTATATCGCTCTTCGTCGTTGCATCCGGAAACCGGCCTGCCGTACAGATATGAGGCTGTCTCCTCATACATTCTGATAAATTCGTCTTTTGTCTTAATCATCTTTATACCTTCATATCCTTTTTAGTATTATTCCACCAAGTGCCGGAATCCTTAGCTCTATTGAATAAGGCTGTCCGTGCATCGGTATTTCATCAGCTGTTATTACAGCCGGATTAATCAAATCATTTCCTCCGAATTCAACTGAATCTGAATTGAGTATTTCAGTATATTCCCCTTCAAACGGCACACCTATGCGGTATTTGTCGTACTGCTCTATGTTGAAATTTATTATTACAGCAACAGTATCAGGAATTGCCGGCTCAAACTCAGGAATAACAGCATCAGCTTCTGCTTCGCCTTCATCAGTCAGTTCTGCCGTGTCAACAGGGTCCTCGGGCAGTTCTGCCATTTCAACAGGATCCTCGGGCAGTTCTGCCATTCTTACGTAACTTAGAATGCTCTGCTCGCTGTTATCACAGTCAATCCATCTGAATCCGTCCCAGCTGCTGTCGCAGCTCCAAAGGGCACTGGTATCTCTGTATATACAGTTCAGCGCTTTGACGTAATCTCTGTATTTAGCATGGTTTTCGTACTGAAGCATAAACCACTCCAGTTCCTCGTATTCGCGCCACTCAATGAACGGTGCGTTCTCATTGCCCATGAAATTCAGCTTCTTACCTGGGTGTGTCATATGATACATGGCAAGTGTTCTCATCCCGGCGAACTTGCGCCACATGTCGCCAGGCATCCTGCCAATCAGAGACTTCTTCCCATGTACCACCTCATCGTGGGACAGCGGCAGAATATAATTCTCACTGTATGCATATGTCATGGCAAAAGTCATCTTGTTATGATCATATTTCCTATAGATGAAATCTGTGCTCATGTAGTCCAGAGTATCATTCATCCATCCCATGTTCCATTTGAAGTGGAATCCCAGACCTCCCACTTCAGGCGGACTGGTTACCAGAGGAAATGCACTGCTTTCTTCTGCGGCAGTAAAAGTGCCCGGGAAATCACTTCCAATCATCTGATTGAACTCACGGATGAAGCTTATTGCATCAAGATCTGTATCGCCTCCATCCTTGTTATATATGAAATCTCTCTGGTTAGTCTTGCCGAAATTCAGATACAGCATACTGGAAACACCGTCCACACGAAGTCCATCAGCGTGATACTTTTCCATCCAGAACGAAGCATTGGACATCAGGAAGCTTCGCACTTCACTTCTGCCGAAATCAAACTTGTATGTGCCCCATTCAGGATGTATCTCCTTCTCGTAAAGCATGCCGCCGTTAAACGATGCCAGACCGTGTGCATCGGGACAGAAGTGACCCGGTACCCAGTCGAGAATCACACCAATGCCTGCCTGATGGCATCTGTCGATAAGCCTCATCAGTCCAGTAGGCTCTCCGTATCTGGATGTTGCAGCGAAATAACCCGTAACCTGATACCCCCAGGATGCATCGAGCGGATGCTCCATAACCGGCATTAACTCGACATGGGTGTATCCCATCTCAATTATGTACGGTATCAGTCTGTCCGCCAGTTCATCATAGCTGTAGAATCCGTCTGCCTGGTTAGGATGCCTCATCCAGGATCCTAGGTGAATTTCATAGATATTTATAGGTCTTCGGAAGAAATCCTGATGTTTCCTGTTCTCCATCCACTCATAGTCATGCCACTGATATTGAAGATCGGCAACAATAGAGGCGGTTTCCGGTCTCAATTGCGCACAAAAAGCGAAGGGATCCGCTTTGATAAGGTGTCGTCCCTCCGCTGTAGTTATGTCGTATTTATATCGTTCTCCGGCCTTCAGTCCCGGCAGGAATCCTGCGAACACACCTGTAGTGCCTATCTGCTCCAGATAGCAGTCTTCGCAGGTGTATCCCAGATGTTCAGGGTCCTTATTTCCCCAGCCATTAAAATCCCCAATGACTTTCACAGATCTGACATCAGGCGCCCATACTGCAAACCTGACTCCGTCTTCCATTATCTGCGCGCCGAAATGTCTGTACGCATGATGGAGCTTTCCCGTATTAAACAAATAGAGCAGCTCATTACTCAAAGTAATTCTGCTTTCTTCTCTCTTATCCATATCAAATCCTAAAATCATTTTTATTCATTATAGCATATAATTTGTAAAATGACAGCAAACCCCTCACTTAAATCATGGCGAGGGGTTAAATAATTGTCTGTATTTAATTATTCCTTATGATGCTCAGGATTGCTGTTAAACGTATTCAGATTGTCCGCTTCTTCTCTCCTGCTGCTCTTCGACTGCATTTCAATGAAACGGTCAGATTCGCGTTTGTTGACTACGAATATAACCGCACCGATTGCAGCAACCAGAATTCCCAGAATGATCAAAAGAGGCATCTCAATCTCCTTCCTAATCACAAGTATCTGTCAGTACGATTATATCAAATTGTACGGTCTTCTTCCACTTATTCTACGATATTTTACTAATCTGTGAATATTGGTGTCGAATAGTATCTGTCTCCGCTGTCAGGCAGAAGCACTACTATTGTCTTGCCCTTATTTTCTTCTCTCTTGGCAAGCTGAATGCCTCCCCAGAGAGCTGCACCTGATGATATACCAACAAGAATGCCTTCCTTCTTCGCGAGATATCTGGCAGTTTCGAATCCCACTTCATTGTCAGCAGTAATAACTTCATCATATATTTCAGTATTGAGAACATCAGGTACGAAACCTGCACCTATTCCCTGAATTTTATGTGCACCGCTTTCTCCCTTGGAAAGTACAGGTGATGTTTCAGGCTCCAGAGCTACAATCTTAATGTCCGGTTTCTGCTCCTTGAGATATTCGCCTGTTCCGGTCAGTGTACCGCCTGTACCAACGCCTGCGATGAATACATCAACTTCTCCGTCAGTGTCATTCCAGATTTCAGGACCAGTAGTAGCCTTGTGAGCAGCAGGGTTGGCAGGATTAACGAACTGACCTGCAATAAAGCTGTTATCGATTTCCTTTGCCAGTTCTTCCGCCTTGGCAATGGCACCCTTCATTCCCTTGGAACCTTCTGTCAGAACAATTTCTGCACCGTAAGCCTTGAGAATGTTTCTTCTCTCTACTGACATTGTTTCAGGCATTGTGAGAATTGCCCTGTACCCCTTGGCTGCAGCAATTGACGCAATACCGATTCCAGTATTGCCGGATGTCGGCTCTATGATTGTTGCACCCTCCTTAAGAATGCCCTTAGCCTCAGCATCTTCGATGATTCCCTTGGCAATTCTGTCCTTAACACTGCCGGCTGGATTAAGATATTCCAGCTTAACCAGGAGTCTGGCCTCAAGTCCCAGATCCTTCTCAATGTTCTTAACCTCTACCAGTGGTGTATTACCTATCAATCCCAATGTGCCTTCGTAAATCTTTGCCATTTCTAACCTCCAACCTTTCGCGTTTTTATTTTTCAAGTTTTCCTATATGTTTGGTATGTTTTATTTGATAGGTTGATTATAGTCCTCTGATACCCCATTGTCAACACCCTTTATTCAAAGTTTTCGCAAATCAAATAGATATAGAATTATCTTCATAAAAAAACGGAGGCATGCTAATATCACACGTCTCCGTTCATTTCCATGTTAACCTGCGCAAACCTGTCCGGTTACTCTGTCTGAGACACTATTGCCGCAACAAGCCTTGCGTTCGCTTCCATATTGCTGATATAACAGAATTCCTGTGTTGAATGGACATTGCACATTCCCGTAGCAATTACAAGAGCCGGAATGCCCACCACCTGGAAATAGTTGCCGTCGCTTACTCCGAAAGTTCTCTTGAGTACAGGCTTAATGCCCGCACTTTCACAGGCACTGATAAACCTTCTTACAACAGGAGCATTCTCATCAGTCTCCATGGCACGAACCGGCACGAAAGAATCAAATTCAAGTTCACATCCAAAATCGTCGGCTGCTTTCTGAAGAATCTGTCTGTTCCCTTCAACAATTTCTTCGCATCTTGCATGGCTGAAGCTTCTGGCCTCGCAGAAAATGCTGCAGGTCTCTGATACAATGTTCGTTGCCCGTCCACCGTTAATGGTTCCCACGTTAAATGTGCTGTCAGGGTCAGGTCTTCCCTGAATCATCTGTGACACAGCAGTTGTCATGGCCTGAATTGCGTTCCTTCCCTCTTCACATGCGAAACCTGCATGAGCTGCACGACCGTGGATGACAGCATTGAACTGAATAATAGAAGGCGCACTTAAAGCTGCTTCACCCGGTTCTCCGTCAACATCAAGAATATATGCATCCTTTGCCTTGACACGTGAAAAGTCAAAAGCCTTGGCTCCCTTTGTGAACACTTCCTCAGCAACTGTAAATATTATCTCAATATCTCTTCGCGGTGCACCGGATTCAATTGCTTCCCTGATGCCGTGAAGAACAGGAATTATTCCAGTAAGGTCATCTCCTCCCAGTACGGCAGCCCCGTCACTTCTGATAACGTCACCTTCAACAACAGCCTTCTTGCCGCAGCCCGGACAGACCGTATCCATGTGACAAGCGAAAAGAACCGGATCTCCTCCAATATTACCCTTAAGAAACGCATAGATATTTCCTGCATTTCCGCCGATTCTGCTGCCGGCATCGTCCTCTGTGACACTGAATCCCATCTCTTCCAGTCTTCCTGCAAGTGCGTCAGCAAATTCCCTCTCGGCGTAACTTTCCCTGTCTATGACAGACAGGGAAAGAAAATCTTTAATAATATTATCTCTGCTAATGGCCATTATTCACCTCTATGATACAGACGCTTCGTAAGCAGCGAATTTTTCGTTGATTTCATCCTCTGACGCTTTCATTGCATCAAGGGTCTTCTGCTGAAGTTCCTCCAGCTCCCATCCAAGCAGCTCAGCTCCCTTGCCGATTACTTCTCTGGAACATCCTGCAGCAAACTTGAGATTTTTGTATTTCTTCTTGAGAGACTTGAGCTCCATGTCTTTGGTGCTCTGTGACGGTCTCATTAGCGCACAAGCCCAGATAAGTCCTGTAAGCTCGTCCGCAGCGAATAGAATTTTTTCCATCTGATGTTCAGGTTTAACATCGACTGTTATGCCGTATCCATGACTTACAACGCTATGGATAATATCCTCGCCAACACCTCCGGCGCGCAGAAGTTCCGGCGCCTTAATGCAGTGCTCTTCAGGATACTCTTCGAAATCTATATCGTGAAGCAGTCCAACAATTCCCCAGTATTCCGCTTCATCGCCGAACCCCTGGTCCTGTGCGAACCACTTCATTACAGCTTCAACTGTTATCGCATGCTGAATGTGAAAAGCATCCTTGTTGTGCTCTTTGAGCAGCTGGAATGCCGCATCTCTTGAAATATAATCTGCCATTTCTTTTCCTCCGTATCTTAACCCTTATTTCCTACTGTTTTAGTATATTATAGGTTTGCATACATAAGATGTCAAACCTTCTTTTTATCGATATTCACCGTATTCAGCCTCAGGGCATTTGTTACTACGCACACGCTTGACAGACACATGCAGGCGGCTGCAATCATAGGATTGAGCACCAGTCCTGCCCATGAAAAAAGTCCTGCTGCAATCGGAATTCCGATAATGTTGTATATAAATGCCCAGAACAGATTCTGCTTGATGATTCTCACAGACGCCCTGCTCAGTCGCACTGCAGCGGCAACATCATCAAGACTGCTGCTCATGAGTACTACATCCGCTGCATCTATTGCAACGTCCGTACCTGATCCAATAGCAATTCCAACGTCAGCTCGAACCAGAGCCGGAGCATCATTAATTCCGTCCCCTACCATGGCTGTCCTGCTCTCACTGCTGAGTTCTGCCACTATTCTTTCCTTATCATCCGGCATCACATTGGCAATCACCCGATCAATACCTGCCTCTGCAGCTGCCGCCTGTGCAGTCCCCTCGTTGTCTCCGGTCAGCAGTATCACATCCATTCCAAGAGACCTGATATCTTCTACAGCATCTGCCGTACCTAGCTTGATTCTGTCGGCAACTGCTATTATTCCCGCAAGTTCCTCATCCCAGGCGAAATACATTACCGTCTTGCCTTCCGATGCCAGAGTACGCCCCAGTTCACGAGCCTCATCTGACATGTCCACCTGGCTTTCAATAAGCTCAAGGTTGCCTCCACAAGCAGGAACACCATCAATGCTACCGATAATCCCGTTTCCCGGCATTGCAGTGAAATCTGATACTTTCTTCGTTCTTGCATGCTCCTCTTTGGCGTATTCGCATACCGCCTCCGCCAGAGGATGCTCGCTCATGCTTTCCAGCGAAAATGCCAGTCTAAGCAGTTTATCCCTGCCGAAACTGTCCCAGTCGACAACATCCGTTACAACCGGTTTTCCCTCAGTAACTGTCCCCGTCTTATCCAGAACAACCGTGGAAATTTTGCCGGTCTCTTCCAGAGCCTCTGCCGTTTTAAAAAGAAGTCCGCGTCCTGCTCCCACGCCTGTTCCCACCATGACAGCCACGGGCGTTGCAAGTCCCAGAGCACAAGGGCAGCTGATAACGAGAACACTTATTGCGAAATTCAAAGCCTCCGATGCTTCTGCGCCACCAATCATCCATCCGGCAAAAACTGCGACCGCAATAGCGATTACCACCGGAACGAAAACTCCGGCAGCTTTGTCTGCAAGACCTGCAATCGGCGCCTTGGTTGAAGCTGCTTCATCCATTAGTCTTATTATCTGCGACAGAGTTGTATCCTCTCCTACACGCGTTGCTTCGCAGACCAGATATCCTGAAGTGTTGGTGGTTGCAGCCGAAACCGTGTCTCCGGGAAATTTGTCAACGGGTATGCTTTCACCGGTGAGAGCCGCTTCATTAACCGCGCTTACTCCTTCTGTGACGATTCCATCCACAGGAATTTTCTCTCCCGGTTTTACCGCAAAAATGTCACCGGGCTTCACCTGTTCAACCGGCACTGTAATCCGGCGTTCACCGTCTATCAGTGTTGCCGTCTCAGGAGCCAGGAGAATAAGATTTCGCAGAGCATCAGCCGTGCGGCCTTTTGATCTGGCTTCAAGATACTTGCCTGTTGTAATGAGCGTCAGAATCATGGCAGCTGATTCCAGGAACATGCCGGTCCAGATGCTATACCCGAAAGCAGCGGCTGTTCCCAGTGCAACAAGTGTGTCCATATTGGGTGCAAGCCTCACGATGCTTCTGATGCCGTTCACGTAGAACTTGCCGTTGATTATCATTACTGCCACGGTAAGTGCAAGGGCAATGATTTTGAGCGCATTGTCGCCGAGGGGCAGGCCGGGCCATCCCATCATAAGCTGACCCATTGCAATGTATGTAATTACCGCCAGCAGTACAATGGACAGCTTAAGTCTTGTTTTAAGCCGTCCAAGTTCCGGGTCGCTGAGCGGATCATCTTCCGCCTGTGCAGGTTCATCCGATGCTGCCGATGCTCCGTATCCGGCTTCTTCAACGGCATTTATTATTTCCTGGTCAGATGCTGTACCTTCTACCCCCAATGAATTTGTAATCAGGCTCACTGCGCACCTTTCGACGCCCGGCACCTTGCTTACAGCCTTCTCTACTCTGGCGCTGCATGCGGCACAGCCCATGCCTGTAATATTGTACTTTCTCATGTTTCCTCCTGTTCTGTAATATACATATGCGAAATATGTGTATATGCGAAATGGTTGCGAAATATTATCGGGATTTACTTCATCAGTTTCTGCAGAGTATTAAGGAGATCATCAACACTGTCTTCCCTGCCTTCTAATATATCCCGTGTCACACAACCCTTGATATGGCTTGCCAGCAGCTGCCTGTTAAACGCATTCAACGCCGCACTTACAGCGCTTACCTGCATAATGATATCTGTGCAGTAGGCATCCTTTTCCAGCATGCCCTTGATGCCTTTGATCTGACCTTCGATGCGCGACAGCCTGTTCACCAGCTGCCGATATTCTTTATCTGAGCGTACTGTGGTCCAGTCAGTTCTGCAGCACTCACAATTGATTTCACCGTTTGCTTTCATGCCTTAGCTCCTTTCTTGCCGTCATATTTGAAGAATATACCCCCTAGGGGTATTTGTCAATAAATATATCAGTGATATAATGGTTCGTCGGAAAACGCAAGAAATGATAAAGGAGTTTACATAGAAATGACAAAGAAAAAGTTTTTTGAAAGCGAAATGCTCATCGGAATTGCAGCATGCTTCGTAATTGCACTGCCTGCATTCTTCCTGGGCAAAGCATTCCCGATTATCGGTGGCCCGGTATTCGGCATTCTGATTGGAATGATTCTGGCATTCTTCAAGAGACCTGCCAAACTGGAGAGCGGAGTTAAATTCACATCCAAGTACATTCTTCAATATTCAATCGTACTTTTGGGATTCGAAATGAACCTGTTTAATGTTATCAAGGTTGGCGGACAGTCTCTGGCAGTAATGGTCTTCACACTGACAGCCTCATTCCTGACAGCATATTTCGTTGGCAAAGCAATGAAGATTGACGGCAACACCACCACACTTATCGGTGTAGGAACATCAATCTGCGGCGGCTCTGCCATTGCTGCGACAGCGCCTGTCATCCGCGCCAGGGACGAAGAAGTTGCTCAGGCAATATCCACTATTTTCCTGTTTAACATCATAGCCGTTTTTATCTTCCCGGCTCTGGGCAGACTCATCGGAATGTCTGATGTAGGATTCGGCATGTGGGCAGGAACAGCAATCAACGATACATCTTCAGTAGTTGCAGCCGGAGCATCATGGAGCAGCGCTGTGGGAAACAACACCGCACTGGCATTCGCTACAATAGTCAAGCTTACAAGAACCCTCATGATAGTTCCTATTACACTGGTTCTTGCCATTTACACAACACGCAGAATCAAGATGGAAGCTGCTGCATCAGGCGAAGCAAGCAACTTCAGCATCGTTAAGGTTTTCCCATGGTTCGTGCTGGGATTCGTTGCAACAGCTATACTCAATACTTTCCTCCCTATTCCGGAAGCAGTATCTGCAGGGCTGGTTCAGGTAGGCAAGTTCATGATTATCATGGCCATGACCGCAATCGGTCTTAACACTAATCTCAAAAAGCTGCTGACTAACGGCATCAAGCCAATATGCCTGGGCCTTTGCTGCTGGTTCGCAGTGGCAGTAGTATCACTGATAGTGCAGCACTTCATCGGATTCATTTAATCGTCGCATCAAAAAACCGGCATTCAAGCCGGTTTTTCTTTTGCCTATAATACGAGTGATGGTGCTGAGTAAACTCTGCCTGCCAGTTCCTGATCCAGCATATAGAGGCTCTTGCTGTCATCGCCGAAGAGTTCGAACTTCTTAACCATGTCATCAGCGTTCTCTTCTTCTTCAGCCTGTTCCTTAACAAACCAGTCGAGGAACTGCATTGTTCTGAAATCATGATCCTCGTATGCTGCTGCATAGATTGTGTGAATCAGATCTGTAACGTATCTTTCGTGAGCTGCTCCCTCTCTGAGTGGATCCATGAAGCTTTCAAGCTTAACGTCCGGCTTGTCAATAGCTTCAAGAACTACCTTCTCACCGTTCTGCTGCAGGTACTGCATGAACAGAACTGCGTGGTCTCTCTCTTCCTGAGCCTGAATATAATACCAGTTGTAGTATCCGTCCAGACCTTCTTCCTTGTAGTAATTCGCAAAATCCAGATAAAGATATGCTGAATAGAATTCTTTGTTGACCTGATTGTTGAGCAGATCAACTACTTTCTTTGAAATCATGTTTCTTACCTCCTTAAAGTGATATCAAAAGTATTCTATCACACAGATTCAATTATTTCCAACACCTGATTTAAACTTGATATCTCATAATCCGGCTTGACATCCGAACTGTTCTCCTTGCCGCCGGGATTGAACCAGCACGTTGAAATACCTGCATTTACACCGCCCTGAATGTCACTTGTAAGTGAATCTCCGATAATGATTACATCCTTCATTCCAAATTCCACTCCATCATTTCTGAGAGTTTCCCAAGCTTTATCGAAGAATCCTGCTCCCGGCTTTTCTATTCCTATTTCATCGGAAATGAAAATGTAGTC
>JALEUQ010000104.1 GCA_022780965.1 Clostridiales bacterium
AGTGATCTGATAGATTTTATCAGCAAGAATCCGAATAAGGGAGAGCAGGCAGCGGATCTGCTCATGGTAAACAAATACCTGGAGAGAATTGGAGATCACGCTACCAATATTGCAGAGTGGGTTATTTTCTCGCTGGATGACAAAATCGTGAAGAAAGTATGATATGATAACAAAGAAGAAACTGTTTGAAAAGTAGAATGGAGGTGTATAGATGATTGATTTTAATGAGAAAAAGGGGTTTATTATCGATATGGACGGTGTAATGTATCACGGCAACAGGGTTCTTGAGGGAGCTGTGGATTTCATTAACTGGCTTCAGGAAAATGACAAGAAATATCTGTTTCTTACCAACAGCAGTGAGAAGACACCGCAGGAGCTGAGACAGAAACTGTTGAGAATGGGGCTTGATGTGCCAAGTGAGCATTTCTACACGAGTGCTCTTGCTACGGCAAGATTTCTGGCAGCTCAGAAAGAAGAGTGCTCAGCTTATGTTATCGGAGAGGCGGGCCTTCTTAATGCGCTGTATGATCAGGGAATAACCATGAACGATGTTAACCCGGATTATGTAGTAGTGGGTGAAGGCAAGTCCTATTCCTTCGAGACACTGACTAAAGCTGTTAATCTGGTAAAGAAAGGTGCCAGACTTATAGGTGCTAATACAGATATTTCAGGACCAATCGAAAACGGTATCGCGCCGGCATGTGGAGCGCTTGTAGCGCCTATTGAAGTTGCGACCGGCAAGAAAGCTTATTTCTGCGGTAAACCTAATCCGCTGATGATGAGAACAGGACTTTCGATTCTGGGATGCCACGCCGGAGAGGCTGTGGTAGTAGGTGACAGAATGGATACGGATATTGTGGCCGGAACTGAGTCAGGAGCCGACACAGTACTTGTTCTGTCAGGCGTGACAGATATGGAGACAGTCAGGAAATATGCTTATCAGCCAACCTTGATATTTGACGGAGTGGGGGACATAGTCAAAGCAGCTGAGGGGAAATAGCCTGAAGCTGTACAATGCTTTTTATTTTCATTTTTTGTATTGCAAAAGACCGGCAGCAGTGAATGTTCACAGTTACCGGTCTTTTAATTAGGTGTATTTAATTGCATTTATGCATTTGGAAGGGACAGTATCAGTTTTCAAATTCATGGTTGTATATGTATCCCACTGCAATTATGAACAGTATGAAGCCGGGATAGCAGATGAATACCAGCATCCAGTCAATGCCATCGAGAGCAAAATTTCTGATTGCCGTCCAGCAGAGAACTCCAATGGCTGAACCTGCAGCAGTACATACGGCAACAAACAGCTTTGATTTGACAAGCGCTGACACTTTTAAACAATCCAGTTTAGTCCATAGTGTTTTCATGACAATCATCCTCCGTTCGATGATGCTTTACCGTATCTTTGTCTCAATATTATTATCATTAGGTAAAATCTGAAATCAGCAACATGTAAAGAAACTCTAACATAAAAGATATTACATTGAATTTACATAAGGGTGGTCTTGGATTTTACATAGGTTTTATATAGTATCTGTGAAAAGTATGAAATGTGTAAAATCATGTAAAATTATAGAAGGATGGAGGAAAAATGGACATATTTTCAGTTTTATCACTTATTGGAGGTCTGGCACTGTTCCTTTGCGGAATGAACACAATGGGTGATGGTTTAGTAAAACTGTCAGGAGGCAAACTGGAAGGAATTCTGGAAAGACTGACATCGAACAGAATAATGGCACTGCTTACAGGAGCGATGGTAACAGCGGTAATTCAGAGCTCATCGGCGACTACAGTAATGGTTGTCGGCTTCGTAAACTCCGGAATCATGCAGCTGGGACAGGCAGTCGGCATAATAATGGGTGCCAATGTGGGAACTACGATTACATCATGGCTGCTGTCGCTTACAGGCATTCAGGGAACCAGCATGGTGATGCAGCTGCTTAAACCTAGTTCTTTCTCACCGGTGCTTGCAGCAATCGGAATTATCCTGACAATGACAGCCAAGGATAACAATAAGAAAAAAGACACAGGAGGCATACTTCTCGGATTCGCCATTCTCATGTTCGGAATGGAGACAATGAGCGAAGCTGTTGCACCTCTGGCTGACAACGAGGCGTTCACAAGCATTCTCGTGACTTTCTCCAACCCGATTCTCGGAATGATTGCAGGAGCAGTGCTTACAGCAGTAATTCAGAGTTCGTCTGCATCAGTGGGAATACTTCAGGCGCTTTGTGCTACAGGCGCAGTAGGATACAGTACAGCAATTCCTATCATAATGGGACAGAACATCGGAACATGTGTGACAGCACTGATTTCATCGGTAGGAGCAAGCAGGAATGCCAGAAGAGCATCAATGATTCACCTTTACTTCAATGTAATAGGTACAGTGATGTTCATGGTTGTCTTCTACAGTATAAACAAGTTCGTGGATTTCGCATTCATGGACACCAATGTCAATCCGGCAGGAATCGCGATAATTCACAGCTTGTTCAATGTTGGATGTGCGCTGGTGCTCTTCCCGTTTGCCAATGTGCTTGTCAAACTGGCCAAGATTTCTGTGCCTGACAATGAAGAAGAAAAGAATGAGGATGAACTGCCTCAGAGACTGATGGCTCTTGATGAACGTTTCCTTGACAGCCCTGCATTCGCAATGAATCTGAGCAGAACAGCAGTAGAAGAAATGGCGGTGCTGGCAACTGATTCATTCAGCAAGGCTCTAAATAACATGAAGAATTATTCGGCAGATACTGTTGAGGAAATAAAACGGACAGAGGAACTT
>JALEUQ010000105.1 GCA_022780965.1 Clostridiales bacterium
TTTTCAGCAGTTTTCATAATACACCTACCATATATTATCATGATTACCTATAGTCACACTTTAACACATTATTTTTTGGCGGGCAACTGAGAATTTTGAAGAAAACCGCTAAACACTGCAATTACTGGATTGTATGCAATTCTCTGGGGAGGGGTATATATTGACGTATATAACAAAGATGATATAATGAATTATGTATCTCATGCAGATACGCGGGGTGATTGTTGTATTTCAATTGAGAAGGGCTATTTCTAATGAATATTGAATTACTCAAGAAGATTGTCAGCGATGCTGGCGACTCTTGCAGACGACATGAGCGTTGGGGAAGATCGCTTCATAGGAAGATTGCAGGACAATATTGGAAGTGCCGAGATTCGGTTCATAAGAGACCGATACGGACTGACGGACAGCCAGGTCAACGACATTTTTTTCGATTAACATCGGCATTAAACTGATTCCTAGGGAGTCAGTTTTTTGTGGGAGGGGAGTATCTGATTAAGATATTAACCGGTGTCATTAACAGCCAGCAGTAATAAATTCATTGGACTATATATTGTTTTCACTCGAAAACAGCTCACAGAAGGTATGAATTGAAGATGATAGATTTTCATTCCCATATTCTTATGGGTATTGATGACGGCAGCAGAAATCTTGCAATGTCAGCGTCCATGCTGGACGAATACATGAAGCAGGGCGTCGACTGCATTATTTGCACGCCGCATTTCTATGGGGACAGAGAACGAATTGAAGATTTCATTGAAAGGAGAATGAAGGCATCTCGCAATCTTGAGGAGTATATCGAAGAGGCGGGTGCTAGTTTTCCTATACTGTTTTTTGGATCGGAAGTCTACTTTTTTGCTGGTATCAGCAGGGCCGAGGGTCTTGAGAGATTGACCCTGGAAGGTACTGATGTGCTTCTGCTCGAGATGCCCGGCGGCGACTGGAATCAGAGCATGATTGACGAAGTGGAGAGGCTGTGCGACAGATTTACAGTAATACTGGTACATCTGGAACGGTACATGACCGGGAAGAACAAGAAGTACATCAAAGAGATTATAGGTATGACATGCGATATGCCCCTGTATGTTCAGATAAACAGCAGAAGCATTGCGGAGGGGCGAGACAGGCGCAAGCTGATAAAGATGTTTCGTGACGGACATGCTCACTTCCTGGGAAGCGACAGCCACAACACGACCAGCAGACCGCCCAATCTGAGAAAGGGCATGCAGGCTCTGGAGGCAAAACTGGGCGAAAGGTTCGTAAGGGAGCTTGATCAGAAACAGCGCAGGTTTCTGCATGAGAAGGGACTTGAATTTTAGACTAGTGCAATGAGATAAATGCAGACGGTAAAAGTATATAAATGAAAATGAATGAAGGTAACAAAAAGAAATTAAACAGAAAGGCTATAGTCGCAGCTGCAGCTGCAGTAATTGTACTGGCGGCAATCGTGCTCGCAATGAATTACATGGAGAACAGACCTACCGGAGCTGCTGAGGGAGAGGAAAGCAGAGAACTGGTGAACATTGGCGGATTCGACTGTTACAAGAAGCAGAACGTGGAGACGTATCTGCTCCTGGGTGTTGACTCGGTAGAAGGTGCCGACACTACTGAAACTGACAGTGACAGCTCAATTCAGTGCGATACGGTCATTCTGCTTGTAATTGACAGAGCAGATAACACTTACGCCACTTTGCATCTGGATCGCGATGCAATGGCTGTAATAGACATTCCGGACGAGGACGGGAATAAATTAGGAGAGAACAACATGCAGTTGGCGCTTGCATACGCTTACGGAGACGGTAAGGAAGAAAGCTGCGAACTTGCGGAAACTGCAGTGTCAAGGATGCTGCACGACCAGAGAATTGATGGATATGCAGCCCTGAGAATGGACTCCATCGGTGTCATAAACAATCTGGTGGGAGGTGTCGACGTTACTGTGCCGGACAGTTTCGCTGATGGCAGCGGTCTGGTAAAAGGTCAGAGAGTTCATCTGACGGACAAGCAGGCGGAAGCTTTCGTCAGAGGCCGCAAGTCGGTGGGTGACGGAAGCAATGAGAACAGAATGAGAAGGCAGCAGGCATATCTTGATGCCCTTTATCCGCAGCTGATAAACAAAATTGAGAGCAGCAGTTCTTTCGTAAATGATGCGGTCAGCAGACTGGACAAGTACATGGTAACAGACATGACCAATTCGGATTTCAGCAGGATTGCCAAGGCTGTTTCAAGTAACGAGAAGCTGAAGGACATAGATATCAAGTACACTCGCACCATTAACAAATCAACAGGTTATGCAGAGGTGGTGTACGACCAGGACAGCCTGGATGAAGCAGTAATCAGACTCTTCTACGACCCGGTGGAAGAGTGGTATTTCGAAGACACAGAATAATACATCAGGGAGGAACGAAATGAACGATAAACAGCCGTTAGAGTCAATGACAGTAATGCAAAGGGTTCGTGAGGGTGAAAACGAGATTGACCTTCTCATGCTGGCATCATATTTTCTGGAACACATCAAGTTAATAATCATATGCTTTTTTGCGGGAGCACTGGTATTCGGATCTGTTTCGGTATTCCTCATCAGTCCGTCATATCAGGCAACTGCCAAAATGTACATTGTGTCAGCATCCAACGATTCGATTGTTGACCTGACAGAC
>JALEUQ010000107.1 GCA_022780965.1 Clostridiales bacterium
TTTGCTTCCAGTTCCTCGGTTTACTTCCATTGCCTGTGCAAATGTATTCTCTTTACTTGCAGGGCCTCCAAACTGATCAGGCACACCATGACCGACCTCATCACCATCTAAATAAAACCGATCTCTTAATTTAGAAACAGGATGATATCCTCCATCCTTCAGAGTAATATCCGTTACTTTTGTTGATATTGTTCTTCCATATGCATCGGTTGTCGCAACAAAGTTTCCTTTTGTTATCGTCGCATTAGGAGCCAATTCATAATTTGTATTCTTTCCAGCCTCAGTTATTATTTTCAGATAAGCGGTACCTGCATCATCATAATTTGTTTTCATTAGCTGATGATTACCAAGACTTTCTCTTCGCATTGTTAGCTTTCCGTCTTGATAGTACTCCATGAACGGATGTCCAGATGCTGTCTTTCCTCTAAACGCCTCTAGTCCATTCCCCTTATCTATTCTTGTGATGCCATAACTACCATTTTCTGGTGCCACCGCACTTGTAAAATTCTTACGAAAACCAGAAAGCTTTTCACTGATGTTGACACCTTCTGACATAAACGCATTTTGTTCCAACACATCCATGTCTATTCACCATCCTTTCCTGTTTCCATTGTAAGAACACAACATACTTCTTCAATTTCCTGATAGCTCAATCCTACTGTTTTCTGATTGATTGATACCCTGAGCTCATCGGGATTTCCGGCAATAACAATATTCTCAAACTCTACGTCTGAGATACCAAGCAACGCTTTAACCAGTTCCTGCAGAGAGGCAATCTCTTCTGTTTTCCATATCATATTTCCCTGGAAGAACAAGTATTGCTCAATACATATTGAAATACGATCTTTAATTTTCTTTGAAAGGTCCAAAGCTGTCAAATCATTTCTTAACGCTTTTCCTCTGTATTGTTCTCTACTGATCCAAGGCTGTAATAACATACAGAGTAATTCTGTTCTTGCTTCTCTTGCAGTTTTTATTACCATAGGATTTTCGTACTGGTATGCTATTTCTTTTACCTTTGCCTTATCTATCAACGTAAGAACCGGGCTGATCCAGTTATTCTGATAAACAACCGCTACACCACTTGGTAATTTTGCTATTTCGTTTACCTGTGCATTTGAAAGTCCCATAGATCTACCTACTGCCTCACGATCATTGGCTTCCGGTGTTCTGAGGACAATCTTTGTGTTTGTATTCTTAATTGCTGCAATATCAACAGAAGACGGTGACTGATCAACAATAATGAATCCTTCACCATATGTACGGATTTCAGCGATTGTATTCGTGATCATCTCAACAGATTTTCCGATTAATTCAGACTCTCCACCTGATGTATTCTTCAATAAGTTATGTGCTTCTTCCAAAACAGTTACATGACGTAAGCCATTGTTATTCTCTGTTTTACGGTCCACACGATATTCATTGAGGATGTATACCATCAATCCCATGAGAAGTGCCTTAGTCTCTGATGATTTAACTCTGCTGATATCTAAAATACAGTTTTCATCAAACAATTTCTCATAAGGAGTCTGTTCTTCTGTAAAAATGTATTTATTCAATCCTACCGCTAAGGATTTTACTCTAGTAAGTAAGGCTCCTCTATAATTTGACTTAATTTCTGCCGCATAATCAGAATTTGTAATCAACTTATCTAACTGCTCAGCAAGCACTTCGAAATCAGGATATGCTACATCTTCACCTTCAAAAGTTGATGATCCTAAATCCCAACCTACTGCTTCGTAGGATTTTAGAATCGCATCTTTGAAAAACGCAGGCATCGCATCATACATAGGCCAACACACACTGAATATTTCGACCAATCCATCAATGTGCTCCAACACATGTATGGAGCGTGGAAATTTGAACGGATTGATATTTATCAGTTGCGCAATTCCAGGATTGGTCGAAAATACATTTACATCCGGCAAATGACCAAACACATCCTTGTACTCACCCTTGGCCGGTTCAATTACAAGAAATGGCACTCGGTCCTGTCTTAATTCCATCAGTATTTGATATACAGTATTACTTTTTCCAGATCCTGTAGAACCCGTAATAAAGGTATGCATATTAAGGCTCTTATTGTTCAGTTCTACAATCTTATCTGTGATTAAGCCCATATCAAATACTCGTCCTAATGTAATTCTATCCTCAGGACGATTACTTGTTTCTTTTTCAAACAACTGATAAGTATTTACTTCCTTACCAAACTCAGCATGCTCAATTACAGGAAGCCCAGGCACTGTTGATCGCGGCAGACCCAAATGAAGACCTAGCTCTTTACCGCTGATATTTGTGGATGGCGTAACGACAAGATTACCACCATAATTAAACATCGGATGAACAAATCTGGATAAGTAAGTTGTCAAGTCTCTATATTCTCCAACTATACCCCGATCCTTACTTCTCCACGAATTGATTGCAGATACTTCTCGTCCATAATTGTCACCATTCATCAGAGAACGATAATTGCTGGCTGCGATTTCTGAAGCAGACATATCGTCAGATAAAAAATATCCTGCAACATTCCATAGGCCATAGCTGTCATACTCGTTCATCTTTTTCAAGGCTTCATCCAACATAACCAGCATATCTGTTACAGCCTTATTTTCCTCTGTCGTTGTAACTCCTGTTGTTGTTGCTTTGCTGATTTGTTTTGCCGGAGCAAGGGACGAAATAAAACTGCTGATCTGGCCTCCTGCCTGACCACCTATCTGGCCTCCCAACATAGCAGCTGTTCCTGCCATTGCCCCTCCTACCTGTGCACCTAATGCAACACCTGCAGCCGTTCCTGCGATAGAAATAACAGCATTTGTAATCATAGCAGCCTTCTGCTTTCCATCCATCTCAGAAAACGACTGACTTCTCGACTCTGTTTCACTTGTAGAATCAGAAAACTGTACTTTCTGTAATGGCGATAATGCAGTGTACAACGACTGATACTGTTTTCTCATTTGCTGTACATCCCAGGCATTCTTATTATCAGCAATAATTACAGCTGTATATGGACGTCCACTCATCGCCAGACATAATTTTTCCATGCCCTGTGCAAATTCGTTTTGCGGTTGATCCTTATCTCGTCTGCTACTTCCCACTACACTGACAGAGGCAACATTATTTAAGGACCTTATTTTTTCCGAAAGTTCTGCAATTTTCTTTCTGTCTTCATTTTCAATCTTCACTCCAGGAAAATGACCTATCAAGGTCTGTTTCAAAGTATCTCCCAATGTTACAGTTGATCTTTTTCTTGGCGAATCATTAGCTTCATTGTTCCTTACCCCGAGATAGTAATTTGCCTGCTTTCCATCTGAATCAATCAGGAAGAAAACAGATGCATTATAAGTTGACAGTGTGTTAAACACTGTAGTAAACTTGTCCATCACAGATTCATCTTTCTGATAGACCATCTCTGTAATTCGATACATCCTTACATTATTGATTAAGTCTTCCTCCAATGGAGTAATATCTCCCAATGGCATAATCTGCATGTCAGAAAGACGTGTAAGGTATTTCTTTCTTACATATTCATCTATAATTTCTAATCGGTCTTCTATTGCGATAGCAGATGCTGCTATCATATTCTGTCCCGAATTTATCAAATCTGTTGTCATACAAAACTAACCCCTTTCAATTCTGGCCAACTGATCTTTAATCACAACCAGCCAATCATTATCATCTTGCAGCATCCTTTCATCCTCTGACAATTGAGACGCAATACCAGTTTTTTCGTTCACCTTTAAATCATGTAATTTAGACAATTTCGCATGGTATTTCTTGGCTAGCTCATCATAGTATTTTTTTAGATTTTCCTGGCTTTCGGAAATGTACTGCTCTACAACGGGAATCACTAATTCAATAGCCTTTTCTCTCCATTTTTCTAAATAGCAGGTCACGACCCTTACAAGCTCTTTTGGTTCAGTCGAAGATTTTGCCTTGAAGAAATCTAAGAAATCTGTCTTCTCTTCATAACGTTCTTCCTGCAATTCCAGTAATGCTGACTTAATTCCCTTCACCCCTACATTATCCGGAATAGTGATCTCAAGGCCTTCTATCTTATACTCTGGATCCAATGGTTGTATCAGATATATCTCGTTAAATTCTCTTTCAATTCTTTCCTTTTCAAATCTGAAATGTTCGATTGCTTTTCTGTAGAATTCACTTAGATATCTGGCCAGCTCCTGCTCATATTCTGTTGAATTACGATCTATCTCAACGTCTCCAACAACCTTTGTCTTACGGCTTTTCCATTTCCTGATCATTTCTTCCAGCTCGATCTTTAAATCATTGAAACGATTCCCTCCCGAATAATTATCCAGATCTACAAAACGCATATCTGATGCCTTGATTTTTTCGATTACATCTTCTAATGCAGAAATCTGTTCGTATACTTCCGCATTTTCAATAGCGCTCTGCTCGTTTTTTGCTTTCAGATGATCATCCAATGTATTTACTTCGTTCTCGAATACACGAATAACTTCGCCAACGTAAGCTACCATAGGATAATTTTTAATATATGTAGCCACATTTCCATCGTCTATACGGGAAATCAGCTGTGGTTCCTCTATTCCAAGATCACTAATAAAACGAACTACATACTCTTTATCCATTGCCGGTGAAATGCAGAAAAACAATTGATTTTGCTCAACATCTTTTCTTTCCAGCAATGCAAGCAGATCATTTCTAAAAAATTGAAGCGTTTCTGCTTCTATTACAAACACAACCGGAACGTAAGTCAGATTTGTGCCTGCTATTTCATCTACACTCTTCACATTCTCAATAGTAAATGCCAAATCTTCCGGCACTTCATCTGTTCCTCGAATAACGATGCATGAAAATGTTTCTTCGAGCAGCCCCCTGTTTGTATCATAAAAGTCATCAAAATTAAACTGTCTGTTCCTGTTCTCTTTTAACCATTCAATCAGATCCCTGATTTCATTACTCTTTATTTCTGCGTCTTCCAACTCATTACGCATAATAAGCCTAACCTGGTCAGTCGTGACTCCAAGAGAAATAAACGTCTGTTGAAGCTTTTGAAAATCATATTCTGTTCCCGAAAAGAACAGATCAAAATCGTATCCGTTCATTTCATCGTAAAACATTCTTGGAACATCTCTTACCCAGTCAGCCAACAATTTATTTTCATATTTCTCTATCTGGCTGTTAATCTTTGGCTCCTGTCCATTAAACTTCACTTCTGTCTCTAACAGATAAGGATTATGCTGCAATTCCGCATTTACCATATATATTTCAACTCCTTTGAAAAGCAAATTCTCAAAATAACAAAAAGACACCATAGAGCCAAGAACTCCATGATGTCATTTATAACCTTGCTTCTGGACGTCACTATTAGCTCAGTACGTCAGTTTATTATTTTTATTATAATCCTTAATCATAACAATTGCAATGAGAGAATCATTGTATTGTCGTCTCTACGCGACACCTTCAAGCCTAAAAAACGGCACGAGACACCAGCACCACCAACGATACCGGCATCCCGATCCGGGTTATATTAACTTAATTCAGCCTCCTGTTTCTTCGCTGCTTCTTTTGGCTTTGGAACATTGTTGTCTGCCACCGCAGCCTCTTCTCCTCTTGGACCTTATCCATCACCGAGTGTTTCTTCTCATCCTCATCCCTGCGGCTATCACCATTGTTAATGATACCGTCGATCATCTGTAAAGTTCATGGCTTTCATTCCCTTTATTCTTCGTAGCCAAATCCCTCATCCACTTCCACGTAATAGGCATCCGAGGTTTTTTTGCATTACACTGCTACTACATTCAGCAGCATTGCCCTGAGTGTGTCCAGCAATACTTCAACAACAGTCATTCCGAGCAGAATTATGTAGCCAGCTATTCCAAGAGCCAGGAAAACCATCGCATTCTGCCACATCTGAAAACAGCATGCCAGAATAATAGGGATCAGCAACAGCACCCATAGAAATCCATGGGTTATACTGTATATTCTGGATGCAAGTGCAGACAAAAGCCAGGCAACGGTAACAACAGCGATCACCGGCAACAATGCCATTTTTGCAATGATTCTCATACAGACCTCCTTATCTTGCCGCCAGATACGGCATATCGTGATGAACCTCCGCAGTGTAGTACCCGCTGATGGTGGACGGAGCATTGAACAGAGCAGCCATAAGATACTTCTTGATATTTCTGACCTTGGTGCTGTTTTGTTTAAAGCAATCCACCACATACTCGATATGCGAGGAGTTAAGCTTCAGAAATTTGCTTCGAACAAGCTCCGCCGGATACTCGTTACTGGCAATCACAATGGTCAATGCCCTGCACACAACGGTTTCAAGAATGATCTCATAAATACCGTCCAGCAGCTCCACGTCGTATCTGGGGTTCTGTTTCAGGAGCTCAAGCTCAATATTCTCAGCAATGATTTCTGCATATGCTCTGGTGGATCTCATCCCATCCCCATCATATCCATCAGGAGCTTCTGCTCCATCCGCAGATAAGATATGATTCGATTGGATATTACTCTCGTAAGTATTATTTATATTATTATTACTCTTAAGAGGTGTCGATTTCGGTACTTCTAGAAGTGTCGATTCGGGTACTTTTAGAGGTGCGATTTCGGTACCTCTTGAAGTGTCGATTTGAGAACCTCTTAGTACCTGCATTTCCGATCCAGAGGTGCCGTTTCCAGCACTTCTGGATTTCGTCTGCTGTTCTTTAGAGGTTTCTGTTTCGGTACTTCTTGCCTCTGCAGCCTGGACCATAAAGCTCTTCACATAGAGGATACTCGGCAGCCCACGTCCTCTTCTTTTCTTTTCAACCAAGCCAAACTTCTCCAACTCCGTCAGATAATCAATGGCTTTCTTCTTTGAAAAGCCCAAATCAGCCTGAATCTCAGATATCTGGTAGATGATGTAGACACGATTCTTCTCATCAAACCAGCCATTTCTCATAGAGATTCCCATACGGTCCAGCAAAACTCCATAAAGGAGCTTTGCCTGGATCGTCAGAGGTTCAAACAGCGAATCCACAAGAAGTACCCTTGGGATTCTTATGAAGCTGAATTGGTCTGCTTGATTGCCATAATAATAGTTGAATTCCATGATCACTCACCTCCGTGAGCTTTCTTCCATTCTTCCAGAAGTGCGATAATGACACCTTCCATATCCTCGGATGAATAGGAAGCAGGGAAGTACTTATTTAGCTTTTTCTCTGACAGAGCAACCTTTCTGGAGGGAAGGCGCCCTTTAAGATTATCGTTAAGAATCATGACCATCTGACTCTGATTGATGGAACCGGACTCTAATCGCTTGCGAAGCGCAGCTACCTGTTCAGGCTTGATAACTCCATTATCATGGATATACTCATAGAGCCACTTCTGGATTTCCTTGTCGATATAAGATATATCAACGCCAAGAACAAAGGAAATACGTTTGCTGTCTACCATTTCCAAAAGTTCTGGAATGAGTTCTGTGAGCCGAATATATCTTGTGATTTGCCTTCCACTAAAGCCACTCTCTTCGCCAACTATTTGCTGAGTCAACTTCTGGACATCATGTCCAGAAGTTGCTCCTTGATGCCTCATCGCATCCATCTTCATCTTGAACGCAAACGCCTTCTCACTCGGAAGCAATTCCTCTCGCTGGATATTAGCATCCACCATGACAATGGTTGCTTCATCATCGTTGAGATCCCGAATAATAGCCGGAATACTGTCAAGTCCGGCAAGCTCTGCCGCGTGCATTCTGCGATGCCCAGAAATCATTTCATACTGGCCATGACCCGCCTCGCGAAGCAGAACCGGGGATAACACACCATTTACACGGATACTCTCCACCAGATCCTGCATCTTCTCGTCATCAACCACCTTGAATGGATGGTTCTTAAAAGGATGAATCAGCCGGAGCTCAATCTCCATAGCCGACTCCTCACCAGATACTCCAAGTAATTCCTGTACGGACAGACCCTTCAGCTGCTGTCCCGGTCTCTTATTTTCCTTCACGGCTCAAAACCTCCTTCGTCAGACTTTCATATGCTTTTGCCACCTTCACATTAGGGCAGTGTATGTAAACACTGGAACCGAGAGCACTGGTTTCTGCCGCCTTCACAGAGGACGGAATCGTGATATCAAATACCCCGATGTTCTCATACAGTTCATGAACAGTTGCGGAAATATCCTTTGTGAAATTGGTTCTGTAGTCTACCATTGTAAGCAGAATCCCTTCGATGGTCAGCTTACGGTTCATTCTCTTCTTAACCAGGGTGATGGTCCTGATTAGCTGCTGGAGACCTTTCACCGGAAGATAAGCAGCCTGCACAGGAATCAGAACGGAATCTGCAGCCACCAGGGCATTGATTGTCATCATGCCAAGGGACGGCATACAGTCAATCAAAATGTAGTCGTAGCGTTCCTTCATGACCTCGATGTACTCCCGCATCATCAGCTCACGGCTCATTACATTTGCCATTGTAGCCTCAACAGCAGAAAGTTCAATGTTGGCAGGGAGAAGATCAACCCCTTCCTCATGATGAACGATACCCATTTCTGCAGAGAAAGGCTCATCCTCCATCACAGCAGCCAGCACCGTGGCCAGTGTTTCGTGGAGTTCATCCGGCTCAGCAAAACCTAAGCTGGCAGTCAGACTGCCCTGAGGGTCTGCGTCTATGAGAAGTACCTTCTTTCCCTGTCGTGCCAGGCCTATGCCTAAATTTACGGTTGTGGTGGTCTTGCCAACTCCACCTTTTTGATTTGCGATTGCGATTACCTTGCTCATTTTTCGTTACCTCTTTCCTGATTGTTTTTTTAACTGAACTGCAAGCCATCTATCCAACAGTCCAAAAATGATTTCCTGCATCTTCTGCGGCGTATAGTTACTTGGAAAATAATGAGCCAACCGATTCATAGGAAGTGCCAGTGTCCAGCTGTCCGCTTTTTTCTGCTCACACATAATATTCAGAATCATGTCATCCGTAAGGAGTCTTGCCTCAGACAGCTTTTTCATCCTCATGGCCTGAGATCGGGATGGTGATGCCTGCTCACTGTCAATGGTCAGCTTGAGTACTTCCTGCTCCTTTTCTGTAAGATAGGAGATTTCAGCCGCCGGTGTCAGAGCCAGCTTTCCTTCATCGACATAGGTTAGCAGCTCCGGAATCAACTCGTTTAAGCGGATGTACCGGTGGATCTGGGTGGAACTATCCGGACTGTTTTCTGCTATCAATTCTCTGGAAGTTACGCCAGACTTCCGCCCGCTGCGGTCTGAAGTCAGATCTGTTCGTGCGCCCTGGCACTTGATAGCATCTAACTTCATCTTATAGGCCTTAGCCTTTTCACTGGGGAGAATAACCTCTCTCTGAAAGTTGCTGTCCACCATCATAATGGTCGCTTCGGTTATCTCTACCTCTCTGATAATGGTCGGGACTGCCTCGTAGCCCAGCAGCCTGCAGGCATGTGTTCTTCGATGTCCGGATATCAGTTCATAAAAGCCATCCTCCGTAGGTCTTGCAATTACCGGCACCAGGATTCCCACCTGACGGATGCTCTCAACCAACTGGTTCATCATTTCATCATCCCTCACATAGAATGGGTGATTCGGAAATGGCTTCAGCATAGAGATTGGAATCTGCCGAACCTCATCTTTTTTATTCATAATCAAACCTCCTCGGCGCAAAAAGAAAAAGCGCCCAGCATTTTTTAGTAGCTGGACGCTTCGTATAAAGTGAAATTCACTGTGCCATATTTGGTTAAATTCATTCATTGGTTCCTGACGTATGAACCTTCAGACAGTGAAGAAAAGGGAGGGATGTATGGGACTAAGTCAGCGCTACAGGCATGTTTTTTCTTTCCTTCATTAGCCCATTTTTTAACCCTTTTCTTCAAATTAACCCCGATTTAACCCCTATTCGAAGGTTTTCTCCGGAGAAATTCGCGGCGGACCGTTTCAGAGTTTATCAAACAGAAAAAGCCCCGAAAACGCTGTGTTTTCGGGGCTTCTGATAGCTTTTCGTTGATTTCGAAAGATCGATTAACGCTTGCTGAACTGAGGCGCTCTTCTCGCCGCTTTCAAGCCGTACTTCTTACGTTCTTTCATTCTCGGGTCACGAGTCAGGTATCCAGCTTTTTTCAGAACTGGTCTGTAATCAGCGTCTGCCTGCAGCAGGGCACGAGCGATACCGTGACGGATAGCTCCAGCCTGTCCGGTAAATCCA
>JALEUQ010000116.1 GCA_022780965.1 Clostridiales bacterium
GCATTCCTGCTTGCCCGTGTCCTTTGCAAGGGAATGAAGCTGGACAAGGCTAAGACATATCTGCTCACATTCATGCTGATTTTCGGCAACACAGGTTTCATGGGAATTCCGGTTTGTACCGTGCTTTATGGCGGCGAGGGACCATTCTATGCGGCTCTCATTGATGCGGTACAGGATGTTTTCATTTTCACAGTGGGAATTCTTCTCATTGAGCGTTCTACAGGCAAACATATCGGTCTCAGCATCAAGCACTTTTTCACACCGGGAGTGGCTTCTATCGTAATAGGACTTGGGCTGTTCGTTGCAGGTATCACCCTGCCTGAGATACTTGCAGTTCCAATGGAAACTGTCGGTTCGGCCACATCACCTCTTGCAATGATTGTAGTAGGATACCAGCTCGGCCGACTCAGCTTCAAGGATCTCATAAGTGATAAGAGGCTGTATGTCATGTCTGCTGTAAGGCTTCTTGTGATGCCGCTGATTTTCCTTGGTGCGGTGATGCTCATATTCCCGGACATGAACCTGCTCTGCAAAGTGCTGGTGGTTGAAATGGCCACACCGGTTGCTGCATGTACCACCATTTATTCCCAGCAGTACGGTGGTGATGTGGGATTCGCGACAAAGGGCGTAATGCTGTCGACGGTGCTTTCAATTGTGACTTTGAGCGCTTTCGCGGTAATTGTAGAAATCATATAGCGGAATAACTGTTGGCGATACTATTACAAATAACGACGAAAGCGTGATAGTAACAGGAAAGAATGATAACAACAAACAGTGTTGCTTTCGTGTATACTCTAGATAATTCAAAGAAACGGGAGAATGAATGAAGATGGGATTGCTTGACTTTTTATTAGGTCCTGACATTAACCGTGGTGTGGAAGATTGGCGAAATGCTCCGGGAGCAGTGCTGATAGACGTCAGGAATGTGAACGAATACAGAGGTGGACACATTCCTGGGAGCATCAACATTCCGCTGGACAGAATAGACTCTGTCACCAAAAAAGTAAAAGACAGAAACACCGAGATTTTTGTTTACTGCCTAAGTGGATCAAGAAGCGGACAGGCAGTCAGACGCATGAAACAGCTGGGATATGCCAATGTGGTGAACATCGGCGGCATCAACAGATACAAAGGCAAAATCGAAGTGTAGATAAGAACACTTCAAATCGGAAAAATCGGAAGAGTCGGGAATGCGTGGGTGCAAGGTTATCCTCGCAATTACTGAATAATGACGGGAGCGCGGGAGCATTACAGCATGATGGAAAAATTGAAGCCATTAATACTGGCAATATGGCTGGTACTTATTATGGCAGGCTGCGGCATTTCAGATGATAGTGATGAAAGCAGTTATCGTCAGGTAAGTACAGATGAAGCGGTAGCAATAATGGAAGAGGAAAGCGATTATATTATCCTGGACGTTCGCACATCTGAAGAGTTTCGTGAGCAGCACATTCCCGATGCGACAAATGTGCCGAACGAAAGCATCGGAACAGATGAAATCAAAGAACTTCAGGATAAAGAACAGCTGATTCTGGTGTACTGCCGTAGCGGCAACCGAAGCAAACAGGCAGCGGAGAAACTGGCCCGGTTGGGCTACACAAACATTGTGGAATTCGGCGGCATTAACGATTGGACGGGAGAAACCGTTTCGGAACAGTAGACATAGCGCTAATAATAGCACTGCATATGTAAGAGTAAGAGGAATCAAAATGAAGCATACATCCCCAAGGTAGATTGCCATATAATCTTGGGGGGGGAGCTGAAATGATTTCTCTTTTTGCGTGGGATGTATTATTTGGGGAGCATCAAGCGCAAAGGAGTACATATCTAATATATTCTCAACGCTAAGAAAGGTTTTGCATTGCAAAACACAACTCGGCATCTCATCTTGTACAAAATATTGAGCAATATATTGTACAAGATGGGGGATTATAGTACAATACAATTAGCAGGAGGTGAGCGTTATGTTAGCGAAAACATATTCGGATGTAAGAAACAATCTTAAATCTGTTTGCGATACTATTACAAATAACGATGAAATCGTGATAGTAACAAGAAAGAATGATAACAATATAGTCATGATGTCAATTGACCAGTATAACAACATAATAGAGAATATGTATGTTAGAAGCAGCAGAAAGAACTATGAAAGACTGTTAGAGTCGGTTGAAGAGTTAGAGGCAGGGAAGACAATAGCGAAAGACGATGAGGAGCTTAAACAATATGAATAAGCTGTTCACAGAAAACGGCTGGGAGGACTATATGTACTGGCAGCTGACAGACAAGAAAATGGTGAAGAAAATCAACAGCATTATTAAAGATATTGAAAGAAATCCTTATGAAGGTATTGGGAAACCGGAGCCTCTGAGATTTGATCTTGCAGGGCTGTGGAGCAGGAGAATAAACAGTGAGCACCGATTAATATACAAAATAGAAGGAAACAGCATGTTTATTCTTGCATGCAGACACCATTATGACGTATAGATTCCCGACTGTATTATGGGTGTAGATGTTACGCAAAAGGCAATCAAAACTTCAATGATATTACGTTCGTGAGGAACTTAAGGATAATGGATTATTGGCACCCATGAGCTTGATTCAATCATGATGGAGTGCAAAGAGGTGGATTCAAATATTATTTCTCAGAAAAAGGTGGCCGAGTCACATAGAAGAAGCCGGGCTGGTATCTACGTAGAAATAAGTAATCATAACTCATATTTATTGTTGAACATAGTTTGAATACTAGAATAGAGGTATTTATGGAAAATGTCATTGGCTTATTGTGGCTGATATCACCGTTAATAGTAGTGGTTCTCTTTGTGCTTTTATTTGTGCAGTCTTATAAGAAATCAAAATTAGAGAGAGTAATACGATCAAACGAAGCAGAAATACGTTCGTTGAATTATAGATTTGAGGCATTAAAGAAAAGCACCAACAATGAAATTGCCGAATTGAGAAACAAAAATATGTTGCAACGTCAAAAGATGGATAAGATGCAAGAGCGTGTAGTATCAATTATTCATGAAAAAGAAGGGGAAGTTACATCCTTACGGCATAATATCAAGCAAGAACAATTATTAACCAAAGAAACCGAAAATGAGATTAAGAATTTAAAAAAGAAAAAAGAAGCGCTTGAGCGCAAGTTGAATAAGCGAAATGAGGCTTATAGAAGGATTCTTAAAAGTAAAGAAGAAGCACTCCCATATGTTGCAAGTCTTGCTGCAGATTATTTGACATATGACCTAGAAGTGTGGCAAAAAGGGTTGTCATGGGGAGAAGACAAGAAAAGGCTAAAGAAGGCAGAGGATATTCGTGTGCTTCGTTCTCAATCTAAAGAAATGATAGAGAAACTAAAAGAATCGGAATATAAGTTGCGTTATGCAATGGAAATATATCCTGAAATTGAAGAAATTCTTGAGCTGGAAGGTGTAAATATTAAGGAAGAGCAATCGGATAAGCTAATACAGCATGAGGAGATTGACCGTACAAAACACTATCTCTCTGATAGTGAGTGGAATTCGCTATCAGAAACTGAACGTAGTCAGCTTGCGCTTGATCGATATGTGGAGTCACACAGAAAGAGCAATTGGCAAATAGGAAGAGACTATGAACTTTTTGTTGGTAGGCTATACGAAAACAAGGGCTGGAATGTTGAGTATTATGGTAGCAGTATGAAGCTGCAAGATATGGGTAGAGACCTAATTGCTAGAAAGGGTGAAAGGACAGAAATTATACAGTGTAAGTATTGGGGTAAAGATAAATTGATACATGAGAAACATATATTTCAATTATACGGAACAACTATTATGTATAAAATGACACATAGTAAAGAAATAATTGTGCCGAGATTTGTAACAAACATTACGCTTTCAGATACAGCTCGTGAAGTTGCTCAGTATTTGGATATAAACTATCAAGAGGAGCTAGAAATGGGGCAGTTTCCAAGAATTAAATGTAACATTGGTAGAGATGAATATGGTGCCGTAACGAAAATATATCATTTACCAATGGATCAACAGTATGACAACGTAATAATTGAACCAGATAAAGGTGAATTTTTTGCAATGACGGTTTTAGAGGCTGAAAATGCTGGATTCAGAAGAGCTTATAAGTGGTATGGCTGAGAATAGGCGTTATTGGGTTTAATCCCAATTTGAAAGTAAATCACATGAAAAGCTGGATAGTATGGATGCAGATTAATGGGAAAGGTATTCCCAGATGCACCTGATTACTGCGGCAGTTCATACGATTTTGAAGTGCAAGAATATAGCGACAGGATTGTGCAGTACGAAGGCAACATAGGTTTTAGTCACGACGGAGTATTAAAAGGAATTCAGATTGATAGATGCGAAGGCCTTCAGAGAGAAAGCGTAAGGCATTCGGATTTCGGAGAGTGTTATCCGGACTATAATTATCTAAGTGAATGCATTGAGGAATTGCTTTTAGGCATATATGCAGAAGAATAGATATGGATTTGATGCAAAGGCATGATGTAGGCCGATTTATGAAACTTTAATGGAATAAACGATATGCTATGAATTAGTGCCGGATATTAGATGTAAAGACTATGGATAAGGAAACTTTGAGTTATTACAATACAAATTCAAACGATTTTATTGAGAATACCCTGAATGTGGATTTTGCCGAAATACAGAACAAGTTTATGGATAAACTGCAGGCGGGATCATATATTCTGGATTTTGGCTGTGGTTCCGGTCGTGATGCGAAGTGTTTCCTGAAGCACGGCTATACTGTTGATGCAATTGATGGGTCGGAAGAACTCTGCAGGTTCGCAGGTGAATATACTGGGCTCGATGTGAAATGCATGTACTTTCAGGATCTTGATGAGATTGAAAAATACGATGCCATTTGGGCGTGTTCGTCTATTCTGCATTGCAGCCGTGAGGAACTGGCTCTGGTCATGAACAAAATGAGCACAGCCTTAAAACCAGCGGGACTCATATACACTTCATTCAAATATGGAGAATATGAAGGCCTCAGAAACGGTAGATACTTTACAGACATGACCGAGGAAAGCCTGGAAAAGCTGCTGGCGGAAGTGCCCGGATTGCAAGTTGAAGAACTTTGGGTTACATCGGATGTAAGACCCGGACGAGGAGAAGAAAAATGGCTGAATCTCTTCCTGCGAAAGAAATAATTGAATATCCCAATGGCGGTAGGAGTTATTTTTATGTGATGAATCAGACTGCGGTCATAATTGATGAGGACATCTGCGCCTGCAGCAGTGAAGACGATGTTTTCCCATATACTCTGATCACAGATAAGCAGAATGAATACATGTATAGGTATGAGAAGGTGTTCAGATTTCTGGCAGAGGATGCAGATGATATTGAAACATTCATCAAAGACAGCAATGAACGCATGGATATGGATTTTATTGTGCGTGCAGTCAATCGTGATGAAGGTGCCGATGCATCGCCGCTGGAACTGCTGTTTGAAAAAAAGTTCACTAATGTGTACGGCATGGACTCTTTGAAATATCTGTGCAAAGAATACGGCATAGTTGATAATGAAGGTCGCAATCACTTCCTCGATTATTATGTAAGAAGCGGTGATTCCGGTATTGCTGTCGAGGAAAACGGTGTCACATATCACCATCCGCAGATAATCGGCAAAGACAGATACCGCAGACAGCTGCATAAACAGAACACCTGCACTCAGTGGGGAATTAAGCTGTTCAGGTTTTCGACTGAAGACTGTCAGTATGAAAATCGTATCGAAGACGACATCCGCACGTTCTTCGGGGATGATATTCATAGGTATGAAGAAAACGGACTCCTGGTTGACCGCAAAGTTCAGCTGTACGAGCATCAGGTAGCAACGCTCGAGAATATGTCGCAGCAGCGAGCCAACGGAATTAAAACATTTCTTATCGTATTTCCGACTGCAAGCGGCAAGTCAAAGATTGTGGAAACTGATATACGGCATTTTGCAGAAACTCAATCTGATTTCAAGGCTCTGATTCTTGCGCCAAATAAAGATATTATATTGGACTGGGAAAACAGAATTGCAGAATCTCTGCCGGAATTGAGTTCGCAGATTGAAATAAGGACGTTTGCATATATGGTAAAGAATTATGCAAACATTCACCCCAAGGCATATGACTATATTGTGGTAGATGAAGCACATCACGCAGTTGCGCCGATGCTGAAGCGGGTTGTTCAGTATTTTGATCCCAAATTCATGGTGGGGCTGACTGCTACAGATGAACGACCGGACAAGAAGAAACTGGAGAGTGTTTTCGGCAGTTATCAAACAGGATTGTCCTTGCAGCAGGCTATGGAAGAAGGCATTGTTGCACAGGCTAATGTGTACCGCATAGAAACTAATATTGATTTGAGCCGGGTTCGATTCAATGGCAGAGACTATGTCAATGCTGATTTGGAAAAGAGCATTCGCGTCACATCACGAAATAATCTCATAGTTGAAGTGTTAAAAGAATACTTTTGTAAAGGCGAGGTGGCGGAGCGCCAGGGCGTAGTATTCTGTGTCAACACGAAACACACTCTTGAAATGGAGAAGCTGCTCAATGCAGCCGGGATTTCTGCCAAGGCGTACACAGGCAAAACCAAACAGGCAGATATAGTAATGGCTGATTTCAAGGACAAGAAATTAAGATTCCTTTGTGCTTGCAATATGATTTCAGAGGGCTGGGATTATCCTGAGCTGGGGATTCTGGTCATGGCCAGACCGACCATGTCAAAAGTGTTGTATTTGCAGCAGGTGGGGCGTGGGCTTAGAAAAACTGCAGGCAAAGATAACGTGTTTATCATCGATGTTGTTGATGAATATGGTGCTATGGTAAGGCCTTGTTCCATGCACAGCATATTCCAGAACGCAATGTATGTGCCATTCGGGAACATAATTCGCAGTGACTATAGTGTAGGTGATATGGTTGAAGTTGCAGGGCTTCATGAGCGCATCGAGCGTATTGTGGAAGTCGATGTGACTACATTTGAAGATAAGTATGGGGACTACTTGAGTCAGGAGCAGCTGGCTCGAGAATATTATGTCAGCACTGGAACAATAACAAGCTGGATCAAGAAAGGCAAGATTAGACCAACAGTCACATATCCTTTTGGGAATAAGAAAATCCATTTATTCAGCCCGCAAGATGTTGAACGATTCAGAGCGGAAATGGATATTCCGGTTCATAATGATGATACCATTAAAGATGACTTTTTTGATTTTCTGGAAGAACGGGACTATTCGCTATCATATAAAATGCCTTTTCTGCTGTCTTTTATAAAGCATATGAATTCGGTTGGGGATGCAGACATCGAGGATGTTTTGACAGACTATATCACATTTTATCAGAATCGAATCAGGAGAGGTCTGCAGGTGGACAGATCAACATGTCCATACAATGCAGAAACTTTGAAGGACCGCAAAATGATAAAGAATAATATGCTCACAAATCCATTCGAGAAGTTTGAGCGTAAAAGATTCTTGTATCATTCAAAAGACTTAGGGGTTATTTCCATGAATCATGCGCTGCTGTCTAGAATGGAAGTCGCAGATTTTGAACGTGTTAAGGCTCAGATGCAGGAGGATTTAAGGCATTACTATAGGAAAATGGGAATTTAATGCTGCTGGATGAGAAAATGAGCTTCGTAATCGTGGGATGCACATAGGCAGAATGTTCGAAAAAGTGGACATTAAGAGTGCCGAAGTGGACATTGGGAGTGCCGAAGTGGACATTGAGAAAAAGCTGAGAGCATTTTCCGTTAACATTTCAGACAAAAAAA
>JALEUQ010000131.1 GCA_022780965.1 Clostridiales bacterium
CTGTTCTTCGTCAGTTCCTTCCAGCAATGCTTCTGCAAGACTGACTGCATCTGTAAAAATCGGTCCCGGCATATCTCTATCATAATCCAGGTAGAAGCTTCTTCCGTCTAAATATGATTCCTTATCATATGCATAAAAATACACAGGGATTCCCTTAAGTGCGATCTCGTAGGTTATTGCCGAGTAATCTGTTATCACGGCATCACTTACTGCAAGCATATCAACTGACGTGAATCTGCTTCCCGTTATTACACCTTCATTCGCGTTAATGTCAAGTTTAGTCAGCGGATGCGTTTTGATTATCAGATTGAATTTCGTCATATCTACAGCATCGATAAGTGCCCGAACAGCCTGAGTCATGTCTTCACCCACCCGATGTGTCGGCACATATAGAACATTTGTCCTTCCATTGGCAAGTTCCGGATGAGCATCCAGTATTTCAGTCTGAAGTTCCAAATCATGGTCTCTGTCAAGAAGCCGATCCACTCTCGGAAGCGACATTATTGTCAGAGCTTCAGGAGCATATCCGAATGCTTCTGCGAAAGCTCCTCTGCTCTTCTCACTGCTGGTAAAGATATAATCATAATTGGCATGCATTCTCATTAGCCTGGCAGTCTCTGAACTTCTGCCTTCAGGTTTGTCAAGAATGCTCAGACCGAATTTTTTCATTGCTCCCAGAGCATGCCACATCTGTATTAGCTTTGTCTCTTCCCTTTGTTTAAGAAGGCTTGCTGCTATGCAGTAACTGTCAAGAACCACAACCTTTGAAGTTGACATGCAGTTCATCTGCTTTATCATATGCAGACAGTATTTCAATGTATTTACCATTCCGCCTTCAAGTTTCCTGCACAAAGCAATGCTCTTAATATGCCTGTCAGACAGTTCTCGCATAATCATCATAATGTCTTCCGACGGTGCGTTGCTCTGCCTGCTTATGAATACAACCTGATTTCTGACTCTGCGCAGCTTCATTAAACTGTAAATAACGTTAAGCACAGCTCTGCCGGTCTCAATTAGCACTCTTTTCATATTATCCGTTCTAACTCTCTTTCATCAGTTCTACGACACGCCTTGACGCATTGCCTTCACATTTATCCATGAATTTAGCCATGAACCTGCTGCGTGCACTTTCATCAATTCTCATGCTCCTTATTGCTTCTGCCAGTTCTTCTGGATTGTGAGCAATATTCCCATAGATATACTCTTCAAAAGGATAATAAAGTCCTCTGCCGCTGCTGTACTCATCTATATCATATGCATAGTAAACTATCGGTCTGTCAAGAAGACTCCACTCGAAAATAATCGAAGAATAATCGGTAACAAGTATATCTGCAGCAGGCATAATCGAATTGACATCTCTGATGTGAGACAGGTCAATTACGAAATCATCGTCAGTGTCCAGTTGTCCCGTCGATTTCAGGTTGTTGTACATTGCAGGATGCCATTTAGTAATGAATATGTATTCATCACCCAAAGCTTCGCGCAGCTTATCGAAGGGAAGCATGTCCATGTTATATCCTGCATCGCCTATGTGCGTACCCCTGTATGTAGGTGCAAACAGTATGACCTTTTTGTTCTCAATCTGCGGGAAGTTCTCTGCCAGACTATTCCTGACTGACAGTTTCCATTCTTCATCGAAGAAAATATCTGTTCTGGGTACACCGGTTGCTGTTATTCTGGCTCTATCTATTCCATACGCCTCAGCGTAGCAGTCATTTATACCAGCCGAACTCGTAATTGCTTTGGTGTATTTGTTATGACTTTTGCTCACACGCAGTCCCTCTTCAGATCTGCTGAACCCGAATTTCTTATATGCTCCGGCAGCATGCCATAACTGAATAATCTCCTGTCCTTCCTTAACAGTATAGAATTCCAGAAACGGCATCACATCCTCGAGGAAGATATATTCCGATGTATTGATTGCCCTGCTTATTTCTCTGATATCTGATACTGTCTGGGGATGAAGCTGCTTGTCTTTGCAGTACACTTCTTTTTCCCACTGCTCGCCAGACAACTCATTCCACACAAATTTAAGATTACCGTCCAGGCTGTCTCTCACATCGCTGAGAAACAATACTTTGTTTTTCTGCACGGGCAATCTCTTATGTATTATCTGAAGTACTATGAAAGCTGCTATTCTTATAGCCTTTGAGATCATATGATTGCTCCTACATTATCCGAATATTCTCTTTACAACTCGTTCTGATGCTTTGCCGTCATCCAGATATGTAAACCTGTCCGAAAATACTTCATACTTCTTCCTGTACTCTTCGCTGCTGCTCCATTCATCCATGCATCTGATTTTATCAAACAAGTCATCCTCTTTAACAACAATTGGTCCAGGCAGATCATCAAGAGAAATATAAAACCCTCTGATCGTATCCTGATACTGCTCAAGATCATACATGTAAAACAATATTGGACGTCGAAGTATGCTGTAGTCAAAGAACACGCTTGAATAATCAGTTATCAGGACATCAGCTATAATGTATAAATCATTTATTTCCGGATATAAAGCTGCATCGAAAACGAATCCTTCGTATTTTGCGAAATCAAATTCATTTGCTATAAAATAATGAGGTCTGAATACCACCACATATTCATCGGCGAACAGTTCTCGCATCTTATCAAAGTCAATTGGATTCTCAAATACATAGCCTGTTCCTGATACGTGCTGATTATCTCTCCATGTAGGTGCATAGAGAATTATCTTCTTATCACTCGGTATATTCAGTGCGTTTCTCACTCTATCAACATCATCTGCGGTAAAGTTGTTCAAAAAATCGTTTCTCGGATACCCTTCTTCAATGAATATGTCCTGCTTTCCTAATGCCTTGAGATTAAATGCAGAAGTAAACTTCTCTGTGCAGAACGCCGATGGTGAAATCATATGGGTATATTTAGAAGCATCAATTGAGTATAACTTCAGAAGGTCATCTTTATCATGCAAATCATTCTGTCCACTCACTTCTATGTCGTAAGCTAATCGCTTAAGAGGCGTACCGTGCCAGCACTGAACGTAAACCTGCCCATCTCTTGGCACCAATGCATTAACAATCCTTGAATTTGATATCCAGTATCCAGCAGTTGCAAATGTTCTGTAGTAATTCTCTGTGCCGTACTGAATTACAGTTGTCCTGTCATTATTCTCAAGGAACTGATAATCATCTATTACACTTCCTCTTATTGACCATATGAAGCGGTAATCATTATAATCATCACAATTGAGCATGTATTCATATATTGCCCTCGGACTGTCTGAATAGCGTCTCCCCATGAATGATTCAAAAATAACAAGTTTGTCATCTATTGGTAAATCGCAGTACTTTGAAAAACGATTTTTTCTTCTGAACTGAAGCACGCTACTATACGCCCTTTTGAAACCCGCATGCTTCTTCCCAAACTTTGTGCAACGGGACTTGACTGAATTTTTGACTTGCTGCCATTTTGAAGGAGTATATGCCATAAATAACCTCCTGACATGATTCTTGTAATAATAGACTAAAAGGACAGTGATCTCTGCCCTTTTAATATCGCTATTTAATAATAACTGCAGTTCCCTTGCCCAGCTTGTAAATGTATATTGCTGCTTCATCAGGAAGCCTTACACAACCCTTTGTACTTGGAGTTACCTTTATTGAGTTTCTCCATTTATTATTTGATGTCCACTTACATCGTGTATGCATCGTTCCTGAGCCATGGTAACTTGTAGAGTATCTGAAATAGTACTGCCTTCCACTTTTATGAACC
>JALEUQ010000041.1 GCA_022780965.1 Clostridiales bacterium
ATATATATGGATATGCTCTCATGGTCAAGTGGTCAAGACGCTAGCCTCTCACGCTGGAATCAGGGGTTCGACTCCCCTTGGGAGTACCAATTGCAAGGAACAGGACAACGTCCTGTTCTTTTGCTGTGCATTCACTTTACGGGGGGAGTCGAAGCCGAAAGGGTGGCAAGGTTCGGTGAACCTTGCCAGTTAGAGCATGGCTGAGCCAGGCGCAGAACAGCAGATTCGCAACTGCGAAGATGCAAACTCCCCATGGGAGTGTTCGTGTTTGACAACGTGGTGCGTCATCAATAGAATATCAGCAGGAGGACGATGACTATGAGATGGGATAACGACATATATAGATCTAAATTCGGATTCAAGACACAGCATGGACTTGAGCTTGCCGCACAGGTCAAGCCGGTTCGAGGCAAGCTTCTGGAGTTGGGAAGCGAGACAGGAATACTGAGCTATCAGCTCTGGAAACTTGAGTATCAGGTTGAGGGCATCGAGTTTGACAGCAGACTGGTGGACATGGCCAGGAGAACAACTGCCAAGTCTGTGTTTTTTGAAGCGTTTACCGATGACGTAATGCTCTATGAGGATACTTACCCCATGGCGATTGCAAACGATGTGATTCACAGGATACCTGCAGAGCATCAGGAAGATTTTCTGAACAACCTTTTCAGGAGCATGAAGCAGGAGGGTCAGATGGCTTTTGATATGGGAGTCAGCGGCAATAATGAAGTGATTGAGGATGCGCTGCGGGCGGCATTCGAAGCCGAGGGCAGGACGTACAGGGGTTTCTATTATCCGGATGCTGAGGAGTATAAGAACATGCTGCGCAAGGCGGGTTTCACCGTCGAATATGCCAAAGTAATAGAGCGCCCGGAAAAAGTGTCCGGGGAGGACGGCATGGAGTGGTACATTGAGATGTTCTGTCGCGACATGTTCCGCAGAATGGACGATGAAATGGTCGGAAGAATTGTATCCAAAGCGGTGAACGCGCTGAAGCCGCAGCTGTTTGACGGAGAGAAGTGGACGATTCCGGCAGTGAGAATGATCGGCAAAGTTGTGAAGTAAGACGGCATGCCGAGTATGATAAGATAATTGAGACAGAGATAAAAAGTATTTAAATTCGTAAGAGAAAATCCTTCTATGGCGAAATATAGAAACCATAGGAGGATTTTTTTGTGGATCACAATCCGAAATAGCGAAATTAGCGCTTGAGGTTGAAAGACCCGCCGATTCTGGAGGGTCATATAAAAGAAAGGGCATCTATCCGATGTTTGGTGGAGGAAAAATGTCGTCCCTCATGTAGAGGGACGTGGATTGAAATACTTGGTCAGACGTATGACATTGCGGCAGGGTATCAAATTGTAATCACGCATATGCGGCGCAGGGACTACATGTTAGTCAGGAACGCTTTGTATCCTCTGTAAGCTTCGTAAATGTCTGCTTTGCTGCTGATTTCGTATGGAGCGTGCATGTTGAGTACGGCTACGCCGCTGTCGATGACCTCCATGCCGTAGTTGCCCATGATGTAGGCGATGGTTCCGCCGCCGCCGGCATCTACTTTGCCCAACTCAGTAATCTGGAACTTGACCTGAGCATCGTCCATGACTTTGCGCAGTCTGCCGATGTATTCAGCATTAGCATCGTTTGAGCCGCTCTTGCCCCTAGAGCCTGTGAACTTGTTAAAGGAAATTCCCTTGGACATCAGTGCTGCGCTGCGCTTCTCAAATACATCCGAGTAGAGTGGATCATACGCAGCGCTTACGTCGGAAGAAAGCATGCGGGAGTTCTGAAGAGCCCTGCGCGTTTTGAGATCTGATTCGCCTTCAGTGAGGGCGACCAGCTCGGCGACGATGTTTTCGAAGAAACGTGACTGCATGCCTGTTGCGCCAACGCTGCCGATTTCCTCTTTGTCGACGAGCAGACAGCAGGAAGTGCGCTCCACATTTTCCACGTCGAGAATAGCCTGAAGGGAAGGGTATGCGCATACTCTGTCGTCCTGACCGTAAGCCATGATCATGCTCCTGTCCAGACCGCAGTCGCGAGCCTTGCCTGCCGGAACAATCTCCAGTTCAGCTGACAGGAAATCCTCTTCGGCAATACCGTATTTTGATTCGAGTATTGCCAGCACATTGGCTTTGACAGTTGCTTTCTCATCTTCCTTAAGTCCGGAGTTGTCTATTGGTCTATTGCCTATGAGAAGGTCCAGTTTCTCGCCTTCAACGACTGTGGCGCCTGTCTTCTGAAGCTGAGTCTGGGCCAGGTGAATGAGAAGGTCAGTGAAGCAGAATACAGGATCGTCGTCATTTTCGCCGATTGTTACATTGACAATGGTGCCGTCTGTGCGCGCGATGACACCGTGGATTGCCATTGGAACGGCTACCCACTGATATTTCTTGATTCCACCGTAGTAATGTGTATCGAGATACGCCATGTCGTCAGTATCGTACAGAGGATTCTGCTTGACGTCCAGCCTAGGTGAATCTATATGTGCTCCGAGAATGTTCATGCCTTCGGCCAGCGGCCTGCTGCCTAGTCTGAAGAGGACCAGCATCTTTTTCATGCCCACAGCATAAAGCTTATCGCCGGCTTCAGGGGTGCGTCCTTCTTCGATGTATTCCTGAAGGTTTCTGAATCCCTGAGCTTCAGCCAGCTCGACTGCATATGAGACGCATTCACGCTCTGTTTTGCCCTTGTCAAGAAATGCTTTATATCTATCGCATAAACGGTCAAGTTCTGAAATGTTTTCTGAAGTGTATGTGCTCCAGGCACTTGTTCTTTCCATTATTTTTGCCTCCTGAAATTAATATAATCAAGGTAGATTATAACACATTGATTGCATTGACAGTAACTGCTGCAGAAGATAAAATTATTTAGTTAGGATTTTTTTATTATGAGGGGAAATATCATGAAAATTGTGATAACAGCAGGCGGCACCAGTGAGCCTATTGACGACGTTCGCAAGATAACCAACACGTCTACGGGGAGCCTGGGACTTGCCATCGGCAACGCTTTCCTGCAGGAGCACAGAGATGTTGTCGACAGGATTTATTACCTTCACGGGGAAAGGGCGCCGTACCCTGATGATCAGCTGGTTGAGCATATCAGAATCGGCGGGACCATGGACCTGAAGGAGCAGCTGAGCCGTGTGCTCAGGGAAGAAAAAATCGATGCGGTCATTCATGCCATGGCAGTGAGCGACTATATGGTTGACAGGGTGACAACTGTGGAGGCAATCAGAACAGGCACAGAGTCAGACCAGATACAGGGGAACAAAATCAGTTCGTCAATTGACGATCTGGCAATCATTCTCAAGAGAACACCTAAGATTATCGGCATGATCAAAGAGCTTAGTCCCAGGTCCAGACTTGTGGGATTCAAGCTTCTCAGCAGCGTGCCTCACGAGGAACTCATAAGTGTGGCATCAGCTCTTATGGAGAAGAATGACTGTGATTTC
>JALEUQ010000053.1 GCA_022780965.1 Clostridiales bacterium
TCTTGAGCCGTTCAATGTGTCTCTGCCTCATCAGTACTGTAATTTCGTCGATTACTTCTTCTAACGGCTCAACATTTGAAGCCGATGTGGTTTCTTCGTTGACGAACGCTCTGACTGCGTTGGCCAGAATATCGAGAACCGCCTCGCTTAGAACTCTTATATCCTCCTTAGCAGATTCGCTGAAGGACAGACCTTTATCATGAAGTTCCTGTGCCGATTCGGCAAGGTTGAGAGAGTGATCTGAAATTCTTTCAAGATCTCCTACGGCCTGCAGCTCAAGTGACAGACAGCGGCTGTCCTCAGAGGACATGTTCTTCTTGCCAAGCTGTACCAGATACTTTCCGATCTGGTCTTCGTAGTGGTCAATTTCCTGTTCTGAAGCTTTGATTTTGTCAAATACCGCCTGATCAAAATTTGAATACAGCCCGATGGCATTTTTGATATCATCCAAAGCCTTCTTAGCCATTTCATCGACAAGACTCTTGCTCTGCTGAAGTGCGAATGTAGGTGTTGCCATGAAGCTTTCATCGAGAACAGCGAATGTAGTGTCTTCTTCTACTTCCTTGTCAGGGAAGAGGCGAATCATTACCATCTCAATATATTTGGTGAACGGGAACAGGATGATAACTACAAAAATGTTAAAGCATGTATGTATCACGGCTATTCCTGCAATTCCGGCGCTCTGAGCCATGAATCCGAAGCCGATGAATGCGTGAATAAGATAGAAGAGCACGAGGAATACTGCTGCACCTATGAGATTGGCAATAAGGTAGGAAAATGCAGCTCTCTTACCGTTGGTTCCCTGTCCGATACTGGCAATCATAGGCGAAATGCTGGCACCTACGTTCTGACCTACAACCATAGGGACTACGACAGCATATCCGACAGGACTTGATAGGGCAATTGCCTGCAGTATACCTACTGAGGCTGATGAACTCTGTACTATTGCGGTAAGTACAAGTCCTACTGCAAATGCCAGGAACGGATTGCTGAGCACTTCCATGATATCAGCAAACATTTTGCTTTCACTGAGCGGAGTCATAGCATCGCTCATTGTTGATATTCCTGCCATGAGCACTGCGAATCCCACCATGATTCTGCCGATATTCGCTTTTTTTGTACTTTTTTTGCGAATTATGAATATTACACCAATGAGCGCTAGAACTGGTGCAAAAGATGATGGCTTGAGCAGCTGCAGGAAAAAATTACTGCTGCTGATGCCTGTCATTGACAGGAGCCATGCTGTTACCGTCGTTCCGACTTTGGCTCCCAGAATTACATTGATAGCCTGCTGAAGGCTCATAATCTGCGAATTAACAAGACCGATTACCATTACAGTGGTAGCTGATGATGACTGGATTGCTGCGGTAACGCCGACACCCAGAAGCAGTGCCTTCAGTTTGTTTGACATGATTGCCTGAAGGATAGCCTCGAACTTGCCGCCTGCAAGTCGCTCAAGGCTGTGACTCATTACATTCATTCCATATAAAAAGAATGCAAGTCCTCCTGCCAGAGTAAGGATGCTGAAAAAATTCATCTGATACTTCTCCTTAAAACAATAAATACACCTAGCGGCAGGGCTGAATCAAGTGCAACCCTCACCAAATATAATAATAGCCATGATTATGACAATTTTCAAGAAATATATGATACAATTGTAAACAATAGAACAAAACTTATGGAGGATACATTTGTGAACAACAGAGTTAAGGCTAATATTGCAGCTTTCATAACAGTTTTTTTATGGGCGTCAGCATTTCCGCTGACAAAAATTATCGGTGATCAGTTTTCGGCTAATTCGCTCAGCTTCATGAGATGTCTGATTGCAGCACTTCTGATGATAGTGATAGGCGTTTTTTCAAAGAGCCCTGAACTTCACATGAGGAAACCTGCAGCAAAAAAAGACTGGCTGTATTTCTTCGCAGCAGGGGCAACAGGGTTTGCATTCTATTATATCTGCTTCAACAAAGGTCTGGAGACGCTATCTTCTGCAGAGTCATCAGTAATATGCGCCACGGCACCGGTTATAACTTCCATACTTGTGTATTTTTTCTTCAAAGAAAGAATCAATATTATTGGATGGATTTCAATTCTAGGCGCATTCGCCGGTGTTGGGATAATGCTCATGTGGAACGGTGTTTTCTCAATTAAAGTCGGTGCATTCTGGATTCTGGCTCTTTCTGTATTTTTCAGTTTTTACAACATAATCAGCAGGAAACTTACGGACAAAGGGTATACGTCTCTGGAGATTGTGGCTTATGGAGCCATATGCGCATCAATTATAATGATATTCTTCCTTCCGCAATCTGTAAGTGAACTTGCGAAGGCCGATGCACCGGCAGTGCTTTCTGTGATATATCTGGGACTGCTTCCTACAGGTGTGTCTTACATTCTCTGGTCGAAGGCGATTGAGCTTTCGGAGAGAACCAGCGAGGTTACAAACTATATCTTCGTTACTCCGCTGCTTTCCACTGTAATGGGGTTCATGATGCTGAGGGAGGTGCCGGACATGGCGACGATTATTGGAGGTATCATCATAATAATCGGAGTTGTTACTTTCAGTATGAAGGGAACGCCAAGGGAACAGTAATGCCTGAAGCTGGATAAATAGTGAAAACTTTTAATTTGTAGTGAATATAAGCAAAAACAGAGCCTAATAGGCTCTGTTTTTAGTTCATTTTAATGTTAACCTGCTGTATAAACCATTGGTTCTTCTTCGCCTGTTATTACTCTTAATGCACCTTCTGCCAGTGCCAGAAGTTCATCTTCTCCAGGGTAGATTGTGATTGGTGCAATCCAGCTGCATCTTTCCTTAACGCCTTCGATTACGAATTCATCACGAGCGATGCCTCCGGTGATAAGAATCTGGTCAACATTGCCGCAGAGTACTGTGGCTGCACCGCCGATATCCTTGGAAAGCTGGAGAACGAAAGCATCCATTACCAGTCTGGCTTTCTTGTCGCCGGCTTCGATCATGTTGTCAACATCAATCATGTTGTTTGTTCCAAGATGAGCTGCGAAACCGCCCTGACCAACAAGCTTTTTCTTCATTTCTTCAAGTGTGTACTTACCTGAGTAGCAGAGCTCTACAAGCGGGCCGACAGGAAGTCTTCCTGAACGTTCAGGTGAGAAGCATCCGTCTCCGTCGAGAGCCTGAGGAACTTCAATCATCTTGCCTTTCTCGTGAGCTGCTACACTTACTCCGCCACCAAGGTGAACGATAATAAGGTTCAAATCCTTGTAGTGTGAACCGATGTCATTAGCATATCTCTTGCCGATTGCTTTCTGATTAAGTGCGTGTACTACGCAAGTTCTTGGGATTTCAGGCATGCCGGAGATTCTTGCAGCAGGCATGAGTTCATCAACGACTACCGGGTCGCAGATGTAAGCCTTAACTCCGATATCTTCTGCTATTTCTCTAGCCAGAACACCGCCCAGGTTTGATGCATGCTGACCTGTTCTGCCAATGAGAAGGTCGTGATATACGAGATCTGTTACTTCATATGTGCCGCCTTCGATAGGCTTGAGGAAACCGCCTCTTCCTACGCAAACGTCGATGCTTTCCAGAGGAATATTGTTTTCTTTGAGAGCATCTTCGATGATGTCCTTTCTGAAACCCTTCTGATCAGCAATCTTTTCGTACTCTGCCAGCTCTTCTGTGCTGTGTCTGAGAGTCTTGTCGAATACTTTGTCTGTGTCTTCGAATACTGCAATCTTGGTTGAAGTTGAACCAGGATTGATGATTAAGCTTCTTACTGCCATATTAAATTACTCCTAACAATAATAATCAAGTTAACGTTATGGCTATAATATACCATACAAAATATTGGAAAGAAACAACAAAAGTCTGACGTAAGTAGAGAGTGAAGCATGTGTGATGCATGCGTATAGATGTACAAAAGAAAGGATAGGTAACATAAAATAAGAAAATACCACATAAGACAGTACAGCCCGTTATGGTTGATGAGAACAATATGTGCAGCTGCTCTGATGTTTGCGTTCGCTGGTTTGATGAATAACTGGGAATTTGGTTTATTATAACAAAAAATATCGAATTTTTTTGTTATAACCATTGACTGAAGGTGAGTTATCGATTAAAATTACTTGTAATTTAATAAGGTAAAGGCTGTGAAAGGAAGGAGTACCTTTGAGGAGACTGATCAGAGAGTTGCTGTTTGGTGAGAAGCGCGTAGTTACTTATTGGGAATACATCCTGGAGCCGCACACTGAAAGCCGATTGCAATAGGTTATTAGGATGTGACGGGTGTGCCCGTTAAAGCACGAGAGTATAATCATGTTTTTCGAATATCATGACGTACTTGATGAGGTTGTCGCTGTGAGGCGATGACGAACTGAGGTGGTACCGCGGTAATATCCGCCCTCTGTTGACAGAGGGCGGTTTTTTATGTCTTAATTGACAGGCCCAAGCCAGCCTTCTGATATTGCAAATCATTATTATAAGGAGGATTTATTTATGGGCGTAAAACTTATGAGTGTAGTAATGCTGGTCATATTCTTTGCTGTAATGATCGGCGTTGGACTGCAGACAAGAAAAAAGGCTTCATCAGTTGATGGATTCGTGCTGGGAAGCCGTAACGTAGGTCCGTGGATTACGGCATTCGCTTTCGGAACATCATATTTCTCAGCAGTAATCTTCGTAGGTTATGCAGGCCAGTTCGGATGGAACTTCGGGCTGTCAGCAACATGGGCAGGACTTGGCAATGCGTTCATCGGTTCACTTCTTGCCTGGAATATCCTGGGCAGAAGAACAAGAATCATGACTCAGCATCTTGATGCCAAGACAATGCCGGACTTCTTCGGCAAGAGATTCGATTCAGTCAAGCTGAAGGTTATGGCTTCAATAATCGTATTCATATTCCTGATTCCTTACACTGCATCGCTGTACAACGGACTTTCATCTCTGTTCGGTCTTGTATTTGACATCCCGTACTGGGTAGTAATCGCAATCATGGCAGTGCTTACAGGTTTTTATGTAATATTCGGAGGATACATGGCTACTGCCATCAATGACTTCATTCAGGGTATAATAATGCTCTTTGGAATCAGCGCAGTTATTGGTGCTGTTCTCAGCGACAACGGCGGTCTTGTGGCAGCAACACAGAAGCTGTCTGCAGTACCGGCAGAAGGATGGAGCGGCGGTGCATTTTCATCATTCCTTGGACCGGATCCGCTTGCACTTCTTTTCGTTGTAATCCTTACTTCACTTGGTACATGGGGACTGCCTCAGATGGTCGGCAAGTTCTATGCTATCAAGAGCGAGAAAGACATACACAAAGGTACCGTTATATCAACAATATTTGCTATTATCGTAGCCGGAGGATGCTACTTCCTGGGCGGTTTCGGCAGACTCTATGCCGATAAGGTCCCTTATCAGCCTGACGGTGTTACTCCGTTCTTTGACAAGATTGTTCCAACAATGCTGTCAACGCTGCCTGCAATCGTAATAGCAGTCGTAATCGTACTTGTACTCTCTGCTTCGATGTCAACACTTTCATCACTGGTACTGACATCAAGCTCAACTTTCACACTGGACGTTATCAAGCCTGCAAGCAAGACTGAGATGTCAGAAAAGAAGCAGGTTACCATTATGAGACTTTTCATCGTATTCTTCATTCTGGTTTCAGCAGTAATTGCAGTTATTAAGGATGCACATCCAGAAATCACATTCATTGCTCAGATGATGGGTGTTTCATGGGGTGCTCTGGCAGGTGCTTTCCTGGCTCCATTCTTATATGGTCTTTACTGGAAGGGCATTACAAAGTCTTCTGTAGTTGTATGCTTCATCTGGGGATGTGCAATTGAAATTCTCCAGCTGTTCATTTCACTGGGCGGTATTGATATCAGCGGATGGGGTCCGGTTCTCGGATACATTTTCGCATCATCAATCAGATCAGGCGTAATTGCCATGGTCGGCGGCCTTATCATAGTACCGGTTGTAAGCAAGCTTACTGCCAAGATGGACAGCAAGGCTGTTGAAGATACATTCTCATGTTACGAAGAGCAGGTTTCAGTTAAGAAGACTGAGGCTCTGGACTAATATTGAAACGTGCAGGAGGATGAATCACATTCAATTGTCATCGCCTGCAGATAAGTAAAAAAAGAGACACAGGTTGCCTGAGATAATCAGACAGTCCTGTGTCTTTATTGTTTAAGGATGGGCAGAGCGATTACTGGTCATAAATTTCACAGTATGTTTTCTGCGGAATGTTTTCATATATCCACTTGGCATTTTCTATGTCAAGTCTTATGCAGCCTTTTGATACAGATTTGCCGAGGGTTGGATCCTGTACTTTATTTGGTTCGCTGTCAATTTCGTACGGCACGGAATGGAACAGGTAAACATCCCATATCTTAGTGGCGTACCAGAGCCTTCCGCCCTCAGAATCAAAATACTTGAAATGGTAGGCATTTGTCTTTTCAGTTCCCATTCTGTAAACGGCACGCGGTGATTCATGTCCCGGGCGGCCATCTGCCATATCCCAGTAGTACAGTCTTTTCCAGTTGCCGACGGAACCCTGATAGACACCAACCTTATGAGTAGTGCAGTTTACAAGCAGAAGGTAATCTGTATCGCTTGCTATACCGTCAGCTTTGGCGTCCATAAGAGCCAGATCCTTATCTATTTTAAGTTTGCCGTTATCGCCGAATGTGTATTTCTCGCCGTCAATGTTCTGTTCACCGGTAGCCATAACACCGGTTTTCTCATCAAAGTAAAAAGTATCCCCGTTGATTTCCTTCCACCCTGTGCACATCTGACCGTCGCTGTCGTAGTAATAAATGCTTCCACTGTCTTCATAGAATCCAATCAGTTTAACGCTTTCGGATTCAGATTTATCTGCCATCTTGAGGAGTAGGGAACCTGCACCAAGTGCCACAATCAGAGCAAGAAGCACTAATATCATTTTTTTTGTAAATCCTGTTTTCATGTATGTCTCCGTTTCATGTTCAATAGCTAAAATCATTATATGTTCACGCAGCAGGCGAGTCAACTGCAGCAAAATGCAAAATGTGATGGTTAACAAATCAATAGGTACGGTTGACAATTATAGAAAGGGTGGCTATAATTGAGTGGAACAAATCATAGGAAAGAGGTCGGAAAATGACTATAAATGAACTTGCGGACAAAATTATTAATGACGGATACAGAATTACCAGGGAAGACGATTTAAGCATCTTTCTAACTTGCGATTTAGATGAATTGCTGCGTGAGGCTGACAGAATAAGGACAGTCATTTGCGGCGACAAGGTTGACCTTTGCACTATTGTCAACGGCAGAAGCGGCAGGTGCGGAGAAGACTGCAAGTTTTGTGCACAGTCAATGCGCCATAATACCGGATGCGAACAGTATGAGTTCCTGGATGAAGATGAGATTGTTGCTCTCGCTAAATCAAATGAATCAGAGCTGGTTGACAGATACAGCATAGTCACATCCGGCAAATCGCTGACAGGCGATAGTTTCGAGAAAGTGATTAAAGCATTCGAAAGACTGAGAAAAGAATGCAGAATGGACCTTTGCGCATCGCTGGGATTTCTTACGGACGAACAGTTTAGAAGGCTGGTTGAGACGGGCGTAAGCAGCTACCACGCTAACATAGAAACGTCTAGAAGATATTTCCCAAGCATATGCACTACGCACACATATGAAGATAAAATTGACAATATTAGAAGAGCTCAGGAAGCTGGACTTTGTGTTTGCTCAGGCGGCATAATAGGAATGGGTGAGTCCTGGGAGGACCGTCTGGATATGGCGGTGTCACTTGCAGAGCTGGGAATTGAATCCATACCGATTAATGCACTTATGCCTATTGCCGGAACGCCTCTTGAGAACATGCCTCAGCTGACTGAAGATGAAATACTGAGAACAGTTGCATTCTTCAGATTTATTAATCCGACAGCGAATATTAGGCTTGCGGCAGGAAGGGCAATAATGGAAAACAACGGTGAGCGAGCTTTCTCAGGAGGAGCGAGCGCGACAATTACAGGTAATATGCTTACCACATCATCATCCACCATAAGGTCAGACAGAGAGATGCTGGAAAGAATGGGCAGGAATGTAACGCCTGCATATGCAGAATGAAAATTATAAGGACTCGGAACGTAATCCTGTTCCGAGTCCTTTTATAAACATGTCTAATAATATAGTGTATTAAGCCAGGAAGCCGTTGATGATTTCCTGTTCTGCTTCTTCTGGTGTAAGTCCGAGCGTCATTAGCTTGATAAGCTGATCTCCGGCAATCTTGCCTATTGCAGCTTCATGAACAAGTGAGGCATCAAGATTTACTGCATCAAGTTCAGGAATTGCAAGTACTCTGGCATTATCCATAAGGATAGCGTCGCATTCAGTGTGACCTGTGCATTCTGCATTGCCGACAATTCTTGAAACGTACTTCTGATAGGAACTGTCCCTTGCAACTGATCTGGATACAACATCGGCTGAAGAGCCGTCTCCGTTAAGCTCTGTGAGATAATCAGAAACAGCAGTCTGCTCGCCGTGAGTCATTAGCCTTTCTCTTACAATGAGCTTGGCATCTCTTTCAAGCTTGGAGATTGTCTTGCGTATTGTGGAGTCAACACCTTTAATCTGTACCATCTCCATCTCAACTGAAGAACCTTCTTCCTGGTAAACCTCAGTTACAGGGTTGAGGATTCTTTTGCCGTTGCCGTCACCCTCTCCGTAATGATTCTCAATGTACTGAACGTGGGCGTTTTTGCCTACAAAAAATCTGTGGATGCCGTCATGCTGTGAGTCGTCATTGCCGCAGTTGTGAATGCCGCATCCGGCGATTATCTTAACATCTGCATTCTCTGCAATGTAAAAGTCGTTGTATACAACATCGGTCATGCCGCTTTCATCAATGACAACAGGAATGTACATTGTTTCGCCCTGACATTCTGATGAAATGTGTATATCGATGCCCGGCTTGTCTTGTTTGGATGTAATGTTGATGTTATCAGTAACCTGGCGAGCAGCCATGCCGCCGTTGGCTCTTATGTTGAACGCTCCGCCGGGGCTGCATGAAAGTCCGGCTATTTCCTGAAGCAGATTCTTCTGTGCAGCTGTAAGTTCTGCCATTTAGCAATCCTCCTTTCCCATTGTCATGTTCATCCTGCTGCAAAGTCCGCCTTCGAGACTTGCGCCCAGTATATCTACGAGCAGCTCTTCTCTCTTGCCTCTCTTGCTTACTTTTCCGCCATCGAGAATGATGATCTCGTCAGCGATGTTCAGGATTCTTTCCTGATGGGAGATAATGAGCACAGTACCGTGCATCTGCTCTTTAATGTTCTCGAATACCTTGATAAGGTTCTGGAAAGACCAAAGGTCAATGCCCGCTTCAGGTTCATCGAAAAGAGACAGTTTAGTGCCGCGTGCCAGTACAGAAGCGATTTCGATCCTTTTGAGCTCGCCTCCTGAGAGGGAAGAATTAACCTCTCTGTCAATGTAGTCTCTGGCGCATAATCCCACTGCACTTAAATAGTCGCATGCTTCAATTGTGGTTAGATCTCTGCCTGAGGAAAGCTTGATAATGTCGCTTACCTTGATGCCCTTGAATCGAACAGGCTGCTGCAGAGCGAAGCTGATGCCCAGATTGGCACGTTCAGTAATAGTTTTATTCGTAATATCGATTCCGTCAAAAATAATCTGGCCGGAAGTAGGCTGCTCAATGCCCATTATTATGCGTGCAAGAGTTGATTTGCCGCTTCCGTTCGGACCTGTAATAACGAAATACTTGTCATCTCCCAAAGTGAGACTTATGTTGTCTATTATTCTTTTGATATTTCCATCGTCGTCTGTAACTTCAAAAACGATGTTCTTTAGTTCTAACATACACATACCTCAATAAACTGTACCTAATTAGTAAACCATACCGGTTAATTTTAGAATGAAAATGATAAAACTGCAAGCCTTATTTATGCTATAATATATGGACTACATTCAGAAGGGAGTAAATGTATGAAGAAATGTCCTAATTGCGGCATGAATTTCAGTGATGATAAGCTGCTGTGTCCTAACTGCGGGAGCACGCCAATAGACGGGAGCACGGAGCATACATACTTTAATGCACGTAACATGAACGGCAAGAAGGGCGACCTGCCCGGACGCAAGATTGAATGGTACGAGAGCATCTGGTTCATAGTTATCTGTTTCTTTGTTGGTTTCTGGCCGCTCGGCATAGGAATGATTATTCTTAGATTCTACAGAAACAGTGCATATGAAAGCATGGCGGGTGTGAAACTGGGAGACGGCAAGAAGGAAGGACAGAATGGGGGACAGTCTTCTGCCCCCGGAAATGAGACTTTCGATGCCCAATTCTCAAGAGTCGATAAATCGAGAAGAATCAAGACTAAGAGCGTGGGCAAGTTAATAGGCGGATCGATACTTGTCAGCCTTGGCATTCTGGTAGTGGTGAACAATACTGTTAATACTTCAGGTGACATGATAAGCACATTTGCCACAGGCGGGGTTCTGGCAGGCATCGGTGCATTGCTCATTGGCCTTTTCGCTGCTGACAACAGAGACTGGCACAAATATGAAGCGCTCATCGATAACAGAGGAAACACCCGAATCAGCTTCATTGCATCACGACTGGGCATCAAGACCAGCAAAGCCAGAAACAAGCTTCAGAAGATGATTAACAAAGGGTTCCTGTCTGAGCCCGAGAACAATATTGGAGCATACATTAACGGTGAGTACGATTTGATTGTAATGACAAGAAACGGCAAACCGATAGTGCCTGTGGAGGATACTGTCGCCGAAGAAATCGCAAGCAGGAAAGCAAGAGAAAAGGCTGCAGCAGACAAGGCGAGAAGGGACGGCGCTGTTACTGCGGAAGACAAACTGCTTGTGGCGCTAAATGATGCTGTTGATTTCACTAGAGATGTGGAGGTTATAAGATTTCTCAAGCGCATTGAGAAGTCTGTCAAAAGCATTCAGATACAGCTTAAGGAGGATCCTAACAAGGGGAAGCTTAAGAGTGTTATCAATATGAAAGAGTCATATATTCCAAGCACCATTGATCTGATTCAGAAATACATCAAACCTGATACTGCTGAAGAGACCAGAGACAATATCAAAGGAATGTTCTCAACTCTTGCTTCGGCTTTTGCCAACCTTGACAAGAAGCTGAGAAAGCAGGATGAAATTGAGATGGAAGCTGAAATGGAAGTGATGAAGCAGACTCTTGCAAGAGATGGACTGCTTGATTCTGATTTCGATATTTAGTCATATGTAATGAGAGGAGTAACAGATGACAGAAGTAATGACGGCAGAAAAAAACAAGGAATTGATAATGCCCGTTCTGGAGCTGGAATCAGTGGACGACCCTGTCGTAAACCAGCTTGAGGTTCAGGACGCGGAAGCTTTCAGAATGCAGCAGTTTTCACCTGAGGAACTGAACCAGATCAACGAATTCGCTGATAAGATTGACCTGCACGACAGCAACCTGATGGTCACCTATGGTGCAGGTGCTCAGAAGCGCCTGGCGGAATTCAGCGAGGAGACTCTCAAACAGGTAAGAAACAAGGATCTGGATGAGATTGGAACAATTCTCAGTGACCTTATGGCTGACCTTAAGCATGAGCCTGAAGAGAAAAAAGGAATTAAGGCTCTCTTCAGCAGAGGTGCAAGCAAGGTTGAAAGCATGAAGGCATATTACGGTAAAGTCGAGAAGAGCATTGAATCAGTGGCAGAATCGCTGGAGAAGCATCAGCAGACTTTACTCAAGGACGTGGCAATACACGACAGATTATATGAGAACAACAAACAGTATTTCAAAGAACTGACAATGTATATTGCAGCAGGTAAAGTCGCTTTGGACAAGGCTGTTAACGAAGAACTGCCTGCAATGAAGGCAAAGGCAGAACAGACCGGGCTTGCTGAGGATGCGCAGGAAGTTCGTGACTTCTCTAATATGTGCGAACGATTTGAGAAGAAACTTCACGATCTTGATCTGACAAGAGCAATCTGCCTGCAGAACGCACCTCAGATCAGACTTACCCAGAGTAATGCTATCGTGCTCAGTGACAAGATTCAGACAACTCTCATGAATACCATACCTATGTGGAAGAACCAGCTGGTGATAACCATGGGCATAGCTCACAACAAAGAAGCTGTTCGTGCACAGAGAATGGTAACGGACACTACCAACGATATTCTTCGCAAAAATGCAGAACTGCTGCATCAGGGGACTGTTGAGGTGGCAACTGAGAACGAGAGAGGAATAGTTGATATTGAGACGCTTCAGCATACTAATCAGGAACTTATGGATACCATTGATGAACTGATGAAGATTCAGGAAGAGGGAAGAGCCAAGAGGCAGCAGGCAGAGCTGGAACTGGTTAATATTGAAAACAAGCTGAAGGCCAAGATGCTTGAGATAAACAGCGGAAGATAAAGCCATAAAGACATGTGCCTACACAGAACTGATGCAGTTTATTCATTAAACCATCACACACTACACCTTAAATCGGCACAGTGAGGAAGTATATTATAATTGTTCCAAACAACAAGAGAAATCCTTCCTCTCTAAAACGATAATGATTAAGTAATAGCAAGTAAGAAACAGCTCCTTTTGTGGGCTGTTTCTTGTTGTATGCAGATATATTTGTGTGATAGAATTTAACCGTCTTTTCACCTGACAGCATGTGAAGAGAAGAAGGATATTTGTAATACCGTACAAACTAAGGAGAGATCATACTGATGAAGTATTTCATGACGGGAGACTTTCACACTCATACGGTGCATTCTCACGGTGAAGGAACAATAAGGGATAATGTACTTGCTGCCAGAGCCAAAGGGCTGCGTGAGATTGCCATAACAGACCATGGACCGGGCAACCAGGAGAACGGTATATCCAGAGCCTCAGTGCCTGAGATGCGCAAGATTGTAACAGCTCTAAATGAGGAGTTTGATGACATAACAATTCACCTCGGGGTGGAAGCAAACATTAACAGCAAGGGCAACTGCCTGGATGTGTCGCCTGAAGAGTTTGATGATTTTGATTTCGTCATTGCAGGATACCATTACGGCATTGATAATGGATACTGTCTGGAGAACTGGAAAGACTTTTACAAAGGATACAACAGCAGGGAACTCATGATGAGAAATACTCAGATGGCGCTGACTGCAATATATGAGAATAATATCAGGATTTTGACTCATCCGGGTGATAAGGCAAATTTCGATATGCTTGAACTGGCCCGGGCGTGTGCAGAAACTGATACCTGGATGGAGATCAGCACAAGTCATGCCACTTTGAATGTGAGGCAGATAAAGCTGTGTGCGAAGACTGATGTCAAGTTTGTAATATCCAGTGATGCACATATGCCGTCGAGAGTAGGCAGCTTCGAGGGTGGCCTTAGGAGAGCTCTTGAAGCGGGTCTGGATCCTGAACGAATTGTCAACATAGAGAGAGGAGAAAAGGATGCTTGAGAAACTGGCAGACAATATATATGTGAAACAGGTGCCGCTGCCTGACAACCCGCTCAGATATATTAATGTTTACATCATTACTGGTGAAAGAAACCTGGTGATAGATACAGGATTCAACAGGCCGGAGTGTGAAGCGGCATTTCAGGAGGCGTTTGATGAGCTTGGAATCAGCAGCGCAGATTTGTTCATTACACATCTGCATTCCGATCACTGCGGACTTGCGTGGAAGTTTGACAACGACGACAGTGTGGTATATGCCAGCGAGACTGACGGTGAATTGATAAACTTTGAAACGGGCAGCTATTACTGGAAGATATTAGATGACCTTTTTATCAGTTATGGGTTCCCGCCTGCAGATTTCGGCAGAAATACTGATATTCATCCGGGAAGGCAGTATGCTTTAGATAGAAGAATTAACTTCAAATATGTTAATGACGGAGATGTGCTGGAGTACGGTGGATATAAACTGACATGCATACATACGCCGGGACATACACCGGGACACATGTGCCTTTATGACCGGGAGAACAGAAGACTGTTCAGCGGTGATCACATTCTGGGACTTATTACTCCAAACATTACCATTGAAATTGGCTCAGACAATCCTCTGGATGACTACCGAAAGAGTCTTGAAAGAATCAGAAATCTGGAAGTAGAACATATGATGACGACTCACGGGTTACCGGTGCCTGACATGCGTGGCCGAGTGGATGAGCTTATGGAGCATCACAGAAACAGACTTGCTGAGGTTGTGAAGATTCTTGGAAACGAGTGGAAGACTGCATATAAGACAGCAGCAGACATGACATGGGAGATAGACTGCAGAAACTGGGATGAATTCCCCGGACCGCAGAAGTGGTTTGCCACAGGTGAGGCAATATCGCATCTTCAGTATCTGAGAGGTATTGGGATTGCTGAGCGAAAAGAAATCGACGGCGTATGGCACTATCGATGCATGGAAAATCCGGTCACCCCTTTACATTTCTAAAATAATGGTATAAAATCAAAGTTAGCCGGGAATAACCGGCTAATTTATTGAAAATGAGTTAGTTACGACTAATGGGACGAGTCGCAGCAACTTGATAATATGAATTAAAGGACCGGATGAAATAAGATGAATAAGATTACTAAGTTAAATCAGCTGAAAATCGGCGAAAGTGCCGTTATCACCCATGTTGGCGGCGAAGGAAATCTCCGTCAGCACTTTCTCGACATGGGTGTCATTCCTGGCGCGGAGGTTACGCTGGTCAAGCTGGCACCGATGGGCGATCCGATGGAATTACAGATTCATGGATATGAACTTACTCTCAGACTTGCAGATGCGGCGAAGATAGGAGTAAGCCAAATCGACAGAAGATCAAATGCTCACAAGTATATTGACAGATTGTCGGACAAAGAACATCCAGGCTTAGGTGAAGGCGGCAGATATCATCAGAAGGGTGATGGCAATCTTCTGCCAAAGGGAACAACTTTAACTTTTGCTCTCATGGGAAACCAGAATTGCGGCAAAACAACGCTATTCAACAGACTTACAGGGTCAAACCAGCATGTGGGAAATTTCCCGGGAGTTACAGTAGACAGAAAAGACGGGGTTATTAGGGGTCAAAGCAATACACTTATTACTGATTTGCCCGGTATATACTCAATGTCTCCATACAGCAGCGAGGAAGTTGTATCAAGAAATTTTGTCCTGGACGAGAAACCGACTGCCATTATCAACATTATTGATGCGACAAACATTGAGAGAAACATGTATTTGACCATGCAGCTTATGGAGCTGGAATATCCGATGGTAATCGCCCTTAACATGATGGATGAAGTTAAGAACAACGGCGGCTCTGTGGACATAAACCATCTTGAGTCGCTCCTTGGCGTACCTGTTGTGCCTATTTCCGCTGCAAAGAATGAGGGAATCCAGGAGCTGATAGATCACGCTGTTCATATCGCAGGCTATCAGGAGGTGCCTGGCAGGCAGGATTTCTGCGATGAAAATGCCAGAGGCGGTGCTGTTCACAGGTGCATTCATGCAGTTATCCATCTCATTTCCGACCATGCACAGGATGCAGGACTTCCGGTGAGATTTGCGGCATCCAAGGTAATAGAAGGTGATGAGCTTATTCTTGATAAACTGAAGCTTGATCAGAATGAAAAGGAGATGCTGGAGCATATAATTCAGCAGATGGAACATGAGTCGGGGCTTGACAGAAGTGCAGCAATAGCAGACATGAGATTCTCCTTTATCGAGAAAGTGTGTGAAGTTACTGTCGTTAAACCTGCAGAGAGCAAGGAGCATAAGCGGAGCCGAATGCTCGACAAGGTGTTAACCGGCAAATATACAGCAATTCCACTGTTTCTGGCTATCATGCTGACGGTGTTTTATCTGACATTTAACGTCATTGGAGCATGGCTTCAGGGTCTGCTGGAGAGCGGTATAGGAACTCTGATGAATACAGTGGACGGTATAATGACGTCAGCTCATGTAAGTGCGCCGATTCACAGTCTTGTCATTGACGGTATATTTACGGGAGTGGGCAGTGTACTCAGTTTCCTGCCTATAATAGTAACACTGTTTTTCTTCCTGTCACTTCTGGAAGACAGCGGATATGTGGCACGAGTAGCATTCGTAATGGACAAACTGCTACGCAAAATCGGCTTGTCAGGCAAAAGTATTGTCCCAATGCTAATTGGCTTCGGCTGTACTGTTCCGGCCGTTATGGCAACCAGAACACTTCCGTCAGAAAGAGACCGTAAAATGACTATTCTGCTGACGCCGTTCATGAGCTGTACGGCCAAACTGCCTATATACGCATTTTTCGTCAATGCGTTCTTCCCAGGCAAGGGTGGCTTGATCATGACAGGACTGTATGTGCTGGGGATTCTAGTGGGCATAATTGTGGCATTCGCATACAGAAAAATCCTGTTCAGAGGTGAGGCAGTGCCGTTTATCATGGAGCTGCCTAATTATAGACTGCCGGGACTTGGCAACGTTTTAAGACTCATATGGGACAAAGCCAAAGACTTTCTTTCTAGGGCGTTTTCTGTTATCCTTATAGCGACTGTTGTAATCTGGTTCCTTCAGAGCTTCGATTTCAGAATGCATATGGTATCGGATTCTCAGGACAGCATGATGGCTGCGATTGCAGGATTCATTGCACCGTTATTCTCCCCTGTAGGACTCGGAGACTGGAGAATATGCACATCTCTGATATCCGGAATCATGGCAAAGGAGAGCGTGGTATCCACACTTGGAATTCTGTATCCGGGCGGTGTTACTGCAGTGCTGACTTCGGCACAGGCTGCATCTATGCTGGTATTCAGTCTGTTATATACACCGTGCGTAGCTGCCATTGCAGCCATTAGTAAAGAAATGGGAAGCAGATGGGCAGTGGGTGTAGTATTCTGGCAGTGTGCACTGGCGTGGCTTGCTGCGCTTGCTGTATATAATATTGTACTTTAACAGGAGAAAGAAATGTCTTCACAATTAATGATGCTGGCTATTGTGCCGGGTTTATTGATAATACTGTATGTTTATCGCAAAGACAAAGTAGAGAAGGAACCTCGGAGACTAATTGTCAAGCTGCTCATTTTCGGGGCTCTGTCGTGCATTCCGGCCGTAATTGCAGAAATGTACGTGGACGATCATTTCATTTCATACGATTCGCAGCTGTCGTGGGCGCTTTCCAATGCGTTTATATGTGCTGCCCTATGTGAAGAACTCAGTAAGTTCGCCCTCCTGTATCTGGGCTCATGGAGGAACAGGAATTTTGATTACAGATTTGACGGAATAGTGTACGGGGTGTCAGTAGCTGTCGGGTTTGCTCTTCTTGAAAACATACTGTATGTTGCTGACGGCGGACTGGAGACGGCGCTGGTAAGGGCGGTGCTGGCTGTACCTCTTCATGCTTTCTGCGGGGTATTCATGGGGATATTCTACGGTGCCATGATGAAGCATCATATTGACGGCAACACCGGCGGCAAGATGAAATGCCTTGCAGGAGCGCTGCTTGTGCCCATCATGATTCACGGAATCTACGATACTTTCGCTTTCATGGGAGATGGAATATCAACTATACTTCTGCTGGCTTTCGTAGCATTAATGTATATAGTCGCAATCAGATATGTTAACAAGTTCTCCAGAGAAGACTGGAATGCGGGTTTCTATCGTCTCAGCAGAGATAATTCTGATGCGGCGAATTCATCGATAATAATTCAATGTCCGGCGTGCGGATGTTATTTGAGACTTCCATCAGGAGCAGGCAAGGTGATTGTCACCTGTACTAGATGTCGTAACAAATTCGAGAGTTTTTCATAGAAGGCGAGGTGCATTTGCAAATGGATAAAAACAGAAATCTGCTGGATCAGCTTCAGGCACTTGACCAGCTGGCAAACGAAATGGACGAATACTCTGATGCACTTGAGAATATGCCCGGTATGGATGCGTTTATGGGAATGGCTGGAATGACAGGGATGTCAATGCCGGGTGAACCAAAGGACGTGATGCTTTATGATACGATAATAGTGCACGGACTCATGGGAGATTATAAACTTTCATTCGAAGAGAATGAAGATGGTCTTGTTATAAACATGATTAAGTAGTATTAATGGCAGCGTTATATAAGGGGCGGCTGTCTCTGTTGAATGGTGAATTGAGTTGAGTGAGAATTTCATAATATGTGTTGAAGCAGTACTTCCGATGTTCATGCTTCTTGCTGTGGGATATGCAGTGAGGCTGGTGGGGCTGGTGGGAGATTCTGACACTGCCAAGCTTAACAGTCTGGCATTCAAGATACTGTTTCCTTTTCTTATGTTTAATAACATCTATAGTGCAGACATATCAGATTCCATAAACAGGGGTCTGATTGTTTTCACATTGGCGGCAATTGCTGTAATATACGTGATATCCACAATTTTTGCTCTTTGCATTGAGAAAGTGCCTCAGAGCCGAGGAGCCATGATTCAAGCTCTGTACAGAAGCAATTTCGTCATCATGGGTCTGCCGCTTGCAACAAACATATATGGTCACGGAAGTATTGGAGTAACTGCTGTAATGGTGGCTATCGTTGTTCCGATATATAATGTTCTGGCAGTAATTACTCTGGAAGTTTATCGCAAAGGCAAGATAAACGTCGGAATGATAATAAAAAATGTGCTGACTAATCCGCTGATACTGGGGGCGGCTGCAGGAATTGCATGTGCTGTCATGCAGGTTCATCTGCCCGCAGTTGTTGAGGAAACCGTTTCTCAGCTGTCTGCATGTGCTACGCCTATAGGAATAATGATACTTGGAGCATCATTCCAGTTTTCTTCGGTAAGAAAACAGTCGAGGAATCTGATGATATGCCTTGCAGGAAGACTCATAATCATACCGGGAGCAGTACTTGGTACAGCAGTGTTTATGGGAATAAGAGGAATTGGCTTTGTTACTCTAATCGCCATATTTGCAGCTCCGTGCGCTCTTTCATCATATACAATGGCAAGGCAGATGCATTCGGATTACCAGCTGGCAGGGAATACGGTCGTGTTCAGTTCAGCACTATGCTGTTTCACCATGTTCTTATGGCTGTATATTTTCAAAAACATGGGCATGTTCTGATAATTGAATGAAATTCATGAGAGTCTGATGATCAGTGTGATCCGGACTCTTTTTTTATGGAAAGAATACAGCGTATGATGAATACAAGGAGAAATAAATGGAAATAATTGACAATTGATAAAACATGGTGTAGTATAGATGGAAATAAATGACATTTAATTATGAGGGTGTGGGGACATTCTTATGATTTGAATGCATGAGAAATAATTAGTTATATCAGGGTTAAATAACAGAAAGGGGAAGTTTGACCTTATGGTCAATATTGGGTGGTAATGAGATTAGATAATAATTTGCGATGGCAGAGGAGCACAGTGCTGATCCTTGTATTTGTAATGCTGTTATCTGCAATGTGGACAGCTAGTTCATTTGCGGCGCTTACGGCAGGGAAATCAGGCACAAGCACGTGGGTGTATATGGGATCAGGTAAAGACGGCAAGGCATATTTGTCTACGAATACGGGAAACAAACAGCCGAAGTACACTGTTAAGGCAGGAGGCATATCATATGTAGGTTATTGCATTAATCCTGATAAAGGCTGGGGTTCAGGAACAAGAATGACATCAAGGTCTTATGCAGGATCCAAGGCTGTAAGCTCAATGTCATCAGCCAGGAAGGAATTACTAAGCTATGTACTGCTGTATGGGTACAATTCAGGCAAGAGTGCACCTTACGGCAATACCAATGACTACTATGCGGCCACTCAGGTGCTGGTATGGCAGGTTATCAAAGGCCATGCAGTAATGAGTGACAAGGGCATCTGGACCGTCAGCGATACTTCAGACAAGTATTACAAATTAATTAAGAATCATTCATACGGTATTAAGTGCTACAACAACATTAAAAACGAAATATCAAAACACGTGAAATCTGCATCTTTTGTTGCGGAGTCGGAAAGTGCAGCCAAGGTAATCCCGATGAAATATAATTACAAAACAGGGAGATGGACTGCTTCGGTTGAGGATACGTCCGGAGGTAATTACCTGAAAAAAACTGCAGGTACAAAGTCACTTGCAATGAATAGAAGCGGTTACAAATATACATTTTCCGCAGATGAAGAGGGTGATTACAAGGCTGTTCTCATGAATGACAGAAACTACGGGACAGGGCAGTCAGCAATGGTTTTTGACTCATCAGACTCGAGAACACAGTCCGTAGCGCTGGGAGCAACAGATACTAAAATGTTTTACGCATTGTTTTCGACAGAAAAAGAGGGAAACGGAACAATTGTAAAAACAGATGAGAACAAAAGGCCTATGTCGGGATTCAGTTTCCGCGTCACGTGTGATGATAACGGTTACGACAAAACCCATATTACCGATGATAATGGTGAGATAAATGTGAAGCTTTTTCCTGGAGAATATACAGTGCAGGAGATACTTACTGCTGAACAGATTAAGGATAGGTGGAATCAGGCTGAGCCGGTGAAGCTTACTGTCAGAGAAGGTGAGACAAGTCGGGCGGAAGTCATGAATACACTTGATCGCAGTGCATCTCTCAAAATTATCAAGAAAAACAGTGACGGCGGTCCTTTGGGCGGGTTTAAATTCAGAGTTCAGGGAGTTCTGAGAAACAGTAAAACAATTTCGGAGGATGAGATAATAAAGAGAGCGGCGCCCAAGCTGCTGGATGAAGATTATCTGGTGAATAGCTGGACCATTGATAATAAGGAGATTGTTGACCACATTAATGAGGCGGCTGCAGCAGGAAAGAAGGGCGGTTACATTGTGAAACTTTCAGCTGAAGCTAAACTGATTAGCAAAGAAGAACCGGCACTTCAGACTTCAGCAATTGCAGATGCAGGAGATGATGCAGATTACGCGACTGCCGCATCCGATGAGGATTCAGCCGGAAGCACAGAAGAAAAAGGCAAGGCAGAATCCATTCGCCTGAACCTTGAAGTTACGGTCAAACTTAGAGCTGTGGATGATAATGTAAATGAGCCTGTAAGAAAGAATCAAAACGGGATAACGTCATATGATTTTACCTGGAACGGGGCGGCATCAATATATGACAAGACATTTGAAACTAATGATGAAGGCGTAATATCCATAAACAGTATTGCTTATGGGGATTACACTGTTTCTGAAGAAATGACAGAATCGCAGCAGGCAAGATATAAATCACCTGAATCTCAGAAGGTGACTGTGGATGAAAAGAATCAGGACAGCATTCAGCCATTTGTATTTGAAAATAAAGCCAGGGAAACAAAGGTGAAGGTAATCAAAAAAAGCCTGGATGGATCAATAGCTGACATTACTTTTAAAATAACAGGAACTACAGCATGGGGCGAAAAAATTGATGATATTGCAGCTGTGACTGATGGTGAAGGTGTGGCTGATTTCGGTTATCTGCCTGCAGGTCAGTACAAAGTGGAAGAAGTGAATGTAGATCTGGAAAAGTATGATCCTGTGCCGGCACAGAGTTTTAAAATTTCTGGAGATGAAAAAGACGTAATAAGTCTTGAATTCGAAAATATCAGAAGAACGGATCTGGAAATAAGCAAAGAAAACGGAACTACTGGAAGTGAACTTGAAGGCGCGTTGCTGAGACTTACAGATAAAGAGACAGGAGAAGTTATTGATGAATGGATATCGGGCAAGGAGCCTCACGTTATAAAAGGCCTTAAATACGGCAGGAAGCTGATACTTCAGGAACTTATGCCGCCTGTAGTTGAGACTGATGATAAAAGAGGTTTCATTAACAGTGAGGGCAAGTACGTGACAGGTTTTGCGAAAGCTGAGCAGATTGAAATAACAGCAGGTTCTCAGGAAAAAGTTGTTATGGTGGATGAGCCTACGCAGGTGGTAATATGTAAGAAAGATGAAACAACAATGAAACTGCTCAAAGATGCTATTCTCAGTATTGTGGATCCTGAAACAGGAGAAGTGATCCATGAATGGGTAACCACAGAAGAACCTCACATTGTTGAGGGCCTTATTGAAGGCAGGAAATACATTCTCAGAGAAGATAAAGCTCCGACTGGATATGAGAAGGCCAGGGACGTGCAGTTCGTTGCCGGTGAAGACAATGAGGTGGTCATGGTTGATAAACAATCAGTCGTAGTATCTGTCAAAACCGGTGATGATACACCGTACTGGCTGCCTTTAGCTATGGGTCTGATATGCCTTGCTGCCGCCGCGGGAGCAGTTGCTGCTGTTATGGTTAGGAGATCAAAATGAAAAACATTCAAGTGACAGAGTATTGTCGTCATTTCATGACTCTTCAGGTTAAGCCGGGAGATGTATGCATTGATGCAACTGTTGGCAATGGTCATGATACTGAATATTTAGCCCGTCTGGTGGGGGATGAAGGTAAAGTAATTGGATTTGATATACAGAAAGATGCTTTGGATAGTGCTGCCCTTCAGCTTGGCAATCTTTTGTCGAGAACTGAGCTTCATCTGGAATCACATGAGAATATGGACAAGTACGCAGAGGAGGGAACTGTAAGTCTGATAGTTTTTAACTTCGGATATCTGCCTGGCGGAGATCATAGTGTTGCGACCAGGAAGGAAACCAGTATCCCGGCAGTTAAAAAAGGACTGCAGCTTCTGCGAAATGGCGGAGTTATGGTCCTTTGTGTCTATAGTGGAGGTGACAGCGGATTTGAAGAACGTGATGCTGTTCTTAATTTTGCTGCTGGACTGAACCCCAAAGATTATCTGGTAATGAAGACTGATTATTACAATAGACGAAACAACCCGCCAATACCTGTTGTAATAGTGAAGCTGCACTAAATAATTAACAAACATAAATTGTCACGGCGTTATCATTGTTGCAGGCAATGACAGACGGCGTGACATTTTTTGACATAAAATATTGACCTATAGGACAAAATGGTTATTAAAAAGAGAAAAACGACCTTAACAAGGTCGCTTTCCTCAGTCATTTTATGGGACAAAGCTATAATGAGTATTTCGCAAATATGTAGTTAAATCTGTTAATTATTTAACTGACAATAGTATATAACAACTGATTTGAAATGTAAAGGGTAAGCATCAAATTATAATGGACAAATCATTCCGACACCTACACCGATTACGAAGAGAACAGATATTATCAGTATTGTTTCTTTTTTATCCGCATTGATTCTGAACAGCATGAGAGGTCCGACTCCTGCAGCACAGAGAAGTCCAGAGAGCATGGTTCCCATGTTTATTACGTGCTCCAGATAGAGTTCAGTTATCAGAACCGATCCGGCACAATTTGGAATCAGTCCGATGATTCCGGCAACGACAGGCCCCAGAAATTTGCTGTCTACCAGAAGACTTGTCATTGTATCCTGACCAATGAAATGAACAATTGTATTAAGGCCGAACGTAAAAATCAGCAGGAAGAAAGCAATCTGTCCCGTATATACAAGTGCGGTAAGAATGATGCTGCCACCGCCGCATCCGCATCCCTCAAACTCAATTTCTTCAACCGGTTCCGGGATTGACTTGCGCATGACAAGGTCGATTACAAGTCCTGCTGCAATGCCTACAACCAGCTTAATTGCCAGTATTTCCAGTATCAGTGTAATGGGAGCATGATATGAGATCATGATTGGGAGCATTTCATCGGAAGTCGATAAATATACAGCTATCAGTGTTCCCATTGAGATGAGTTCCGCTGAATAAAACTGGGAAGAAATCGCAGAGAAACCGCACTGGGGAATCACGCCCAGAGCTCCGCCGATGACCGGTCCTTTCCTGCCTGCTGAAGTAATTGCCTGCCACCATTTCTGTCCGGCTTTGCACTCAAGCCATCCGATGATAAGATAGGTTACGAACAGGAAGGGAAGAAGCTTAAAAATATCAATAATTGTATCCAGAATTACTTCTATCATTTCTTTATCCTCAAATATTAAAAAGAACATCCCGGAGAGCAGATTCCCGTCAGATGTACAACATAAGCCAATATATTATGTGCGTTTAAGAGATTTAAGTCAAGTATAAATTGACATTAAATAATATCATCAAACTATACAGGGAGCCGGGCTCATGTAGACTGAGGTGTAAAATCATTGGTTACAGTGTGACTGTAAAAGGCGATAGTCCGCGATTTTTTGACTATAATTGAGTGAAAAAAGTTTTGCTGGTGATATAATGATGTCGGAAAGCAAGGTTACATCAGATGTAATACGCTTTCATTGAACGCATATACCAATAGTTCAATCCAATACTTATCTGAGAGACCCGGTGCATTATGCATCGGGTTTTCTCCTTTTGCAGTAACTGAAATAATTGACTAAACGAGTGTTTAGCAGTATAATACCTACAAATAAAATAGGAAAACAAGGAATAATTACGGAAGGGCTTTAGGATATGGAAATCAAGGCAGATATTAAACGAATGACTGATGACTTTATCAGGCTGGCAGCAATTGATTCTGTCAGTTTTCATGAAGACAGAATAGCTGAAGTATTAAAAGAAGAACTGCATATACTGGGATTTGAAGTTTATGAAGATGATGCAGGAACTGAATATGGTTCGGGTACCGGCAACTTGTACGCTGTGCTTGAAGGTGACAGTGGGAAACCTGCTGTCCTGCTGTCGGCTCATATGGATACAGTGGAACCAGGAGCAGGCAAGGAGAGTATTGTTACAGATGACGGCAGGATAACCGGAACAGGTAAAACCGTTGCAGGTGCCGATGATTTATGCGGTATAGTTGAAATTCTCGAAGCAGTAAGGATACTGAAAGAAGCAGATGTAAAACATGGGACAATTGAAGTGCTCTTTAGCATAGCAGAAGAAGAATATGCGAGAGGTGCCAAGGTGTTCGATTACAGCAGGGTGATTTCTGAAGATGCTTACATTCTTGACATGAGCGGCCCTGCAGGATCAGCTGCTGTTAAAGCCCCTTCTATCATTACTTTTAAAGCAGACATTAAAGGCAAAGCAGCGCACGCAGGCTTCTCGCCGGAAATGGGGATAAATGCCATCGGAGTTGCGGCTGCTGCTGTGAACCGAATTCGTCAGGGCAGGATAGAAGACGACATGACTTTGAATATAGGCAGCATTTCAGGTGGTGAAGCCGACAATATAGTACCGGAAAGATGTATATGTTCAGGTGAGGCAAGAGGCTTCGACCACAGTAGGGTACTTGAGGAAGTACAGAAAGCCGAAAGAGTGTTTAAAGAAGAGGCAGAAGGTGTCGGAGCTGAGATAGAATTTGATTATGATGTGAAGATACGTGCATACCAGGTGCCGGAGGATGACAGAGTGTGCAGACGTTTCGTCAATGCGTGCAGGAGAATGAATCTCAAAGGAGAACTTAAGGCAACTCACGGCGGAAGTGACAACAATGTGTTTATGGAGAAGGGAATACGCGGTATAGTGCTTGCGTGCGGAATGTACAATACACATTCAACGGCTGAGTATGCTTCGATAAGCGATATGAAAGATGCAGCAGAGCTGATTGCAGAGCTGATTAAAGGAGACTGAGAATGAAACTTCACAACGAAGATAAAAATATACGCATGCACCGCATGGATGGCATGATAGGACTTGAACTGGAAACTCACAGAATTGACAGGGACGGCAGACTTGCAGCAACACCGCATCCTTTCTCCGGAAACAAGTGCATAGATCGTGATTTCAGTGAGGATCAGATAGAGATAAATACACTGCCGGAAATTGATGAAGAGCAGGTTATGAAGTCTCTTGGCGATAAAATACGGCACGTCCAGAAGACTCTCAAAGAGAGAGGCGAACTGCTGTGGCCGTTTTCAAATCCTCCATATGTTGAGAGCGAAAATGATATTAAAATTGCGCAGTATTACGGCGAAGAGGCGGGATATACAGAGTATCGAGAGCATCTGGCGCGAAGATACGGCAAGTATAAGATGCTGTATTCAGGCACTCATTTTAATTATTCTTTCTCAGAGGATCTTATCAGGAGAAATGCACAGCTGGACGGAGCGGAAGACTTCAGAGAGTACAAGGACATGTTTTATCTGAATCTGGCAGAGAGGACTATTGAATTCAGCTGGGTAATCGTAGCACTTCTGGCTGCAAGTCCGGTTGCAGACAACTCATTTTATGAGTCCGGTTGCGGAGGAAGCACCATTTTCACAGGGAGCGCATCATTAAGGTGCAGTGAACATGGATACTGGAATCAGTTCACTCCTGTACTGTCATACGAAAGCATTGATGATTATGTGAAATCCATCAGCAGATACGTGGAATGCGGACTTCTAATTGAAGAGAGAGAATTGTATTATCCGGTGCGCCTGAAATCTACCGGAAAGTATTCCATTGATGGACTTATCAGGAATGGAGTGAATCATATCGAACTGAGGATGATAGATCTGAATCCTTTTGCCGCTGATGGCATAGACATAAGGGATGCAACATTTATTAAACTGTTCATCATATGGCTTGCATCCATAGATGGAGAGCCGTTAACTGTACCGCAGCAGGTTCAGGCAATACAGAATTTCAAGAATTCAGCAGCATACGACTGGCATACAGCTGTTGTAACTGACACTTCCGGCCATGCTGATTCTCTGGAAGTACATATTAAGAGCGTTCTTGAAAGAATGACGGATTTTTATTCTGAAGAAAACGAACAGGTGAAAGATGTGCTGAATTATCAGTGGTCAAAGATAAATAGTAAAGCGAACAGATATGCAGTCAGAGTGAGAGAGGAATACGGCAAGGATTTCATGGGCGAAGGCTTGAAACTGGCATTGAAGAAACAGGAATTGGAATAAAGTTGTAGTAAGTGTTTCAGGGTGCTATAATAAACCAGTAATTTACAGAAAGAGGGACAGCACCTAATGAAAAAAGATATTGGAGAAACTTTTGCAGACAGTATAAGACTTATCAGCGAGACAATACCGGGAAACATGAATTCACTGCTTCATCCAAGGCTGATGAAGTACAATGATGATGAACAGACTTCTACAATAAGATATGAGATAAGCGAATGGGAATTGAATCAGAGAGGTCAGGTTCACGGCGGTGCGGTATCAGCCATGTTTGACGTGTCGATGGGCATATCCGTTTCGGTGTTCAGCAATCGAGATGTAACGACGGCTGAAATGTCAATAAGCTATATTAGACCTTTCGTTGGTGAAGCTTTTGATTTCAAAACTGAGGTCCTTTATCTAGGCAAGAAACTGGCTAGAGTGGAATGTAAGGCCTACTGCTGCGAGACCGGCAAGCTTACAGCTTCCGCATATGCTACATTCGCATATATCGGTCAGATAGTCAACGATGCAGAGTAGGGAAATCATTGGCATGGCTCGGGATTGTGTTCAAAAGCATGAATCCTGATTACATTAATCTGATAATGACAGACAGAAAAAGACACAGGTGATTGAATGAGTTGTTTCAGCCCTGTGTCTTTGTTGTTTCTTATAAAACTGTTCGGTACCAGACGGATAATATTACTGATAATTGGCACTCTCCTATTCGGATGCACTGCTCTCGTCAGTATTATCTTCGGCTGCCTCGCTTGTCGGCAGCTGGAAGTCACCGTTTAGGTACGATATGAAGTGGATGCAGTTAAGCATTGCTACATCTTCGCCATCATCAGGAATTGAGTACTGTACTGCTTCAATGTCATGATTCTTTGACGTTAGAATATTAAGATCTGAAGTCTTAATGGTCTTGAGCGCATTTTCGTCTTTTTCATCATCTATACTAAGAGCTGTTTTGAAGAAGTCTGCCATATCTTCGTTGGATGACCAAGTCATGTAAACACTTGATGACTTGAATTTGATATCGCTAAGTCCAGCGGTTGTTGACAGTGAAGTGAGAAGCTCACTCATGGCCTCCTGAGTCTTGGCTCTGGAAGCAACCTTAAGCCTGAATCTGCTGTCAGAAGTACTGATGCTTACGTAGTCATCCGCAGATAGAATTTCGCCGCTTTCCTCATCCTGATAACATATTCCCGGATCTATAGTGTACAGCAGACTGATAATGTCGCTCTTGTCGACGTTTGAAATAACTTGGGAAGGCACTGATACTTCTGTCATGGTATATACGAAATCTATGTCCAGCTTGTCACATTTTTTCTTGACACTTTCGAGAGATTTCTCATACTTCTTCTTCATGCTTTCAACATTGTTGCTGTCAATTACAACGACAGACTTTGCTGAGTAAGGAGTGTAGGAGTCTGATACTCTGCTTTCAAGAGAAGCAAGCTGGAACAGTTTGCCGCTGCTTTGACACGAGGCAAGGTAGCTTCCAATGACATCGATTGGATTAGGGTATTTCCTGCTGAAGTCAAATGCATCATTATAGTCGCTTACTGTCATTGTGATTTCATAGGCTTCGGTATATGAAGGTGCCTGGTAATCAAGGTTCCTTGAAAGTGTGATATCCGACGAATAAGCGCCTGAAACTGTTAGATCCTCGTCAGAATTCTTAGTAAGACGGATTACGTGATCCACATCAAGATATTCAGAAGCAACTGACTCTGCTCCTACGAAAGAGCTTTCTGTGGTTTCTGTAATTATAAGACGAATCAGACCGTGTTCTTCCGGACCCAGAAGTGAAGTAAGTCCGACTGCCAGCGGCTGATTGGCGGAAGCTATGTCGGAAGTGTTTACTGAGCACTGCAGAGCAACGGATTCAGACTTGCCGGCGTTCTTGGTGGCCTTGTTCGTGAGTACCATATAGTGATCATCAAGTTTGCTGACTTCAATTTCGTTTGTCTTTGCCCACGATTTAATGTATTCTTCCACCATTGAAAATTTGCTGCCTGAGTCCGAGAAGGTATCCACAAGAGTCTGATACGTTTCGTCCAGGCTGGATTTAAGCTGATTTTCTATGCTGTCCTCGCTCATTGAGCAGCCTGTCAGAAACATGGTGCATGCCATGGCTGCAGAAGCTGCAAGCGCAATTATTCTCTTCATATATTCAATCTCCTTGAAGTGATAATTTGTCATTGAAACATTATAATGATATAATAACACATAGGATTTTTCAAATGTTATGATTACGTGAAGAGTCATAATTTTCTTACTATAATGCAACTGTGATAATATGGAGAATAATATCTTATGGAAATAATGGAAACAAAGAACTTTTCAATTCGTGAGAGCAGGTTCAGCGACTATGAATACTTTTACAGATGGGAGTCGGATCCTGAGATTACAAGATTCCTTAGTTTTGACAGCGACAGGACTTATGAGGATGTTGTCAAGAGCTGTTTTACAAATGCTTCAATGCCGACACGCATGGATTTCACCATTGTGGACAGAGAGACCGGCGAACCAGCAGGCAGAATCTATGTGAGCAGAATGGAAAGGTGCTATGACTCGATGGACATTACCCAGTACTATATGGATAAGAAGTATTGGGGAAAAGGTCACGGCAGGGAGGTTCTAAGAGAATTCCTCGAATACTGCTTCACATATCTTCATATGGAGAGAGTGACTACAGACTATTATACAGGCAACAAAAAGGCTGCGGCTCTTTATGCGGGAATGGGTTTCAGCGGAGAGGGAGTGGCACGTCACGCAACACGCAAAGACGGCAAGTATTACGACCTGCATCTCATGTCAATTCTCAGGTCTGAATTTTTTGGCGAAATTGATTAAAAGTACAAAATAGTCCTTGTGTTTGAATATCTGCTATGCTATAATGCAACGTGTTCGAGCCTAATGCCCGGTTTTTGATGTGGACAAATGCAGGCGTTAGGGCATTGAGATGAAAACATTGCGGAAGCGTATAAATACTATAGGTACAAGGAGGTGCGGCAAATGGCTAATAAGTGTGAAGTTTGCGGAAAGGGTCAGGTTTCAGGAAACAACGTATCACATTCAAACAGACATTCAAGAAGAAAGTGGAATGCGAATATTCAGGTTGTTAGAGTAGAAGAAAACGGATCAGTTAGAAAAGCAAAGGTATGCACAAGATGCATCAGATCTGGCAAAGTAAACCGTGCCATCTAGTTTGAGAAGTGACGCTCATCGGATTCCCGATGGGCGTTGTTTTGTTTATGATGGATTATCAGGAGTATGGTTATGTTTAACATCGAGTCAAAAGAAGGAAAGATTTTCTATGGTGACAATATAGTGAAATCCATAGTTACCAGGGGAGTAGAGTCTCTCGATAAGAAGGCCTTTCTTTATAATTACAGCAAGAAGCTGCCGGGTTTCGTTCCGGGATTCGGCAAGAAGGCAAACAAATTGAACAACAGTGCGTCAACTCCTTCGAATGCAATCAAAATCAGATATGATGAAGAAGGACTTTTCATCACTGTTTATCTTGTTGTAAAGTTCGGTGCCAGCATTAACGGAATATGTGAAAGTCTCATCGATTATATATACGAGTACACAGACAGGATAATGAGCATGAAACCGGAGAAAGTAACAGTAAGCATTACAGGTGTTATAAGCAAGAACCTGGTAAGAAGAGATATTGAGGTGTCCAGATAATGAAGCTTCAGGAAAGTGTGACAAGCTTAAGAGGTGTAGGCCCGAAGAAGGCAGAGGCACTGGCACGACTTGGCATAGAAACACTGGAAGACCTGATATTGTTCTTCCCCAAAAGCTATGAAGACAGAAGCAGGGTTATAGATATAGCCATGCTTAGCGTGGGCTCAAAGTGTCTTATCAAGGGCACTGTAATCAGAAAACATGAAAACAGATATGGCAGGAAACAACGACTGGTGCTCAAAGTAGCCGATGCTACCGGAGGCATTGAAGTTGTTTTTTTTAATGCCGGTTATATTACAAAGAGTGTAATGGAAGGCGAAGAATATCTGTTTTACGGACAGGTTTCAGAAAACAGAGCGCACCTTCAGATGATTCACCCTGCATTCGAAAAAGATGACGGCAGACGAGGCCTGGTTCCCGTCTATCCGCTTACTAAAGGTATATCCCAGAGCGAACTTAGAAAACTGGAGAATCAGGCAAGAGAAGTTTATTCGCAAACCCAGGAACTGCTTCCCTCTGAGATGCTCGAAGCAGGCAGACTGTGCCCAATCGGATATGCATTGAACAACATTCATTTTCCTGTTGAGAAACAGGCACTTCAGGAGGCACGATACCGATTTATATTCGATGAGCTGCTGACTCTTCAGACCGGGCTGTTCGCTGTGCGTCAGAACATGAGAAACAAGGATAATGGCATTAGCTTCGATTCGTCGGTTTCGGTGGAGGAATATGTGGATTCTCTGGGATATAAGCTGACAGGCGCTCAAAGAAGATGCATTAATGAGATTACAGCAGATCTAGAAAGCAGCCGGGTTATGAACAGACTTGTGCAGGGAGACGTTGGCTCCGGCAAAACAGCGGTAGCAGAAGCTGCCATGTTCAAAACGGTAAGATGCGGTTTTCAGGCAGTATTAATGGCTCCGACTGAAATCCTTGCCAAGCAGCATTATGAAGGATTCAAATCCAGATTCGAAAAACATGGAATAAGCGTAGGAATACTGACAGGTTCCATGGGAGCAGCTGCAAGACGTGATACTCTTGAGAAGATTTCCGACGGACGCATACAGATACTTGTGGGCACACATGCTGTAATACAAAAGGATGTGGTGTTCTGCAGACTTGGTCTTGTAATTACAGATGAGCAGCACAGATTTGGAGTGAATCAGCGTACAGCGCTTAAGGCCAAGGGTGACAATCCCAATGTGCTGGTAATGACTGCAACGCCAATACCCAGAACGCTTGCGGTAATTTTGTACGGTGATCTGGATGTGTCTGTAATTGATGAAATGCCTCCGGGCAGACGTTCGGTAGACACGAAATGTGTCAGTGACAGAGAACGAGCCGCTGTGTATGATTTCGTTGAGGATCAGTTGAGAAGCGGCGGACAGGCATATGTGGTAGCTCCATTGATTGAAGAGTCTGAGGCAGTTGATGCACGATCGGCAGAAGAGGTGAACGAAGAACTGAATGAACGGTTCAAAAGCTACAATGTGGCTTTGATTCACGGCGCGATGAAGCAGTCTGATAAAGACAGAATAATGAATGAGTTTGCGGCAGGAGACATTGATATTCTCGTAGCAACAGTTGTAATTGAGGTGGGAATTAATGTGCCTAATGCCAGTGTCATGGTTATCGAAAACGCCGAAAGGTTTGGCCTGGCTCAGCTTCACCAGCTGAGAGGCAGAGTAGGCAGGGGAGACAGACAGTCTTACTGCAGGCTTATAATGTGCGGCAATTCTGAAGTGGCACGCATGAGAGGAAAGATAATGGAGGAGTCATGTGACGGCTTCTACATAGCAGAGGAAGATCTGAAACTAAGAGGGCCGGGGGAAATTTTCGGAACAAGGCAGCATGGACTGCCCGATCTGAATATTGCAGATCTGGCAAGGCATGTCAATATACTGAGTCATGCTAAAGAGTGCGCGGTAGAAATCCTGCGAGAGGATCCGGAACTTTCAAGTGAAAGATACTCAATGCTGAGACGCAGGATAGTCAAGCTGTTCGGTGAAGATTTTGCACTCAATCTGTAAATGAATGCTTTAACTGTATTTATTATAGTGATATAATTATCGAGGATATGAACTGTAAAGTAGAACTTCACGCGTTAGTGTCTCAAGGATGGGGAGTTGCCTTGAGAACGAATAGCTAAAGCTGCGGTGTGAAGTTCGCACCCGTTGCATGAAATAGATGAAATCATCTCGCTTGTGAGGGGACGTTAATGCTTCCGCATGAGCGGGATTTTTTTAGGAGAAATAATGGATTCAAACAAGATAAAAGAAGGCGTGAAACTGATACTGGAAGGTATCGGTGAAGATGTTAACCGCGAGGGCCTGGTTGAGACACCGGACAGGATAGCTCGCATGTGTGAAGAAATTTTCGCAGGACTTGGTTCGGATGCTTCGGAGCACTACAACAAGAAGTTTACTGCAATCAATAATAACATGGTAATTGAGAAAGACATACATTTCTATTCAGTGTGTGAACATCATCTGCTTCCGTTTTACGGATGCGCACATATTGCTTATATTCCTGACGGCAGTGTGGCTGGTCTGAGCAAACTTGCGAGAACTGTTGAAACATTTGCCAGAAGGCCGCAGATACAGGAGAACATGACAGCACAGATTGCAGATGCCATCGTTTCCAATCTCAACCCTAAGGGAGTAATGGTAATGATAGAGGCAGAGCATATGTGCATGACAATGAGAGGTGTTCAGAAGCCCGGCACCAAAACAGTAACCACAGTGACAAGAGGTGCATTTGACGGTGATTATGCCCTTCAGAGCGCATTCATTCAGAGCGTGAGAGGATAAACAGATGGATGCATATACCGAACTAAAGACCATGGAACGGCTGCACAGAATATACAGGCATCCTCTTTATGCTGCAGAACTTGAAGGAATCTGTGAAGATGAGAAAGAACGCAGATTCTGCAGGCACGGTATGGAGCACGTGCTCGATGTGGCACGAATATGTACAATCTATTGTCTCAAGGATGGAATAGTAGACGAGCATATTACAATTGAACTCATATATGCTGCAGCCATGCTCCACGATATTGGAAGGCACCGTCAGAACCTGGACGGAACACCTCATGATCTGGCGGGAGCACGGATTGCAGAAGCTGTTTTAAAAGACTGCGGGTTTGGGGAGCACGAGATTAGAACTGTGCTTCATGCCATAACAGAGCACAGACGTGAGCAGAATGAGGCTGAAAACAGTTCGTCAGGAAGGTTTGCGGACATTTTCAGAATGGCGGATAAGAAGTCTCGTCCGTGCTACAGCTGCAGTGCGAAAGCCGAATGCAACTGGCCGGAAGAAAAGATGAATTTGAAAGTAGGGATTTAAAAAGTGAAAATTGGAAATCGAGAATTCGATGTTAATGGCAAGTGCCATATCATGGGTATATTGAATGTTACTCCCGATTCGTTCAGTGACGGAGGCAAATGGAACAATGTTGATGTTGCGCTTAGACATGCAGAAGATATGATAAGAGATGGAGCGGATATCATTGATGTAGGCGGTGAATCAACAAGACCGGGGCATACAGTAATCAGTGATGAAGAGGAAATATCAAGGGTTGTTCCTGTAATTGAGATGATAAAGGACAATTTCGATGTTCCTGTTTCAATAGATACGTACAAGAGCAATGTGTGCGAGGCGGCCCTCAAGGCGGGCGCTGACCTGGTAAACGACATATGGGGATTCAAGCACGATTACCGTGTTGCTGAACTTACTGCTCGGTATGGGGCAGCGTGCTGTTTAATGCATAACAGAGATAATAATGATTATGATGATTTCATGACGGATTTCATATCGGATATGAAAGAATGCGTCAGCATTGCAGATAGAGCAGGCGTTTCCAGAGATAAAATCATTCTGGATCCCGGCGTTGGCTTCGGCAAAAATCTGCAGCAGAATCTGCAGGTGACCAATCATGTGGATCAGCTTGTGAAACTTGGATTTCCTGTTCTTCTTGGAACATCCAGGAAGTCAATGATCGGGCTTACGCTTGATCTGCCTGTGGATCAGAGACTGGAAGGAACACTGGCGACAACTGTCATCGGCATCATGCGAGGATGTTCGTTTGTCAGAGTTCATGATGTTAAGGAAAACAGACGTATTATTGATATGTCAGAGGCGATTCTGGCAAGTTAGGAAGTGTATATGGATATTATCAGAATTAAAGATTTAGAAGTATATGCCAACCACGGAGTGCTGCCTGAGGAACGAATTCTGGGGCAGAAGTTTCTGATAAGCGCTGTTATCTACATGGATTTCAGCAAGGCGGCATTGAGCGGCAATCTGGACAAAACAATAAATTATGCCAGCGTATGCCAGTTTATCAGCGAGTTTACTCAGGAAAACACATTTGAACTGATTGAGACTCTCGCAGAAGGAATTGCACTTGAAGTTCTGGACAATTTCCCACTGGCAGAACGGGTGGACATAGAGGTCAAAAAGCCTTGGGCGCCGATTGGACTTCCGGTAAATACTGTATCTGTTGAGGTGAGCAGAAGCAGACACACAGTCTACATTGCACTTGGCTCAAACATGGGTTATAAGGAAGGATTCCTGTGGGGCGCAGTAGATGCGCTTAATGCACTTGATGATTTCAAGGTTACCAAAGTGTCCGATTTTATAGAGACTGAGCCGTACGGAGGTGTTGAACAGGACGATTTCCTAAACGGCGTACTGGAAGGCGAAACAACCATGACACCTTTGCAGCTGCTGGAGGCTCTCAATAACATTGAGGAAAGTGCCGGCAGAACAAGGGATGTTCGCTGGGGACCGAGAACTCTTGATCTGGATATTATTTTCTACGACGATGAAATAATTGACAGCGAAATACTGGTAATACCTCACAAAGATATGCACAGACGAGATTTCGTTCTGGCACCCATGAAGCAGATTGCTCCGTGGAAAAGGCATCCTGTTACAGGTAAAACCATAGAAGAAATGTATGAGGAACTATAATGAGAATTATTGCAGGAGATTATAAAGGCAGAAGACTGGAGACACCTAGAGATTATTCTGTGCGACCTACTACAGATAAAGTCAAGGAGGCCATGTTCAGCATATTGACCAATGATATCTGGGGAAGCAGAGTGCTGGATCTTTTCGCCGGGACAGGAAGTCTGGGTCTTGAAGCATTGTCGAGAGGAGCATCGGAATGCGTTTTCGCTGACCAGAGCAGGGACAGCCTCAGAATTATCAGAAACAACATTGAACATTGTGGAGCAGGTGGCAAGGCCAAGGTGGTTCAGGGCGATTACAGGAGAGTGCTCATGAGCCAGAGGAAACCATTTGACATTATTCTTTTGGATCCCCCTTATGACAAGAATATGCTGAACGACTGCTTCAGCCTGATCAGTGAAAATCATCTTCTGAACGAAGAGGGATATATCATTGCTGAGCACCGTAGAGAAGAGGAACTGCCCGATGTAATGAGCGGCTATAGCAAGGTCAAGGAGAGACGTTACGGCATTGTGGTATTATCAATATATGGTTGTACAGCAGATACCGAGGTGCTATAATTGGTATAGCTGAAGGAGTTTGAGTATGGGAACTAAGGCGTTGATCACAGGATCTTTCGATCCTCTGACAATGGGGCATTACAACATAATAGAGAGAGCTGCAGGATTGTTTGATGAACTGACAGTCGGAATAATTGTAAATCCCTCCAAGAAGTCAATGTTTACACTAGAGGAGAGAAAGGAAATGATTGAAGAAACACTTTCTCACCTTGACAACATAAACGTGGACAGTTTTTCGGGTCTGCTTGCCGATTATGTTAATGCCAACAACTATAACGTTATTGTGCGCGGGCTGAGGAGTTCTGTGGATTTTGACTACGAACTTCAGATGGCTCAGATGAACGACAGACTGTTCAACGACGGTGTTGAGACAGTGCTTATGATGTCGGATCCCAAGTATTCCTTCATAAGTTCAAGTGTGATGAAAGAAGTTCATACACTTGGAGGTTCCATTGAAGGACTGGTGCCTGATATTATTTACGAGAGAATGAAACAGAAGCTTGCCGAGAGTAAGTAGGAGGACGAGATGAGAGTTTTAGAACTTTTGGAAGAAATTGAAGAAATAGTGGATACTGCAGCAGGGTTCCCTCTGACAGGCAAAATCATGGTGGATTCTCAGGAACTCCTTGAAATAGTTAGAGAAATCAGGGCTGAGCTTCCTGACGAGATTCAGCAGGCTCAGTGGATAAAGAACGAGAGAGAAAGAATCATTTCTGAGGCCAAGACTCAGTATGAGAAGGTTATAGATGATGCTCAGCAGCAGGCTGAGACTCTGGTTGAAACCAATGACATTATGACCAGATCCAAGATGCGTGCTGAGGAGCTGATCAGAGTAACGGAAGAGACAGCCAGAGACCTTAAGGTAGGTACATATGATTATCTTGACAGTATTCTTCACAGCTTCCAGGGCAAGATGGAGAATCTGAGCACTATTTATTTCGGAGAGATGTTTACCAGCATCGAGAAGGCATTTGAAGATATTAATTCTGCACTTGAAGCTAACAGGGCAGAGCTTAAGGAAATGTCATACAGAACCAGAACAGGGGCTGATGAAGCCAAGATTGACATGGTTGATTACAATCCGGATGAAGAGTCGGCTGGAGAATAGGAGAATAGCAGACAGGACCGTGAGACCATTGGTTGCACGGTCTATTATTGTGTATGAATAGTTTTGTAACACTGATTGTGTATGAATAGTTTTGTAACATTGATGGGGAAATGAAATGAAAAGTGTAGGAATAGTAGCGGAGTATAATCCGTACCACAGAGGACACAAGTATCACCTGGAAAAAACGCTGGAGATGACAGGAGCAGAGTGTGCTGTCACAGTCATGAGTGGCAATTTCACACAGAGAGGAGAATTATCGCCGTGGGATAAGTGGCAGAGAAGCGAAAGTGCAGTAATCGCAGGTATTAACCTTGTGCTTGAACTTCCATTCGTATATGCAGTGAACAGAGGTGAGATTTTCGCCCAGGGAGCTGTAGACATTCTGGCTGGAATGGGTGTTGACTACATATCGTTTGGCAGCGAATCAGGCGATATAGATGAACTGACATCTTTAGCAGATGAACTGGAGACAAATGCTGATGAAATCAGCAGAATCCGCAAGGAGCACATGAGCGAGGGTTATTCATTTGCTGCAAGTCTAGCAAGGGCTGTGGAGGAAGTCGAAGGAAAAGACAAAGCGGTTCTTCTGAAGAGTCCTAATAATATTCTTGCTTTGGAATATATAAAGCGAATCAAGTACTGGGACAGCAAAGGCGTTCATATCACACCGGTTACAGTGAAGAGACACGGCAGCGGTTATTTCGAAATGAACGATGAATCCGGATACGCAGGAGCATCACAGATCAGAGATGCAATTGCAGGCGGAGATAAAGATGCAGTCGCATTTTTCCTCCCTGAAGAAGTAAGAATGCTCCTGGAGGAAGCAGTATTCCTGGGACCTGCGGAAGCTAAACTGCTCGATATTGTGAAACTGGACACTTTGCGAATGACAGCAAAAGAACTGCGGGAACTTTACTGCATGGGCGAGGGGCTGGAGAACAAATTCAAGAGGGAAGCGAAGGATGCAATGTCATTTCAGCAGCTGATTGATGTGCTTACATCCAGAAGGTACACAGCTTCGGCTATGAGAAGACTTGTTCTGTATATGGCAATGAATCTGAAATGGCATGAACTGCCAAACGGTGTATACGGCAGAGTCCTGGCGGCTGACGGTGTGGGCAGAGAACTGGTGAGACAGGTCAAGAATTATGATAACGGCATTGAAATAATTACAAATATCAACAAGGAAATGCCTGTAAATGAAGTGAATGCAGAAACCCTGGCAATTGACATTAAGGCATCTGATATTTATAATTTCATAGTCGGAAAAGATGAATATAAATATTCAGATTATGTTAAAAGACCGTTTATTCTTTAATTGTAGTTAATCAATGCGATGAAATTGTGATATAATACACGTGTTATACATTATTATTATGAGGAGGCTCAAATGAAAGTATTAGTAATAAACTGCGGAAGTTCATCACTCAAGTACCAGGTTCTTGACATGACTACTGAGGCACTGCTCTGCAAAGGTCTTGTAGAAAGAATCGGCATGGACGGTGCTGTTATAACTCACGAAAAGATCGGTATGGACAAGGTTGTTAATGAAACACCTATGGAAGATCATAAGGCAGCCATCGCACTGGTTCTCGAAGCCATTCAGGATTCTGAACATGGTGTTGTTGAATCGATGGACGAAATCGGTGCTGTTGGTCACAGAGTAGTACATGCAGGTGAAAAATATGCAAGTTCAGTTCTCATCACTGATGATGTAATCAAGGCTCTTGAGGAATGCATTGACCTGGCTCCGCTGCACAATCCGCCAAACCTTCTCGGTATTGCTGCCTGTCAGGAACTTATGCCTGGAACACCAATGGTAGGTGTGTTCGATACAGCATTCCATCAGACAATGCCGCCTGAATCATACATATACGCACTTCCATATGAGTATTATGAGAAGTATGGTGTTAGAAGATACGGATTCCACGGAACATCACATAAGTATGTAGCTCAGAGAACAGCAGAGATGCTCAATGTTAATCTGGATGACCTGAAGATTATCACATGCCACCTGGGCAACGGCGCATCAGTATCAGCAATAAAGAGAGGCAAGTGCATTGCAACTTCAATGGGCTTCACTCCGCTTGAAGGTCTTATCATGGGAACAAGATCTGGTGACATCGACCCTGCGATTGTTGAATTCATCGCTGATAAGGAAGGCATCACTGTTCAGGAAGTAAATACAATTCTCAATAAGAAGTCAGGTATTCTCGGTATCTCAGGCATTTCAAGCGACATGAGAGATGTATTAGAGGCAGCTGAGGAAGGCAACGAAAGAGCAATGCTGGCTCTGAAGGCTTTCGCACACAGAGTAAGATTCTATATCGGTGCGTACATTGCTGAAATGAACGGCGTTGATGCTATCGTATTCACAGCAGGTGTCGGCGAAAACTCAATTCCAATGAGAGACATTATCTGCAATGACCTTGGCAACCTTGGAATCAAGCTTGATGTTGTCAAGAACAAGGTAAGAGGCAAGGAACTGATTATCTCAAGAGACGATTCACCTGTTAAAGTTCTCCTTATTCCAACTAATGAAGAACTGATGATTGCAAGAGATACATATGATATCGTAACAACAGGCAAGACTAGATAATTGGAAGCTGTTAATGAGGCTGATATTGTATGGTTGAATTATTTCTCGTAATCAGCAAAAAAACATTGACATCCTACATCCAAAAATGTAGAATATTAACGTTGCTATGGAATGATGTAATCACGAACTGTCGTGATGATATAAATCCAGAATATGATTAAGGAGGTGTAGAAACATGGCAGTACCTAAGAGAAGAACATCAAAGGCTAAGAGAGATCAGAGAAGATCACCTAACATGAAGAAGGCAGCACCTGGACTTTCAATCTGTCCACAGTGCCACGAGCCTAAGCTTCCACACAGAGTATGCCCTAACTGTAACTACTACGACGGTAAGGACGTTCTCGCATAAGTTGAGAAGAAACGGTCTGCATAAGCAGGCCGTTTTTTATAAGTGTTTGAAATTCAGAAGGAAGCGGGAAAGATGACAAATCGTAATATTATCGGTGAAATGATACTGGAAACGGATAGACTGATTCTGAGGCGGTGGAATGAAGACGATGCAGAAAGTCTGTATGAATATGCGAAAGACCCGTCGGTGGGACCGATAGCAGGCTGGCCTGTACACACAAGCGTTGAAAACAGTCGAGAGATAATAAGACATGTACTTAGTGCCGAGGAGACTTATGCTGTATGTCTCAAAGAAGACAATCGTGCAATAGGCAGTATCGGACTCATACCTCCGGAACAGTCACATACGAAGGCTGCCGCCGGTGGAGAAGAAACGGAACTTGAGATTGGCTACTGGATTGGAGCACCCTTCTGGGGCAGAGGACTGATACCCGAGGCGGTGCGCAGAATCCAGGAACATGCTTTCGTTGATCTGGGCTGTTCGGCGTTATGGTGCGGATACTATGATGGCAATGTGAAATCCAAAAGGTGCCAGGAAAAGTGCGGGTTCAAATACCACCATACGGAAACCGACAAACCTTGCATTATGATGGGCGATGTAAGAACTGAACATTTCACAAGAATCACCAGAGAAGAATGGGAAAAAACAGGTATATAGGACAAAATATAAGAGGAGATCGTCAGTGATCTCCTCTTTTATGCTGTTTTGATTTGTATTGCTCGATGAAGGTTAAAACTAGTCGTCCAGCTTTTCGAGAAGCTTCTCGGCAATCTGTACTGCATTGGTTGCCGCACCCTTACGGATGTTGTCGGCTACGCACCAGAGGTTAATGCCGTTCTCAACTGAGAAGTCTCTTCTGATTCTTCCAACATATACAGGGTCAGTTCCGGCTGCATCAAGAGCAAGAGGATATACGTTGTTGGCAACATCATCCTGAACTACGAGACCTGGAGTGTTTCTGAACAGTTCGAAGATGTCTTCCAGTTCAAATGGACTCTTCAGTTCAACATTGATTGATTCACTGTGTCCGTAGAATACAGGTACTCTTGCTGTAGTCGCAGTAACCTTGATATCGTCATCGTGAAGAATCTTGTGAGTTTCGTTAATCATCTTCATTTCTTCCTTAGTGTATCCGTTTTCCATGAAAACATCGATATGAGGAAGAATGTTGTTAGCAATTGGGTGTGCATATGCTTCAAGAGGAGCATCCTTGCCTGCAAGACCGTTCTCCAGATCGTGAATGCCCTTGATGCCTGAACCTGCAACAGCCTGATAAGTTGAATATACAACTCGCTTGATGCCGTACTTGTCCTGGAGAGCCTTGAGCGGTACCATTGCCTGGATTGTTGAGCAGTTTGGATTGGCGATGATGCCGTGGTTCCAGTCGATATCTTCAGGGTTTACTTCAGGAACAACGAGAGGAACATCGTCATACATTCTCCACTGTGAGCTGTTGTCCACTACGATACAGCCGTGCTCTGCAGCAATTGGAGCAAATTTGGCACTAGTGCCGCCGCCTGCTGAAAACAGAGCGATGTCAATTGGCTTATCAAATGAGTGCTCTGTAAGCTCTTCAACTACAATGTCCATTCCCTTGAATTTCAGGGTGGTGCCTGCTGATTTGGCTGATGCCATAAAGTAGATATTTTCAAAAGGGAAATCTCTTTCTTCGAGAACCTTCAAGAATGTTGAGCCTACAACACCTGTTGCGCCAACGACAGCAATATTGGGTTTTCTTTTCATGCTGTATACCTCCTATGATTTGATTTTCAGATAGCTTGTGCCATAAATGAAATAAATAATAATACAGAATCAATTATACTTCTAAACATCACCATTTGTAAAGAACTTAGTGGGGGGATGTGCCCTGTATTCTTGATGGTGTAGAGTCAGAATTATATATCTTTTAACTACTATATATGGTACAATCTACTATGTATGAAACTAAACAGGAAGGTGTCTTGATGGCAGGTAGCAGGAATAATAAAAACAATCCAAAAAAGAACAGTAATAACGGCAGAAGCACGTCCGGCAGGGGACGAGGCAAATCGGCTTCCGGTTCTGCAGGTACTGCATCCGGCAGAAAAAAGCAGGCTGCTGCTGAAGAAGAAATTCTCAAAAGGAAGAAGTCAATAAGGGATGAGATTACTGCTGTTATTGTAATTGCTGTCGGTGTGTTTATGGCCATCGCATTTCAGACAAATGCAGCAGGAGAATTCGGCCGTGTGCTCAGCGATGTTTTCAAAGGCATCTTCGGATTTACCGCTTATATTATGCCGTACTATTTCATCATCGGCGGAATTCTGATTTTCTGCAGGAAGATGATACATGTAGGCGTTAAATCAGTGGTACTCACAGTAGTAATCTACCTGATGATGGCAATGGTCAATGCCGCAAGATTCATAGATCCTAAGCATCTGGATTTCTCCTCTCATGCGGCAAGTGTGTATTACCGCAACGGAATGAGCCTGGATGACGGCGGCGTATTCGGCATGTTCTGCGGCAGCTTCATAGTGAAATTTATCGGTATTGCCGGTTTGTACATACTGTCTGCAGTAGTGATTTTTGCCTGCCTGCTGCTGGTTCTTGATACGCCGGTTTCGCGAATGTTTGAAAACGCCAAAATCAAGAAACAGCAGATGGAAGTTCGCAGGGCGGAGCGAATAGCCGAGAAGGAACGGCTCAATGAAGCGAAACGTCAGCAGATGGAAGTGGAGATGATGCTGGCAGAGGACAGAGCTGCTCGAAAGGCCGAGGAAAGGGAGCGCAGTTTCTTTGGCAGGAGTTCGCGCAGAAAGCAGTCAGATGACGGCCTTACAGACAGACAGAGGAAACTGATGAACCTTATGGAATCGGAAGACGGAGTAGGCAGCGCAAACGGAGTATCTGCGGAGCTGTTTGCCGGCGAAGATGAGGGATATCATCACAAGGAAATAAACGTTCAGGATCCTTATGAACTTGGAGAAGACAGTTTCTGGAACACAGGTGATGAAAGCGATCTTGTAATTGACGAGTCAAAAAGTAGAAGAAACAGGAGAAAAAAGAGTCCTGTCATTGTTGGAGGTGCAGCTGATGATGACACAGGTTCAGGCAGTTTGTCTGACAGCATGCCATCTGAAACAGCTGCGGCAGCAGCTGCTACAGGTTTGACAGCGACGGCGGCTTCAGCTGGAAATGACGCGAAAGAAGTGACGCCGATGCTTTCCAAAAAGGAAGCAAAGGAGAGCATGCTCAAGGAAGAGGAGATGAACCAGACTAAAATAATCAACTATGAGTTCCCTCCGGTAAGCCTGCTCAAAGTAAACAAGAATCGCGGCAGGAACGGTGACAGTGAGGCGGAGCTGCGTCAGAAGGCACAGAAGCTTGAGGATGTGCTGCACAGTTTCAATATAGATGCAGATGTCACAAATGTAACTCAGGGACCTACAGTAACAAGATACGAAGTGCATCCGAACAGCGGTGTTAAGGTAAAGGGTATCAAGAGCCTTGCCGATGATATTGCGCTGAATATGGAAGCCAAGAGCATAAGAATTGAAGCTCCTATTCCGGGCAAGCCTGCAGTAGGAATTGAAATAGAAAACAACAAAATCAACATGGTAACCGTAAGGGAAATCATTGACTCGGATGTTTTCAGGAATGCGAAATCCAAGATTACCTTCGCAGTTGGCAAGGATATCAGCGGCAATGAAATCGTTGCCGATCTTAAGTCAATGCCGCACCTTCTCATTGCAGGTTCCACAGGATCGGGCAAAAGTGTGTGCATTAACAGCATCATTACGAGCCTGCTTTATAAAGCAAGACCAGATGAGGTTAAGCTGGTGCTGGTAGACCCTAAGGTTGTGGAACTTGCCAACTATAATGGAATACCGCATCTTCTGATTCCGGTTGTGACAGACCCTGCCAAGGCAGCCGCAGCGCTTAACTGGGCTGTTGCCGAGATGGATGAACGATACAGGAAGTTTGCTGAAGAGGGAACAAGGGAACTGAGCAGCTTTAACGAGCACATGAGATTTGAAGGCCGAGAAGATGAAGTCATGCCGCAGGTGGTAATAATCATTGATGAGCTGGCTGATCTGATGATGGTGGCTCCTTCGCAGGTTGAGGATTCCATATGCAGGCTGGCTCAGAAGGCCAGAGCAGCAGGAATGCATCTTATCGTCGCGACTCAGAGACCTTCCGTAGATGTAATTACAGGTGTAATCAAAGCTAATATTCCGTCCAGAATTGCTTTCGCAGTGTCATCACAGGTTGACTCGAGGACAATTCTTGATATGGCGGGAGCTGAGAAACTGGTGGGCAAAGGAGATATGCTGTTCAATCCTCTCGGTTCGGGCAAACCTTTGAGAGTTCAGGGAACTTTCATAAGCGATCAGGAAGTAAACGATGTAATATCATTTGTCAAGGCGCAGACAGAAGAAGAACCTGAGTATTCCGAAAAGGTGATTGACAGAATAGAAAGAGCAAACAGCGTTGTTTCTTCTGTTGAAGACAAGGCGCCTGATGACGAACTTCTGTCTGATGCCATTGAACTGGTGGTTCAGGCGCAGCAGGCGTCAGTGAGCATGCTGCAGAGACGATTCCGAATAGGATACAATCGTGCGGCAAGAATAGTTGACATGATGGAAGAACGTCAGATTGTAGGACCTCAGGACGGAAGCAGACCTAGACAGGTCCTGATTACCGAAGAGGATCTTATGGAAATGAAAGAGTCCACTGAGGATTTGGAGATATAATTCGGAGGTTGACAGGATAATGAAACTCTATATTGAAACCATGGGTTGTCCCAAGAATTTCAATGATTCTGAAGGTGCTGCAGGCATCTGGGAAAATTCAGGAATGACAATAACAGACAACCCTTATGATGCCGATGCCATAATGGTCAACACATGCGGGTTCATAAATGATGCCAAGCAGGAATCCATTGACATGATTTTTGATATGGCACGCCTCATAGATGAAGATGAATCCGTAAACAGGAAAGTGCTTATTGTGTCAGGCTGCTTAACGCAGAGATTCGGTGACGAATTATATGAGGAAATACCTGAAATTGACATCGTCCTCGGAGTGAATGAATACGAGAAACTGCCTGAAATAGTAAGGAACTTCAAGGCTGGACAGAGACAGAAGCATATTGGATGCAATGCGGATACTTTCGCTGAATTTACAGCAAGAAAGTACGAGGACAACCCTTACACTGCAACGGTAAGAATTGCAGAAGGGTGCAACAACTGCTGCACATACTGCGTAATTCCGATGATACGCGGAGGATACAGGAGCAGACCGTGGGAAGCGGTTGTCGATGAAGTCAAAGAGATGGCTGCCAGAGGCACAAAAGAAATCATTCTCATTGCTCAGGACGTTACAGAATACGGAACAGATCTGTATGGCCGCCCGTCACTGCCCATGCTCCTGCGTTACCTTTGCAAAATAGAAGGAATAAGATGGATAAGACTGATGTACTGTTATGAGGATAAAATCACAGACGAGCTTATTCAGATCATGGCAGAAGAACCGAAAATCTGTCATTACATCGACATTCCGCTTCAGCATGTATCGGACAATGTTCTTGGGAGAATGAACAGAAGATCTACAAATGAATCAATCAGGAATACAATCGGCAGATTGAGGAAAGCAGTTCCTGACATTCATATCAGAACTACGTTCATTACCGGATTCCCCGGAGAAACAGAAGAGGATTTCGATGAGCTTTATGATTTTGCTGCAGAGATGAGATTCGAGAGGCTGGGAGTGTTCGCATACTCACAGGAGGAAGGCACAGTGGCTGGAGACATGCCTGACCAGATTGAAGAAGAAATAAAGGCCGAGCGTGCAGACTCAATAATGAGGATGCAGATTGAAATTTCCAAGGAAGTGAATGAAAGCAAAATCGGTCAGACACTGGATGTAATGGTTGATTCCATGGATGAGGAGGGCGCGTATATTGGAAGAACACAGTACGATGCTCCTGAAATAGATAATAGTGTTATTTTTAAGTCAGAAACTCAGCTTCAGCCCGGCGACATGGTTAGAGTGAAGGTGACTGATGCTTTTGATTATGACCTTGTTGGGATAATGGAGGATTAAAACATGAATTTACCAAACAAACTTACAATGGGAAGAATATTCGCAATTCCTGTATTTATCGTTGTATTTCTCATGGGATTCAGAGTTGCGGCCTGTATTATATTCATTCTGGCTTCTCTTACTGACATGCTGGATGGGTATATTGCCAGGAAGTATAACATGGTGTCCAATTTCGGCAAACTGATGGATCCACTGGCAGATAAACTGTTAACAATGGCTGCTTTTGTGTGTCTTATTGAGACCGGTGATGCAGCAGCATGGATTGTAATAATAATTCTGGGAAGAGAGCTGATCATTACAGGAATGAGACAGGTGGCAGCAGCCCAGGGTATCGTAATTGCTGCGGGAGTTACAGGCAAAATAAAGACAATTACACAGATGATAGCAATACCGCTTCTGATTCTTGACAACTGGCCATGCAGCATTTTCGCACCGGCATTTCCTCTGGATCAGATAATGCTTTACATTGCACTTGCAATGACAATCATTTCAGGTGCCGAATATATTATGAAAAACAAGCAGCTTTTCGCGCAGTAATCGACTGTGTGAAAGGGCGGACAATGGGAGAAACAAATGAAAACTGCTGTTTTGAGTGTCGGAACAGAGCTTCTGTTCGGGCAGATTACCAATACCAATACAGTATTCCTGTCAAAGGAACTGAATAATATGGGCCTTGATGTAATGTACCACTACACTGTTGGGGATAATCCCGGCAGGCTGGCGGACATGATAAGGATGGCTCTTGAAGATGTGGATATGATTCTTGTCACCGGAGGGCTTGGACCAACGCAGGATGATCTGACCAAGGAAGTGGCATGTCAGGTTTTTGGCGATGAGCTGGTAGTAAACGAGAAAGCTCTCGGGAAAATCAAAGAGTACTTCCTGAGAACCGGAAGAAATATGACAGAAAACAATGCCAAACAGGCTCTGATTCCGTCTCGCGCCACAGTTTTTCACAATGATGCTGGTACGGCACCGGGATTTGCTTTGGAAAAAGACGGCAAATATATTATCTGCATGCCGGGACCGCCTAGAGAAATGACACGCATGTTTGAGATAAGCGTGAAACCTTTCCTGGAGAAACTGTCGGACGGATACATGAGTTACAAGCTGCTTAGATTGTACGGCATAGGCGAGTCGCTTCTGGAAACCAGGCTCATTGATCTCATTGACAATCAGACAGATCCGACTCTGGCAACATATGCCAAAGAGGGTGAGTGCCAGCTGAGAATTGCATCCAAGCGCAGCTCCAGAGAAGAGGCGGACAAAGCAGTTCAGGACATGATAGACATTGTGTCTGAGCGAGTGGGAGAGTATATCTACAGCTGCGATAATGAGGAACTTGTTGATGTTGTGGGAAGAATGCTTCTTGAAAAAGGGCTGACATTCGCGAGTGCGGAGTCATGTACAGGCGGACTTGTTGCTGCTGCACTTACGGACATACCGGGAATTTCTCAGTCTTTCATGGCCGGATTCGTAACATACAGCAATGAAGCCAAGATGAGAGAACTTGGAGTCAGCGAAGAGACGCTCAGGGAGCACGGCGCCGTCAGCGAAGAGACTGCCAGAGAAATGGTTGAAGGTCTGGCAAGGGTGACCGGATGCGATGTGTGCATATCGGTGACAGGCATTGCAGGACCGGGAGGCGGCACAGAAGAAAAGCCGGTTGGTCTTGTATATATCGGGTTCAAATACGGCGACAAATGCTTTGTTACAAAGAAGCTGAGTACGGGAGCATCAAGGAAATGGATTAGAAATCATACGTTGCTTGGAGTTCTGGACATTGTAAGAAGGAATATATAACAGTATACATTAGATGATTTATTCGTGATTTATGAAAAACGAAGGCTCTGCTGCATGTTGAACAATGCGGCAGAGCCTTTGTCAGCTGTTAAATATATTTAATTTGACTGAATATTGTCAAACCCCTTTGCTTTATCAGCACGATGCAGGTGAATTAATTCCTGCATCCGTACATTACATCTTCGGCTTTTTCAACTTCCTTGACAAGCTGATTTACCTTAGCGCCTACACCCAGATCTTCGATAGGCATCATTTTTTCTTCAGCGTCTTCAATCTGCTTAGCCATATCTGCCAGACCTTCCTTGATGTGCAGATCTTCGATTGGATACATCTTGTCTTCGGCATTTTCGATTTCATTAATCATTTCTCTAATAGTCATTTCATACATCTCCTTTCTCACAGCGATCAGCTACCCTTTTCATCTGCAATTATTATAGCATCGGCAAATGATTTTTTGATATAATGAATCATGATGTAAGGTTTAGAATTCCTTTTATCCTGACAGTAATTGCTATGGATTTGATTTACAAAAGGTGGTGCGATATGAAGACGAAGAGAATTGCGGCATTATTAATTCTGATTATTGCTGTGTTATCTCTGGTTTCGTGCGGAAATGCAGAAGAGAATACCGTCATCGAGTGCCCGAAGACTCAGCAGGAGTGGGATGCACTGCTTCCGGAATATGAAAGCGTATTTGAAGGGACGGAGATTACTTATGCAGTTGAAGATATAGATTATTTTGTGTACGCTCAGGGAGCAGATTTCAGTCAGTTTGAAGAATACTGCAGTCTGATTGAAAAGGAGTATCCTGAAGTTGTATCCGAACAGTCTGAAGATGAAAATGTCGCTGCGCACAAAGTGATGCGTGGATTAAAGGATAAAAACGGTGCGTACTTCGAAGTTACGGTTGATTATGAGCCTGCTTCGACTGACAAATCGGACAGCACTTCTCTTGTGACAGTTCAGATATTTTACACTAGCTGGTAAATATTGACATTAACAGATTACCATAATAAAATACCCTTGACGGGAAACAAAGTATAGGGTATTATAAGGAAGAACAAATGTTCTTAATGTATGGAGGAAATTAAATGGCAACTAAGAAAGGACAGGTCGGTGCAGTACCGGCTAATGATAGAGATAAGGCGCTTGAAGCTGCAATGGCTCAGATTCAGAAATCATTCGGCAAGGGCGCTATAATGAAGCTGGGTGATGATAACGCCATGCTGAATATTGAAGCTATTTCAACAGGTTCAATGAGTCTGGATCTGGCAACAGGCATAGGCGGTGTTCCACGTGGCAGAATTGTAGAGATATACGGACCTGAGTCTTCAGGTAAGACAACTCTTACTCTGCATATTATTGCCGAAGCCCAGAAGACAGGCGGCAGAGCGGCATTCATCGATGCAGAACATGCTCTCGATCCTGAATATGCCAGGAATCTTGGTGTAGACGTTGATGAGCTGCTTGTATCACAGCCTGACTACGGTGAACAGGCGCTCGAAATCGTCGAAATGCTTGTAAGAAGCGGCGCAATTGATGTTGTAGTAGTTGACTCGGTGGCTGCACTTGTGCCAAAGCATGAGATTGACGGAGCCATGGGAGAATCTGCAGTAGGTCTGCAGGCAAGGCTTATGTCACAGGCACTCAGGAAACTTGCAGGCATAATTAATAAGACTAACACTACAATCATATTTATTAACCAGCTGAGAGAGAAGATCGGTGTAATGTTTGGTAACCCTGAGACTACAACAGGCGGACGTGCTCTTAAATTCTTCGCTTCAATGAGAATGGATATCAGAAGAGTTGAAAGCATCAAGTCTGGAGATCAGGTGCTTGGCAACAGAACAAGGGTCAAGATTGTAAAGAACAAGGTTGCACCTCCGTTTAAGCAGGTTGAATTTGACATTATGTACGGGCAGGGAATTTCTAAGGCCGGTGATGTGCTTGACTGTGCCGTGGAAGCCAAGATTATTGATAAGGCGGGCTCATGGTACAGCTTTGAAGGTGAGAGAATCGGACAGGGTCGAGAGAACGTTAAGAAGTTCCTTGAAGAAAACTTCGACGTTATGGAGAAGGTTGAAGGTCTGCTGCTTGACTCAATCAAGAAGGACAGAGAGAAACAGGAACCTGTCGAAGAGGAGATTGCAGATATTCTCAGTGATGAAGAGTTTTTCATTGATGAGGACGGTGTTATCATCGAATAGATGCCGGAGATGTACATTTACACCTGATGCGTATGTGTATCCATATGGTGGAAACCATTTGTAATTTATTGTATTTAAAATTCACTGAAATATTGCAGTTTCAGTGAATTTTACACTTTACAAACCATCTTTGATAGTGTAATATATTGTGATGTAAGCCGCTCGAAGTGGGCCCAATTAAAGGTTTGCAAACGGTGAACCTGCCTACCGTAGGCGAGACTGGATAGAGGAGGTAATTATCTAAATGTATGCAATTATTGAAACTGGCGGCAAGCAGTACAAGGTAGAGAACGGCGACAGAGTTGTTGTTGAAAAGCTGAACGTTGCTGACGGCGAAGCAGTAGTATTTGACAAGGTACTTGTTCTGGCAGATGAAGCCGGCGTTAAGGTTGGAACTCCTTACGTTGAAGGCGTTACAGTTGAAGGAACAGCTGTTGAAACGGGCAAGGGCAAGAAGGTTGTAATCTTCAAGTACAAGGCTAAGAAGGACTACAGAAAGAAGCAGGGTCACAGACAGCCATACACAATGGTTGAGATTAACTCAATCGGCGGTGTTAAGGCAGCACCTGCAGTAGAAGCACCTGCAGCTGAAGCTCCTGAAGCAGAAGCAGCAGAAACTGAAAAGCCTGCATTAAAGTCAATGAAGAAGGCTGAGCTCATCGAATTCGCTAAGGCAAACAACATCGAAGTTGATGAGAAGGCACTTAAGGCAGACATTCTTGAAACAATAGAAGCTGCACTTTAATTAGAAATTGTAACCTGATTGATGATAAACAAGGAGGTGTCTGATCCATGGCAAGTAAGAAAGGTGTAGGTAGCTCGAAGAACGGTCGTGACAGTGAGTCGAAACGATTAGGCGTTAAGACTGGTGATGGTCAGTTCGTAAGTGCCGGTAGCATCCTGGTTAGACAGAGAGGAACTAAGTTCCATCCTGGCAACAACGTAGGCATCGGCGGCGACGATACTTTATTTGCAAAGATTGACGGAGCTGTTAAGTTCGAAAGAAAAGATAAGACAAGAAAACAGGTAAGCGTATATCCTAAGGAAGCGTAAGAATGTTTTAGCCCCTTTAACGAGGGGCTTTTTTATTGATATGAGTCATGCAATAAGTTAAAATAATTATGTATGTATATTTGTAGATTTTTCCCTTAATTATAGGAGGATTCATGTTAGTAGACAGAGCCAAAATTACAATTAAATCAGGAAAAGGCGGCGATGGAGCTGTTACATTCAGACATGACCCATACGTACCGGATGGCGGTCCAGATGGCGGTGACGGCGGAAGAGGCGGCGATGTAATTTTTGAAGCCGATGAGAATCTCAGAACCCTGATGGACTTCAGATATAAAAGAAAATACGAGGCAGAGGACGGACAGAACGGAATGAAGAGAAAGCGCTACGGCAAGTCCGGAGAAAACCTTGTAATCAAGGTGCCTGTGGGAACTGTTGTCATTGACGAAGAATCAGGACTTGTAATGCGTGACCTTAAGGAGCACGGACAATCTTTTGTGGCTGCAAGAGGCGGTAAAGGCGGCAAGGGTAATGTAAAGTATGCTACTTCTACACGACAGGCTCCAAATTTCGCCGAAGCAGGAGGCTTCGCCAAGGAAAGGAACATCATTCTCGAAATGAAGATGATTGCGGATGTGGGACTTGTCGGTTTCCCGAATGTGGGCAAATCAACACTTCTCAGTGTAGCTACAAGCGCCAAACCTAAGATTGCAAATTATCATTTCACTACCATCGATCCTAATCTTGGTGTTGTGAAGCTTTATGATACAAGTTTCGTCATGGCTGACATAGCAGGAATCATCGAAGGAGCCAGCGAGGGCGCCGGCCTGGGATTCAGATTTCTCAAACACATCGAAAGAACCAAGGTTCTCATTCATGTAGTGGATGTTTCTGGCAGTGAAGGAAGAAACCCAATTGAGGATTTTGACAAGATTAACAGAGAACTGGAACAGTATAATCCGGCATTGTTGAGAAAGCCTCAGATTGTTGCTGCAAACAAGATAGACATTAACGGTGATGATGATCCCGTGTATCTGGAGTTCAAAGAATATGTTGAGTCGAAGGGGTACAAAGTGTTCCCAATGTCAGCTCCGATTAATATAGGCGTCAAGGAGATACTCAGCGAAGCAGCTCTCAAACTTCAGGAAGTTCTTGCTAATCCTGAACCTGAAGAAGAATACGAAATGTTTGATTTTGAGAAGGATGATCAGGATCCGGACTACAGAACAGTATATCCGTCATTTAATGGAAGAGAATACATCCTTGAGGGTAAGCAGCTGACTAAAATCTTCAACTCCACAAACTTTGAAGACTTCGGTTCGCTTAGATATCTTTACAAATATATTGAGAAATCAGGCGCCATTGACGCTCTCAAAGAGATGGGGCTTGAAGACGGAGATGTTATCAAAATTCAGGATTTTGAACTTGAATACTTTGATGAAGACTATTTCTAGAAAAAACGGGAGAATATATGGGAACAGTTTTTGAGAAGCATCCATCAGAAAATGAATGCAGAGAACTCTGGAACAGGTACGACACACCTTTGCACATTCGCAAGCATTGCATGGCGGTAGCTCGAGTTGCATACGCAATTGCAGCAGAGCTGAACAGAAACGGGTTCGAACTTGATCTGGAACTTATAATGGCTGCAGGATTAACCCATGATTTGGTGAGACTGACAGACAGGCACGACCTGGAAGGAGCCAGAATAATGAACGAGCTGGGGTATACCCAGGAAGCGGAAATAATAAGAGTTCATATGATGTATTCGGCTTTTTCGCCAATCAGGTTTATAAATGAGACGGACCTTGTGTGTCTGGGTGACAGATGTGTCATCGAGCATGAGTACGTGGGCGTCGAAAAAAGATACCAGTACATTATCGACAAGGCAATAAGTCACGGTCATCCTGAGGCTGCTGCGAAAGTTGGGCAGCTGAAGCAGGACGTAATAAGACTTGTAGATGAAATTGAGTCGGTGACAGGCAAGACAATGGAAGAAATAACAAAGGATATCGTTATAGAATGATAATTGATAAAGAACTGGACAGAATTTTAAAGAAGGTTGAAAAGCCTGCAAGGTACATTGGAGGCGAAGTAAACAGCGTTATAAAGAACCCTGCAGACGTTTCTGTCAGGGTCGGTTTCGCTTTCCCTGATACATACGAGATAGGCATGTCCTACATGGGACTGCAGATTCTCTATAACATACTTAACAAGAACCCTGACATTTACTGCGAGCGAATATTTGCACCTGCACCAGACATGGAAAAAATCATGCGCGAAGAAGGCAGGAAACTTTTCACGCTTGAGACATTCACTCCAATTGATGAGATGGACATAATCGGGTTCACACTTCAGTATGAAATGGCCTTTACAAACATACTGAACATGCTTGATTTAGGTGGTGTGCCTGTGAAAAGCTGTGACCGAGGGGAGGATGACCCCATTGTTGCAGCCGGCGGACCGTGCGCATACAATCCGGAGCCTCTTGCTGATTTCGTTGACATGTTCATAATAGGTGACGGTGAAGAACTTCTGGAACAGGTTGCTTTAATGCGTGCAGAGTACAGCAGCAGAGAAGAATATCTCAGAGCATGTTCACAGCTGGACGGCATATATATTCCTGCATTTTATGATGTGAAATACAATGACGATGGTACAGTGAAAGAGTATGTGAAGCTGTATGATAAGGCTCCTGACAGAGTTAGGAGAGCAGTTGTGACAGATTTGGACAGCGCTGAATTCCCTACTGAGAACATCGTTCCGTTCATTGATACAGTTCATGACAGAGCTGTGGTTGAAACTTTCAGAGGATGCACCAGAGGATGCAGATTCTGCCAGGCAGGGATGATATACAGACCGGTGAGAGAGCGAAGACCTGACACAATCAAGGAAATTGTCAGGGAACAGCTTAAGAATACCGGTCATGAAGAGCTTTCGCTTCTCAGCTTATCTACCAGTGATTACTCGCGATTTGAGGACCTTGCCATGGACCTTATGGGCATGTGCAAGGCACAGAACGTATCGCTGTCGCTGCCTTCGCTGAGACTTGACTCGTTTTCATTTAATGTGCTTAATGAAATTCAGGGTTATCGTAAGTCGGGGCTGACCTTTGCACCTGAGGCAGGCAGTCAGAGACTTAGAGATGTTATTAACAAGAACATTACAGAAGAAAATATATACAGTGCAGTTGAACAGGCTATTGAGCTTGGATGGGAAACTATCAAGCTGTATTTCATGGACGGATTACCGGGTGAAACCTTCGAAGATCTGGATGGAATCGCAAACATTGCCAGAAACATTCTGGATATAAATTTCAGAATACGCGGACGAAAGGGCGGAAGATTTCGTGTTACCGTGAGCGTGTCAAACTTTGTGCCAAAGGCGCACACTCCTTTCCAGTGGGCTGGACAAGATAGACCGGAGATGCTTCGTGAGAAGCACAATTATCTCAGTGAAAGACTGCATGTGAAAGGCATTACTTTCAATTATCATGAGACAGAGACAAGCAATCTGGAAGCAATCATCGCAAGAGGCGACCGCAAGGTGGGGAAGCTTATTTACCGTGCATGGCAGCTGGGATGCAGATTTGATGCGTGGACAGAACATCACAGAGGAGATTTGTGGCAGCAGGCCATGGATGAAACCGGAGTGACTCCTGAGTTTTATGCATACAGAGAACGTTCATATGACGAAATGCTTCCGTGGGAAATAATCGATCCTCTGATTGAACGTGATTTCCTGATTAGAGAGAACGAGAAAGCTAAGGAGGCACAGGTGACACACGACTGCAGACTTGGATGCGTCGGATGCGGAATGAACAAGCATGCCCAGTGCTTCCACAGTGCAGATGAGGATATGCTGAAGCATATCGGGAAGGAGGCGGCAAGTGGCTAAATACCTGATGGAGTTCTCCAAGAGGGGGACAATATGCTATACATCGCATCTGGATATGATGAGACTGTTCCAGCGAATCTTCAAGCGTGCCGGAATCGGACTTGCATTTTCGCAGGGATTCAATCCCCATCCCAAGATGAGCTTCGCACAGCCGCTTTCTCTGGGATACGAAGGAATGGAAGAATTCATAGAATTTGAAACTGCAGTCGATATAAATCCGGATGAAATATTCGCAAAAGTGTCAGCGATTATGGCAGATGGTATTGATATCAAATACTGCAAGTATCTTAATACCGGCAGCAGGACATTGTCTGCAATGACTGTTGCGGCACTTTATACTGCCAGAGTTCCGGCAGCAGAACCTTTAGACGGGGAAATGCTTGTTAAGGAGTATTTGGAACAGGAAAAAATCATAACCCTTAAAAGACAAAAAAAGAAAAAGGAACTTAAGGAAGTTGATATAAAGCCAATGATTCAGAGGCTGAACTTCAGCTGGAGCGAAGGTGTGCTTACAATGAGGATGCTTCTTGATCAGGGCAGTACATCAAATCTAAGCCCGGAACTGGTGCTTAATACTTTCCTTCCTTTCGCGGGAATAGATGCGGATAGAAGTGAAATAACCATGACAAGAGAAAAAATAATATTTTCCAATCCGGAAATAACTGAACAATAGTCTTATAAATCAGGGCAGCGCGTGAGCGCTGCCCTGAATCTATATCTACATGAAACTGTTTATAAGTGCCGCTGCCTTGTCGATACCATTAGTGGACTTGACAGCGCCTTCATCGTATATGCCTGTAACGAGGACTTCTCCTGCAATTTCGGCATTCATGATCTCCATGGATTTCCTGAATTCAAATCTGATTCCCTCAAGGGTTTCAGGATCATCATCTCCGCAGCATGTAATGAGAGCTGCCTTCTTTCCTTCAAATTTTTTCTCAATGCCAACGTAGAATGAATAGCATTTATCAATCAGAGATTTGACTGAAGCAGGCATTCCGTACCAGTAAACCGGAGCAGCTATAACAATTCCGTCAGCTTCAAGAATGGAATTGGCGACTTTGTTGAAGTCATCGTCAAATGAACATGGCTTGCCAGTGCTGAAGCATGTATCACATGCATGGCAAGGTCCGATATTAAGTTCTGCAGCATCAATCTTTTCTATAGATACCTGTTGCCCTGTGGCAAGCGCCTTGATATAAGCCGCACCTTCAAACGAAGCGGCCATTCTCTTGGTATTTGAGTCATTGCGCGCACTGCCTGTAATAATCACAATTTTCATAGTGAACAGTCCTCCCTGCAAAAGTATAATCAACAATATTTTATCACATATGCTGCGAAAAATAAAATGGCAAAAAATAACAGTAATATATTGACAATTATTACCACTAAATGTAAAATAATGGCAAGTCGAAAGTAAGTAGTAAAGGAGAACGAGATGAACAGTTATTTGGATTTCCTTGATAAGGTCAGGGAATCGTTGCCAGATTATCTGCCGGCAGAATATGCTGATGCCGAGATTCAGGTAAGGCGAACCGAGAAACATCTCAGTGATTCATATGACGGAATCTGTTTCAAACCTTCTGATTCAGATATCGGAATATGCATGAATCTGTCACACATTTATGAGAATGTTGACAGTCATGATGAGTTTTTAAGTGCCATGTGTGTGATTGCATCGGATATTCTGGATGCCATTGAAGGGCAGCCTGCTGAACTAAGAGCGATTACTCAGGATATTGACTATTTCATAGAGCATTTGGCAGTTCAGCTGGTCAATGTCAGCACTATTGAAAACATCAGAGATGAAATTCCCTTCAGAGTGCGGGACGATATTGCCATGATATACAGGCTTGTGCTTCCTCAGTCTGAAGACGATATTCTCACATCCGTTGTCACCAGTCCTCTTATTAGAAGTTTCGGATTAAGTGAAGAAGAACTTTTCGAGAAGGTTATGGATGTACTGCCGGGAAATGTTCCTGCGGCCTTTGATAAGCTGTGCGATGAAGTTTTCATTGCAAGCTGTGCCATCGGACAAATGGGGGCAGGGTGTCTTTTTTACCCTGATTTCCCTGAGAAGGCAGGAGAGTTCATAGGAAGCAATTTCTACATTCTGCCCTTTGCGGTTCACTCTCTGCTGCTGATTAAAGATATAGGAAATCTAAGCAGAGAATTCATGGAGGATGTTGCTTTCCAGTTTTCAACTTTTGGAACCTGTCCTGAGGACAGGCTGAGCAAGGAGATATATTACTGCAATATATCTGATGGAACCATTGAGAGGGCAATGTGACATGTCGGTGAGAGATCTGTGGGATAAACTGATGACAAACCCGAGAGTAAAAGGTTTCGTTGCAGAGAACGAGAATAAGCTCAAGGGAATAGTAGTTATGATTGTTTTGGTATCAGTGGCAGCATTCATGCTGACATCCCATGGGAATGAAGGAGAGGAGGTGAGCATAGAACAAGAGACAGCTGTTATTGAAGAGACACAGACAGGAAGTGTGTATGTCGACATTGGGGGAGAAGTTGTTAATCCCATGGTTGCTGAGCTTGATTCAGGATGCCGTGTAGAGGACGCCATTATCGCAGCCGGCGGACTTACAGACAAGGCAGATATTACTAATATTAATAGAGCAGCCCCTGTAAACGATGGAGACAAGATATACATCCCTTCGATAGAAGAAGCGCCGAAGCAGGGAGAAGTGCAGAATTCTGCAGGAAGCGGTGCTTATTATGACAACAGCAAGGTGAACATCAATACGGCTGACTCTGCAGAACTGCAGACATTGACCGGTGTAGGTCCTGCCACAGCAGAGAAGATAATTGCCTACAGAGAGAGCAATGGCAGATTTGCAAGCATTGAAGAGATTAAGAATGTATCAGGAATAGGTGATAAAACCTATGAGAAACTAAAAGACTATATCACAGTCTGATTATGAAAACATATGATTTGCGTGCTGCATTGATTCATAATGTATGATAATAAACTATTGACGATACCCTTTTACAAACAAACCGTCGTGCATGAGAGAAATGCAGCAGAAGCATAAATCGCTTTGAATTTAATTACTAAAGAATGATTTACTTGTTTCATTAAATAAGGAGAGATGTGCAGCTGGTGCACGTCTCTCCTCCTTCACATTTTAGGATAGTATTTCGCATTAATTGTGGTCCTGCATGTGATGTTTTTTGAGAGCATTGAAGGTTTCCTGGCTTATGTAATGCTCTACGCGGCAGGCATCTTCTCTGGCAGTGTCAGGTGACACTCCGATGCTGATGAAGTGACGCGTCAGAAGTTCATGCCTTTCGTATACGCTCTCAGCTATCTGTCTGCCGTCATCGGTGAGACTGATAAGTCCGTCTTTATCACGGCTGATAAACCCGTTGTTTTCAAGCTGCTTAAGTGCAATGCTTACACTTGGCTTGCTGAAGTCAAGGTAGTTGACTATATCTATGGCGCGGACATTGCCTTTCTCATTCTTGAGTATCAGTATTGTTTCCAAATAGTTCTCTGCTGATTCCAGTATTTTCATGTTATCACCTACATTTCATCTGATACTATTTGCAGTTTACGGCAGCTTCAAGTGCTACTTCCATCATATCTGTGAAAGATTCCTGGCGTTCTTGCGGAGTTGACTTGGCGCCTGTGACGAAGTTGTCGCTGATAGTCATCATGGCAAGTGCGTTTACCTTATGATAAGCTGCATTGAGGTATAGTGCGGCAGCCTCCATTTCAACTGCCACTACGCCCATGTTGGACCAGCGTTTCCACCAGTCAGGAGCAGTCTCATAGAAAACGTCGCAGGATACAATATTGCCGCGGCGAAGAGGAATGTCCAGCTTCCTTGATGCTTCTTCAACACAGTCAAGAAGCGGTTCACTTACCGTTGGAGCAAGTGTGCCGGGCATGTCAAATGCATGTGCGTAGTTTGAATCTGTTGATGCTGCCATACCGATAACAATGTCCCTTAGATTGTAGTCTTTAGAGAATGAACCTGCTGTGCCGATTCTGATGAGATTGCGGCACTGGTATTCAGTAATAAGCTCCCATGAGTAGATTCCCATGGACGGCATGCCCATGCCTGTGCCCTGAACAGAAACAGGAACACCTTTATATGTGCCTGTGTAGCCCAGCATGTTTCGAATTGTGTTATGACAAACCGGGTTATCAAGATATGTTTCAGCTATGAATTTAGCTCTTAAAGGATCTCCCGGCAGGAGCACAGTTGGCGCAATCTGACCGGGTTTGGCACCGATATGTAAACTCATGATTAACCTCCTTATCGTGTTAAACCTTGATTTGCTGACAAGAAATTTCTATACATTTTAGCACATTTTGAGCAATAAAAAAAGATGGGAGACACATCCATCTTTTTTTGTGAACAATTTGTTCGTTGCTCATCTGTGCATTTAACTTATGCACCGGTGGGGACGGGTGAGACTTAGGCGTTAGCCTTGTTGAATCTCTTGTTAAGTCTTGAAACCTTTCTTGAAGCAGCCTTCTTGTGGATTACGTTCTTAGCTGCTGCCTGGTTGAGCTTCTTCTCAGCCTTTACCAGCAGTTCCTTGGCTTCTGCCATGTTACCTGCTTCCAGTGCTGCGTCGAATCCCTTGAGAACAGCCTTGAGGTGACCCTTAACACGTCTGTTTCTTGCAGTCTTCTTGTCGATAACTTTGATTCTTTTCTTTGCTGATTTTACGTTTGCCATTAATTTACCCCACTTTCATATTAAAGCTAAAAATCATACACGCATATTATAGGCGAGGCACAGTCAAATTGCAAGTTGAAATTACAATGATTTTCCATTAAAATTAGTGTGAAAGAAACTAACTTGAGAGGAAATAAATGAGCAATTATAAGGACTACATCAGAAATTTCAGCATCATAGCGCATATCGACCACGGCAAGTCGACTCTTGCCGATAGAATCATAGAAAAAACAGGCCTTGTTTCACAGCGTGAAATGAAGGAACAGTTTCTGGATAACATGGATCTGGAGCGGGAGAGAGGTATAACAATCAAGCTTCAGACCACACGTCTTGTATTTAATTCCAAGGATGGAAACGAATACATATTCAATCTTATAGATACACCCGGACATGTTGACTTCACCTACGAGGTTTCACGAAGCCTTGCAGCATGCGAAGGAGCTGTTCTTGTTGTTGACGCGACACAGGGAGTTGAGGCTCAGACACTTGCCAATGTATATCTTGCCATGGATGAAGATCTGGAAATAATGCCTGTCCTCAACAAGATTGATCTGGCATCAGCAAGACCTGAGGAAGTCAAAATGGAAATCGAGGATGTAGTAGGCATCGAGGCACAGAACGCACCACTTGTAAGTGCCAAGGAAGGCCTGGGCATAGAGGAACTTCTAGAGCGAATCGTTACTGATATTCCTGCTCCCAAGGGGGATGAAGACGGTAAACTTAAAGCCTTGATATTCGACTCGTACTATGACAGCTATAAGGGTGTTGTAATATACTCGCGAATTTTTGACGGCAGAGTCAAGAAGGGCGACATGATAGAGCTTATGAACACGGGCAAGAAGTACGAAGTTACTGAGGTAGGAACTTATTCACCGGGTCCTGTTGAATGCAAGGAACTTCGCGCCGGCGAAGTAGGATACATCTGTGCCAGCATCAAGCAGGTTGCCGACGCACGTGTAGGTGATACGATAACACTTGCGGAACAGCCCACAGAGGAACCTTTGCCTGGATACAAAAAGGTTCAGCCTATGGTTTACTGCGGAATATATCCGGCAGAGGGTGAGAAGTACGAGACGGTCAAAGATGCCCTTGAGAAACTGCAGGTAAACGACGCGGCATTCCATTTCGAGCCGGAGACTTCAACGGCGCTGGGATACGGATTCAGATGCGGATTCCTGGGACTTCTTCATATGGAGATCATCGTCGAAAGGCTTGAGCGTGAGTTTGATCTGGCTGTAGTAACCACATCGCCGAGCGTAATATACAAAGTTGTGCTTACTGACGGTTCGGAGATAATGGTGCAGAATCCGTCCAATCTTCCTGATCCGTCAGAGATAGATCATATTGAAGAGCCGATGGTTAAGGCAGACATAATGGTGCCTAAGGAGTACGTGGGCAACATTATGGAAATCTGCCAGGAGCGCAGAGGAACCATGACTCACATGGAATACATTACAGAAACAAGAGTCAACCTTCATTACGAAATGCCTCTGAACGAAGTAATATACGACTTCTTTGACGCGCTTAAATCCAAGACCAGAGGATACGGCTCTCTGGACTATGAATTCATCAGATATCAGCCTTCCAAGGTTGTAAAGCTTGATATACTTCTGAACAAAGAACTGGTGGACGCTTTCAGCATGATAGTTCACGAATCCAAAGCGTATTCACGCGGAAGATTCGTATGTGCCAAGCTTAAGGAAATACTTCCTATGCATCAGTTTGAAGTGCCTATCCAGGCATCAATCGGACAGAAAATAATTGCCCGTGAGACGGTGAAGGCATACAGGAAGGATGTACTTGCCAAGTGTTACGGAGGCGACATTTCCAGAAAGAAAAAGCTTCTTGAGAAGCAGAAAGAAGGTAAGAAGCGAATGCGTCAGTTTGGTACTGTGGAAGTGCCTCAGGAAGCATTCACAGCGGTACTCAAGTATGATGAGAACAAGTAGTCTTGGTTTATATCTTCATATTCCGTTTTGTGAGAGAAAATGCAGTTACTGCGATTTTCTCTCGTTTCAGTGCGCCCAGCAGAAGCCCTTGTCGGAATACGCTGTGGCGCTTTGTGAAGAAATCAGGATTCTCAGTGAAGCGTGGCCGTACAGACTTGTGGAGACAGTATTCATAGGCGGAGGAACACCATCACTGCTTTCATCAGATGACATCAAACGAATCATGGACTGCATCAGGGAGAATTTCAATCTTGCATCAGACGCAGAAATAACCATAGAGGGAAATCCGAACTCGGTTACGGATGAGAAGCTCAATGCATATCTTGAGGCGGGAATTAACAGGCTGAGTATGGGAATCCAGTCTTTTGACAATTCCGTACTGAATGTTCTGGGCAGGCTTCATGACAAGAATCAGGCAACCAGTGCATATCAGAAGGCAAGACGCGCCGGATTCAAAAACATAAACATGGATCTGATGTTCGCCATTCCGGGGCAGTCTCTCAAGAAATGGCTGGACACAGTCAAGGCAGCAGTATTTCTCAGACCCGAGCACATTTCTTTGTACAGTCTTACGCTGGAGGAAGACACAGTTCTATACGACAGAATCAAAAGGGGGGATCTTATCGAGACTCCTGAGATACTTGACAGAGAGATGTACCACGAAGCATTGAAGGTGCTAAGCCAGGCAGGATATTCTCACTACGAAATATCAAACTGCGCACTGCCGTTCAGAGAGGGACGTCACAACATGAAATACTGGTCATATCAAGAATATCTGGGCATCGGCCTTGGAGCAAGTTCTTTTATCGACGGAGTCAGATATAAAAATGTTGAAGGAATGCTGGATTATCTCCGATGCATCAAAGCCCGCAAGGCACCTATTGATGCAGGCAGTGTGGAGAATTATACAGAACGGGATGAAATGGGAATCTTTGTTTTTACCGGGCTGAGAAAGCAGTCGGGAATAAGCCTTGACAAGTTCAGGAAGACCTTCGGCAAAGATCTTTTCGATGTGTTTGATGATACAGTTCTTAAGAAAAACAAAGGACTGATTGTGCTTGACGGTGACAGGCTCTATCTCACAGAGTACGGAATGGATGTTTCAAACAGAATAATGGCGGAGTTTGTATAATGAAAGATAAATGGATAATGGCCCTGGACCAGGGTACGACAAGTGCCAGATGCATTATTTATGACAGGAAAGGAAGACAGATTAGTTCTGCACAGCAGGAATTCAAGCAGTATTACCCTAATGCAGGCTGGGTGGAACACGACCCGGTGGAGATATGGGAAACTCAGCTTAAGGTGGCACGTGACGCAATGACAGCCGCAGGTGCCGGCTGTGAGAACATAGATTCGATCGGCATTACGAATCAGAGAGAGACAACAGTGGTTTGGGACAGAGAAACCGGCATTCCTGTTTATAATGCCATAGTGTGGCAGTGCAGGAGAACGGCTGATTTCTGCGAAGAACTTAGGGATGCAGGTTATAATGACATGGTGAGAAGCAAGACCGGACTTCTCATTGATCCATATTTCTCAGGGACTAAACTTCGATGGATTCTGAATAATGTTGAAGGAGCACGTGAGAAAGCAGAGAAAGGTAAACTTCTTTTTGGCACAATAGAAACATGGCTCATATGGAAACTTACGGGCGGTCGCGTTCATGTCACAGACTATTCCAATGCGTCCAGAACCATGATGTTCAATATTCATGAACTGAAGTGGGATGAGGAACTTCTTGAGATGCTGCAGGTTCCCAAGTGCATGCTCCCTGAACCTGTACCTTGCAGCATGATCTACGGCACTGCAGACAAGCAGTGGCTGGGCGGAGAAATTGCCATTTCAGGAGCTATTGGTGATCAGCAGGCGGCACTTTTCGGACAGGCGTGCTTCAGCAGAGGAGAGGCTAAGAATACTTACGGAACCGGCGGATTCATGCTCGTTAATACAGGGGAGGTACCTGTGACTTCAGATAAGGGCCTTGTTACAACAGTAGCGTGGGGTCTTGATAATAAAGTATACTACGCACTTGAGGGCTCGGTTTTTGTATCGGGAGCTGTAGTACAGTGGCTTAGAGATGAAATGGGCATCATAAATACTGCCGCAGAGACTGAAGAACTGGCAAGACAGGTTGAAGATACTGCGGGAGCATACATTGTACCTGCATTCACAGGCTTAGGTGCTCCCTGGTGGGATCCATATGCCAGAGGAGCATTGATGGGAATTACCAGAGGAGTAAACAAGAAACATGTAGCACGGGCAGCGCTGGAGTCAATGGCGTATCAGACCGGTGACCTGATTAGTGCTATGGAGGACGACATGGGAGCACCTATTCATACTTTCAAGGTTGACGGCGGTGCAAGTGCCAATGATTTTCTTCTGGAATTCCAGTCCGGTATCATTGACAGGAAAGTATATAGACCTTCATGCATTGAGACCACATCCCTTGGCGCTGCATATATGGCGGGACTAGCGACCGGTTACTGGTCGGATCTTGATGACATATCAGAAAACTGGGAAGTTGACAAGGTATTCGAACCTGAAATGACAGAAGAAAAAAGAAAACAGCTTCTTGCCGGCTGGCACAAAGCTGTTGACAGGACTCTCGAATGGGAGAAATAACAGCAGATTACACACTCCGTACATTGTGCGGGGTGTTGTTATTTGGTCCAAAGGCCTGTTATTTTGATGCAAGTACAAGCAGCAGCGTGCCGCCGGATACTGTTATTGAAACAATGTCAGATGCAAATTCATTGCTTACTGCAATGGGGTAGTTTCGTGTCAGTGTGAAGTTATCCACATTGTACTTGGCACCTTCAATTTTGAGATCCTGGCATGTATCAGACAGTGAAAATAATGAGAAATACCATCCGTCTCTGGCTTCTATTTTATGTACTGTGCCTGCACTTAGAATCATAGCTTCGTTTGCACCGTCTCTAAGAATAAGACGCTGACATTTTTCACTGAAATTGGAAAGCATCTGAATGTTGGCAATGGTGTGATCGAGTCGTCCGCCAATGCCTCCCCATATCTCAATGTCTGAAGCACCAATCTCGAGAGCCATTTCGATGGCCAGCTGCAGATCGGTATAGTCTTTTTCAGGATTGAATCTGATGACAGGAATATCTTCCGGAATGGGGGATGTTATCGAATCCAGGTCGCCAAGCAGAAAGTTGGGTCTTATTTTCTGCTCTGATGCCAAATCGTATCCGCCGTCAGTGCAGATGATTATATCCATAGACTCTGCATCATCTTTCATGGGAAAAGGGGTGTCAATATATGAAGTTATAATGGCTGCGCGTTTGTTCATGTGAATAACCTTTCGTTAAAAATCATATTGGAATGTATCTGTATCAGCAAGCTCATGGGAACTGCTCCGATGTTCACCGTGAGGGGCATTTCGGTCAGTCCTTCGTAGGCATTATACCCCCTTGAAAAAGGGTATTGCAAGTTATATAATGTGGATTATGCAAGCATTAATTGCTATAGTGAGAAGATTCTCAATCATGAATTACAGTGGGGTGATTTAATTGGTAAACCTTAACAGAAGAAATATCGTTATTGCCGAGCCAAGCAGGAATCTGAGACTTCTTGGACGAAATGCACTTAGCGGCAACTGGAGGGTGGCAATAGTCTCAGTATTTGTTTTCACCTTGATAGTGAGCGTGATTCCATCGGTACTGAATGCATTGTTCGGTGTGAATCTCACTGATATAATTGACAGCGGCAACACAATGGGAATGGATGCCAATATGTATTCTCTGTATTACTCGATGATGCCTACTTACTGTCCAATCAGCGGCATTTACATTATTCTCGTTTACGGACCGATGACTTTGGGACTGTCTCTGTTCTTCCTGGCAATGTTCAGAAGACAGATTGTTGAAGTAAGCGACATTTTCCTGGGATTTGAGAAGTTCGGCAAAGCTGTAGGCCTGATCATATTCCAGTACATTTTCATTTTTCTCTGGTCACTGCTTTTCGTAATTCCGGGAATTATTGCAGCTATCAGGTACAGTCAGGCATTCTTCATTCTGGCTGACGATCCTGAGAAGGACATCAGACAGTGTATGAACGAGAGCAAGATGATGATGAAGGGCAACAAGATGAAGTACTTCTGCATGAATCTTTCCTTCATCGGATGGATGCTGCTGGCAACAATTCCGGCTTCAATAGTGGTGGGAATCGGTGATCTGCTGGCTTTGGACGGATTGGCAAGTGCAGTAGTATCAATCATAAGCGGTTTGTTCGCAATTCCGGTTACTGTATACATGTTCTCCACTCAGGCTGGATTCTATGAGATACTTGCAGGACATCTCATCAAGTCAACTGAGCCTGCACCGCTTGATGATATTATTGGCGGCTCAGAAGCCACATATGCAGAGTTTGAGAGCAAGAACAGCGAGACTGATGCTGAGAGTGAGTCAACACCGGCAAATGAACCTAAGATGGAAGTGGAAAGGGTCAATGTTGCAGATGTAATGGAAGATGCCGGCGACGATAAGCAGAAGGAAGAATAAGAAGAATAATGAGATAGAAAAAATAATGAGAACAAATAAGAGAGCCGGTGCTTGAAGTGCAGGCTCTCTTTAAGTTTTAATATCAGATATCTCTCAGAAGAGCGATAACCCTATCGATATCATTGTCAATTTCTTTTGTAAGTTCCTCTTTAAGAGGAACAGTATCATGATATTTGAACGATCTGACAGCCTCCTTAACATCAATGAAAGCTGGAGATGATTCGGCAGATTTATCCGGCTCATCAAGTTGAGTGGATTCGCAGGATTGCAACGGTTCATCAGTTTGAGTGGATTCATTTGAATCTACTGGTTTGTTGTAAGTGACACCGCCTGTTGTGGCCGGAGCTTCATTATGCTCTTTTTCAGATTGTGATTCAGAAAAGGCAGATGAATCTGCATCTGATGTTTCTTGCTGCATCTTTGAATCTTCAGACGACGTAACAGGTGGAATCGAATCCTTTCGCACATCTTTTGAATCCTTTCGCACATCTGATGGATTTTCTGAATTACCTGAAATGTTTGCCTGGTTTTTCAGAATGAGCGACGCGGCGATGAGAATGGACGCGAATCCGAAGTATGCCATTGAAGACGTCACAATATAATGAATTGACCCCATGGTTGTTATGGTGGATGCAGTTGTGTAGGTGTTTACGTAGTTTACAGCGTTAATTACTGCATAGATGCCGTATATGAGAAACAGTGCTGCAATCACGAGAAGAACTGCGGCCGCCTTGGATTTTTTTGCCTTCATGATAATCCCCCCAGTGCTGTGTTACTGATATTATACTCAATATCGTATCATTTTAAAAGTAATTATTGTATAATAAATCAGTGCATGATAATGCAGAACCACAATATGTAGATGATAAGGAGGATACCATGTCATTATTTGATGTTTTAAAAAAGAGACATAGTATAAGAAAGTATACAGGAGATACTGTCAGTGAAGAAAACCTGAACAAAATTGTGCAGGCAGGTCTTCTCAGCGCATCTTCAAGAGGTCTGAGACCGTGGGAGATGACAGTTGTAACAAATAAAGATATTCTCAGCAGAATGCCTGGCTGCAGGACGGGCGGCGCGAACATGCTTTCCGGTGCAGATGCGTGCATTGTGGTAACTGCAGATCCGCAGGCCTGCGATGTATGGATTGAGGACTGTTCGATAGTCATGTCAAACATGCACCTTATGGCAGAGAGCCTGGGAGTGGGAAGCTGCTGGATCCAGGGAAGGCTTCGTCAGGCGGCTGACGGCAGAAGCACAGAAGAATATCTGGCAGAACTTGTAGGAATTCCGGAAGGACATAGACTTGAAGCAATGCTGTCAATTGGAATGCCGGCCGAAAAGAAGGCAGAGACCCTTCTTGAGGACTTAAGATATGATAAAGTAAAGTACATTAAATAAATCGGAGAACAAAGATGAAGATTAGAATAAAATCCCTTTCGGGGGTGCTGCCGCAGTACGAGACAGCAGGAGCTGCAGGAATGGACATTCGCGCATATCTTGATGAGCCTGTAACCATCAATCCCGGCGAGAGAGCCCTGGTACCTACGGGACTTTTCATGGAGATACCGGAAGGATACGAAGTTCAGATAAGAGCGCGCAGCGGACTGGCCATCAAGAAGGGAATAGGTCTTGTCAATGGAATCGGTACAATTGACAGTGACTATAGAGGCGAAGTGAAAGTTCCTCTTATTAACTGGGGACAGGAACCCTTTACAGTATCAAACGGCGAAAGAATCGCACAGATGGTAGCAGCCGCCTATATAAAGGCTGAGATAGAGCCGGCTGAAGAGCTGTCGGAGACTGAGAGAGGAGCCGGAGGATTCGGGCATACAGGTGTATAAAAATCAGGAGTATTGACTTTAATGATTACAAGAGAACTTCAGGAAAAACGAGAACATGAAATTCTAAGCAGGTACGGCATGAAAGCAGATCAGTCAGCAGGGCGTGCCATAGAAGAGACAAAGTGCCAGATAAGAACTGATTTCCAGCGTGACAGAGACAGAATAATTCATTCCAAGGCGTTCAGACGACTCATGCACAAGACTCAGGTTTTCCTGGCTCCGGAGGGGGACCATTACAGAACCAGGCTGACACATACAATAGAGGTGAGTCAGATTGCAAGAACTATTGCCAGAGGTTTGGGAGTAAACGAGGATCTGACAGAGGCCATTGCAATGGGACACGATTTGGGACACACGCCTTTCGGGCACAGCGGCGAAGCCATACTTAACAGAATTCACCCCGGCGGTTTCAAACACAATGTGCAGAGTCTGCGGGTTGTAGATGTACTTGAGCAGGGCAGGAACAGAAGAGGCATGAATCTTACTTTTGAGGTGCGTGACGGAATACTGAACCATACTGGACAGACAATGCCTGTGACAGTAGAAGGTCAGATTGTCCGAACAAGCGACAGAATAGCATACATTAACCATGACATAGACGATGCTCTGAGAAGCGGAATCATCAGCATGTCTGATCTTCCCGCAGAGTGTATAGCAGTACTTGGCAGCAGCCACAAGAAAAGAATTGATACTCTTGTAAAGGATATGATAGCAAACAGCTGGGACAAGGAGTATGCAAGTCTTACCGAGGAAAAGTCTCAGGCCATGAATGAGCTTCGTTCGTTCATGTTCCGCAATGTATACATGAACAATGACGTGAAGAAGGTAGAAGATCTGAACAAGGTTGAATTAATAATTGAGTCACTTTATGATTATTTCTGCAATAATCCCGATCAGCTTCCGGAAGAATACTGCATGATGATGGATGAATTCGGCGCAGCAGAGCTTGTTAAGGACTACGTTGCAGGAATGACTGATAGATTCGCCATTACCACATACGAAAAAATTTTCCAGTAACTGTATTTTCAAAAGAGAAATCCGGGAAAAACGTCGTATATGTATATTAGCAGGCGAAATGAAAGGGAGACAGGGTGAGTGGATATAACCAGAACAACATAATAGATGAGATTAAAAGCAGGTGCAATATCGTTGATGTGATAGGGCGTGTGGTGCCGCTTAAGAAAGCAGGTGCCAATTACAAAGGAATTTGTCCTTTTCATAACGAGAAGACACCTTCTTTTGTAGTGTCTGAACAAAAGCAGATTTTCACCTGTTTCGGGTGCGGGGCATCAGGCGATGTAATCGAATTCGTCAAACGCTACAACAACCTTGATTTCAGAGGAGCAGCTGAACGTCTGGCAGGAGAATACGGCATAAGTCTTGATGGCGCTTTCAAGTCAAGCAAGGACAAAGATGAGCTTTATGAAATCAACAGACAGGCCGCACGATTCTGGTATAGGAAGCTGCGTGACAAGGCCAACCCGGGCTATACATATATGCAGCGAAGAGGCATATCAAATGACGTGCTCAACAAATTCGGAATCGGCTATGCACCGGACAGCTGGCAGGAACTTTACGAACATTTGACTTCTTTGGGGTTTAGTGACAAAAGACTGCTGGAGCTGGGACTGATCGCAAGATCCGACAAGACCGGAAGATATTATGACAAGTTCAGAAACAGGGTTATTTTCCCAATAATGAACACAGCCGGCAAAGTTATCGGATTCAGCGGAAGAATAATCGGAGACGGCGAGCCTAAATATCTCAACTCACAGGAATCCAGCATTTTTCTTAAAAAAAATAATCTCTACGGCCTTAATCTGGCAGCCCGTGAAATCAGGAATCAGGACAGAATAATACTGGTTGAAGGTCAGATGGATGTAGTCTCACTGTATCAGTCCGGAGTGAGGAATGTTTCAGCGTCCCTGGGCACTGCGCTGACAGAGAATCAGGCAAGACTCATTAAACGGTATACCAGGAATGTAATTCTTTCGTACGATGCAGACAATGCAGGACAGAAGGCAGCGGACAGGGGAATCGACATACTGTACAGTGAAGGACTGATAGCCAAAGTGATGAAGGTCAGTCAAGGTAAAGACCCGGACGAATTCGTCAAGGCAAACGGCAGAGATGCTTTCATGGAGCTTGCAGACAGTGCCGAAGCGTACGGTGATTTCAAAATCCGCCGAACAGCGTCAGCTTTCGATCTGCAGGACAATCAGCAGCGTGTTCAGTTTATCGATGCATGTGCCGCGGTGCTGAGAAAGATGAAACCGGTAGAAGCGGATATATACATAAAGAAGCTTGCCGCTGATTACGGTATATCCGAAGAAGCTGTGCGCAGAGAGTATAACGTGACTCGAGAACCGGAAAGGGCGCCTGCTGCCAGGTATCTTAACAGAGATACGGCAGTGAAAAGGGGCATGAGCGAGACGGAAGCAGATCTTATCAAGCTTGCATTTCTGGAAGAAAAATATGCACGTGCCATTAGAGAAGCGGATATCAATCCGCTTGAGTCGGACGATGCAGAGGTGATATTTCAGGCACTGAACAGAATTGATGACGGGACAAGACCTGTTGATACAGTAAAACTTGCAGAGATGCTTGAAGGTGATCAGATGAATGCTCTTGAACAGGTAACAAGCCGGATTGTACCCGAGGGGACAGAAGACAGAATGTTTCAAGAGTGCATGAAACAAAAAGATAAAGAACGACTACAGAGGGAAGAAAGGCTTCTGATAGACAGTCTTTCGCTGGCAGATGAAGAAGAAAATCAGGAAGAAATCGTAGAGCTTACGAAGAAGCTCATGGATTTACAGCAAAGAATCAAATTAATATAGTTCTTGTTAGGAACAGTGAGGGTCGGAACTATGACAAAAGAAAAAAATATTAATGCATCTGAGGAGAATCTAATTAAATTAGAAGGAGAAGAAGTCGTTTCTATTAGCGAATTAAAAGCGAAAATAATCAAAAACCTGCAGGAGAAGATAAAGAGCAAGAAACAGGTAACATATGCAGACATCGCCGAAGAAATCGGTGAACTGGATCTGGATAAGGAACAGATGGATGACATTTACGACAGTCTTAATACTGCAGGAATAGAAATACAGATGGGCGACATGGGTGATGAGCCTGATGAACTGGAACTTCAGGAAATCGAGGAAGAAGGCGAAGAAGACCCTGATGTGCGCGCAGAAATCGAGAAGGATCCTACCAAGAAGGAAATTGATCTTGAGGCAACAGTGTCCAGAACGGTAGCGGTTGATGATCCGGTTAGAATGTATCTGAAGGAAATCGGCAAGGTACCGCTTCTTTCAGCTGAAGAGGAAGTGGAGCTGGCAAGAAGAATGGAGGCAGGAGGCTCTGACGGAGAGCTTGCCAAGCAGAAACTTTGCGAAGCCAACCTGCGACTTGTTGTCAGCATTGCCAAGAAGTATGTAGGCAGAGGCATGCATCTTCTTGATCTGATTCAGGAAGGCAATCTGGGCCTTATCAAAGCTGTTGATAAATTCGATTACACCAAAGGATACAAGTTCTCAACCTATGCTACATGGTGGATAAGACAGGCAATAACCAGATCCATAGCGGATCAGGCAAGAACAATCAGAATTCCTGTACACATGGTGGAAACCATCAATAAACTTATAAGAGTTTCAAGGCAGCTGCTTCAGGAGAACGGCAGAGAACCTTCACCTGAAGAAATAGCAGATGAAATGGGAATTACAGTAGATAAAGTAAGAGAAATTCTCAAGATTGCTCAGGAACCTGTTTCTCTGGAAACACCAATCGGAGAAGAAGAAGACAGTCACCTGGGCGACTTCATACCGGATGACGAAGCGCCTGCACCAGCCGATGCGGCGGCTTTCAGCATGCTTAAGGAGCAGCTGGTCGATGTGCTTGGAACTCTCACAGAAAGAGAGCAGAAGGTGCTCAAGCTGCGCTTCGGACTTGAGGACGGCAGGGCCAGAACTCTGGAAGAAGTGGGCAAGACATTCGATGTAACAAGGGAAAGAATCAGACAGATAGAAGCTAAGGCGCTCAGGAAGCTGAGGCATCCGACAAGAAGCAAGAAACTTAAAGACTATCTGGAATAAGATGAGGGAAGCGATGATAAAACTGAGTGAAAGACTCCAGGTGATCGCTGACAGACTGGACAATTGCGAAACCATGGCCGACATTGGAACCGACCATGGTTTTTTGCCAGCATACATGATTGAGAGCGGCAGGTGTGTGAGAGCAATTGCTGCAGATATCAGTCAGCCTTCACTGGAAAAAGCGAGAACGCTTTGCATGGAGAGAGGTATAAGTGAATGCGAGATCAAGCTGGGAGACGGTCTTAAGGTGCTGGAGCCGGGACAGGTGGAAGGAGTGTGCATTGCAGGAATGGGCGGCACTCTCATTGCCGAGATTCTAAGCGAGAGCAAAGATGTGGCCGCCAGTCTTAAGCGTATTGTGATGCAGCCAAGAACCGCATCCGGAGAACTTCGCAGATGGCTGATCGGAAACAATTACAGGATTGTGGCTGAAGATGTAGTATATGAAGGCAAATTCGTTCCTCAGATAATTACTGCCGTGCCGGAGGGTATGCCAATGGACGGGATGCAGAATCTTGCCGCAGGAGGAACAGCAGGAGATAGAGACTTGTACTATGAGGTGCCCGTGTGGATGACGTCTGCAGGTGGTCCTGTGTCAGAACATGTGAGAAGGATCATCCGCAGAGAGGAGAATACACTTGAAGGACTTAACAGAGCAAGAGAAATAAATGCCGATGAAACAGCAGCAAAAGAAGAGGAAATACGCTACCTTAAGAGATTGCTTGATGAAATCGAAGGGAATGGAGACAGGCATTATGAATAAGTCGCGTATAAGGTTAAGGAGGGAAAGGATGAAAGATAAAGTGACAACTGTAGGAGATATAGCAAAAATTATCGAGAGCATTGCACCGGCAGGACTTCAGGAAGAGTGGGATAACAGCGGACTTCTGATTGGTTTCGAAGACAGGCAGGTAAGCAAAGTTCTCACATGCCTTGAGATAAACATGGACGTAGTAGAAGAGGCAATCAGCAAGGGCGCAGAGATGATAATCTCACATCACCCTCTGATTTTTGGAGGCATAAGCAGTCTTAACGCAGATACGCCCAAGGGTGCAGTGATTATCAGACTCATCAGGCACGGAATATCAGTATATTCAAGCCATACACCTTTTGATAAGGCGCCGGGCGGCAATAACGATGCCCTGGCTGGTGTGCTGGGTCTCAAAGATGTCACCGTGCTGGACGGAAGCAAGGTGCCGTCAGCCGAAGACATGATAAGCAAGCCGTCTCAGATGCATATAGGCAGAATAGGCAAACTCAAAAAACCGCTGAGGTTTTCTCAGGTAATTGATCTGGTTTGCGACGAACTCAGACTTAACCCTTCGATGATAAGCGCAGCAGGAAACCTTGATAGAGTAATCAGCAAAATCGGACTATGCACCGGGGCAGGGGCTGAATTCACTGAAGCCGCAGCACAGCAGGGATGCGAGGCTTTCATAACCGGAGATGTTAAGTACCATCAGGCACAGGATGCAAGAGAAATGGGAATCTGCCTGATTGATGCAGGTCATTACGGCACCGAAAAAATCTTTCCGGCAGTTATGAAGATTCAGCTGGAAAAAGTTTTGGAAAAAGATGTGGTTGTTACAGCCAGTGAAATTGATCTGGATCCTTTCCTGGCGCTGGCAGGAGCATATAGTATCACAGATTAACATGGAATGATGATTTTAACATTGTCCCTTGAAACATATGAAATTTAGGTGTATAGTTTATATGTAAAGTGAATATGAAGGGAGCTCGTAGTACGGGCTGAGAGGAAGGTGTGACCTTCGACCTAGAACCTGATTTGGATAATGCCAACGTAGGGATGCCTGATTTTTGATTATTGGGAATTAAAATGCACAATAGGAGCTGCCAAATCGGCAGCTTTTTTATTTAAAGGAGGTGACTTGATGGTAACAATCAACGGCGAGAAAATTGATGCTGCAGGCAAAACAGTTGCAGAGTATCTTGCGGGTGCAGGGTATGACGATAAGCGTATTGCAGTGGAACGCAACGGAGAAATCGTGCCGAAATCACAATATGCAGATACTGTTTTTGCAGACGGCGACCTGGTGGAAGTAGTAAGCTTCGTGGGAGGTGGCTGATATGATTCCGGGATGGAAAGAGTGGCGTGATGCTCTGTGTCAGAGACACGGTGAAAAACTGCAGAGAAAGTTTGAGACGGCGACAGTTGCAGTCTGCGGACTTGGGGGAATGGGCTCCGCAATATCAATTGCCCTTGCAAGAGCAGGCATAGGCAAACTGATACTCATTGATTTCGACCGTGTTGATGTTACTAATCTGCACAGGCAGCAGTACAAGGCAGATCAGATTGGAATGTACAAGACGGAAGCAATGAAGCAGAATCTGTTGGAGATTGCACCATATCTGGAGACAGAAACCCATGCAGTACGCATTACAGAAAGTAATGCCGAAGATCTGCTTGGCGCAGCTGATATCATATGCGAAGCTTTCGACAGTGCGGAAGCCAAAGCAATGCTGGTAAATCTGGTGCTTGAAAAAATGCCTTCAAAGTATCTGACGGCGGCATCAGGCATGGCCGGCATTGACAGTGCCAACACGATTAAAACAAGAAGAATTGCAGACAGGTTCTATTTGTGCGGAGATCAGGTCAGTGATGTGGAGAATGCAAGCTATCTGCTCTCCAGCAGGGTCATGCTGTGTGCTGCACATGAAGCTCATGCAGTTCTTCGTATTCTGGCAGAAGAATTTGATGCATGAAGCAGAAGAATTTTGACTTGAAGATGAATTAAGAAAAGAGGAAATTATATGAACAACGATAAACTTGTGATCGGTGGACATGAATTCAGTTCCCGTTTTATACTCGGCTCAGGCAAATACTCAATGAAGCTTATTGAAGCCGCAGTAAAGGACGCAGGTGCAGAAATCATTACTCTTGCAGTTCGCCGTGCCAATACCAAAGAGCAGGAGAACATTCTGGACTACATTCCTGAAGGAGTAACACTTCTCCCAAATACCAGCGGAGCACGAAATGCAGAAGAAGCGGTTCGTATCGCCAGGCTGGCCCGCGAGCTTGGATGCGGCGACTTCGTTAAAATCGAAATCATGCGTGATTCCAAGTATCTGCTGCCGGACAATCAGGAAACTGTCAAGGCTACAGAAATTCTTGCCAAAGAAGGCTTCATTGAAATGCCTAACATGTATCCGGATCTGAACACTGCCCGGGATTTGGCAGATGCAGGTGCAGCTTCTGTAATGCCGCTGGCTTCTCCTATCGGTTCCAACAAAGGGCTGGCAACCAGGGAATTCATCAGCATTCTCATTGATGAGATTGATTTGCCGATAATTGTAGATGCAGGAATAGGCAGGCCGTCTCAGGCATGTGAAGCAATGGAGATGGGCGCTGCTGCAATCATGGCAAACACAGCTCTTGCCACAGCAGGTAATCTGCCTCTCATGGCGGCAGCATTCAGACAGGCTATCGAGGCAGGACGCAAGGCATACCTTTCTGGCGTAGGCAGAGTTCTGACACGAGGCGCTGCAGCCTCCGATCCGCTTACCGGATTTCTGAGGGATTAGGGGGAGATATATGGAAAATAACTTTTTTGTAGATTCAGAGCAGCTGTCATCAGAAGCACTTAACAGGAAACATCAGCTGGAATCAGACCCTTCGTGCAGGAAGAATCATATGGAGTATCTTCCCGGAATGGAAATAATAGAATCTGATGTTTGCGATAATGTAATGAGTCATGTGAACGCATATGACTGCACCCAGTATACAGAAGATCAGGTTAAAGCTGCGCTGGAGCATGATACATGTACAATTGAAGACTTCAAGGCGCTTCTGTCACCTGCAGCAGAACCTTATCTGGAACAGATGGCACAGCGGGCGCGACTTGAAACCGGCAAGCATTTCGGCAATACTGTCTATCTTTTCACACCTCTCTACATTGCAAACTACTGTGAAAACTACTGCGTATACTGCGGATTCAACTGTTATAACCACATTAAACGCATGAAACTTACAATGGAGCAGATCGAAAAAGAGATGCAGATAATCGCAGACAGTGGAATGGAAGAAATACTGATTCTTACCGGAGAAAGCAGGGCGCAGAGCGATGTTGAATACATAGGTGAAGCATGCCGACTGGCTCGCAGGTATTTTCGCATGGTGGGTCTTGAAATATATCCGGTAAATACTGATGAGTACAAATACTTGCACGAGTGCGGTGCTGACTATGTAACTGTCTTTCAGGAAACTTATGACGCAGAGCGATATGAGCAGCTTCACCTTATGGGGCACAAACGTGTATGGCCGTACCGTTTCGATGCTCAGGAGAGGGCTTTAAGAGGAGGAATGCGCGGAGTGGCTTTCTCTGCACTTCTCGGTCTGTCAGACTTTCGCAGGGATGCGCTGGCAAGCGCGCTTCATGTGCACTATCTTCAGAGGAAATATCCTCATGCCGAAATGTCACTGTCGTGTCCGCGATTAAGACCAATCATCAATAATGATAATATCAATCCGCTTGATGTTCACGAGAAGCAGCTGTGTCAGGTCCTGTGTGCATACAGGATTTTCCTGCCGTATGTGGGCATTACTGTATCGTCCAGGGAAAGTGCAAGGTTCCGCAATGGCATAGTTAAAATTGCCGCAACCAAAGTGTCCGCGGGAGTTTCTACCGGCATCGGGGATCATGAAAGCAAGTACAGCGGCAGAGAAACTGAGCAGGATCAAGGTGATGAACAGTTTGAAATTGATGATAACCGCAGCTTTGAAAAAATGTACGATGATATTACAGATGAAGGTCTGCAGCCTGTACTGAATGACTATTTATACGTGTGAGGAGGAAACCATGTTTAAGTTCGATCCAAGTTTATATTTTATAACTGACAGCACCGGATGGAGTGAAGATGAGTTTCTCTATCGAGTGGAAGCTGCATTAATGGGAGGAGTAACACTTCTTCAGCTTCGTGAGAAGGATAAAAGCACGAGGGATTACATGCAGCTTGCTGAGAAGGTTCACAGCATTGCCATGCGTTACAATGTTCCTCTGATTATCGATGACCGGGTTGATGTAGCACTTGCCATTGATGCTGAAGGGGTCCATGTGGGAGCCAGTGACATGCCTGTGGCTGATGCAAGGAGACTGATGGGCGATGACAAGATTGTCGGCGCAACAGCCAAAACAGTTCCATGGGCTCTTGATGTATACAGCCAGGGAGCTGATTATCTGGGTGTCGGTGCTATTTTCCCGACTACTACTAAGGTGAAGACTGTTTTGACTTCGACAGATACACTCAGAGACATTTGCGACGCAGTGCCTGTTCCTGCCAATGCCATCGGAGGATTAAATAAAGACAATATCCATGTTCTTGAGGGAATTCCGATTGCGGGAATATGCGTTGTTTCTGCAATAATGAAAGCTGATAATCCGCAGAGGGCGGCAATGGAACTGAAAGTGAGAGCACAGGAGCTTGGAATAATTGATAAATAACAGGAGAAGGCAGTAATGAAAACAGGATTATCTATCGCAGGAAGCGATTCAAGCGGCGGTGCCGGCATTCAGGCAGATATCAAAACCATGACAATGAACGGCGTGTTTGCAATGAGTGCAGTCACAGCCCTTACAGCACAGAATACGACAGGCGTAAGAAGTGTACAGGAAGCAGCGCCTGAATTTCTGAAGCAGCAGATTGATGCAGTGTTCGAGGATATTTTTCCCGATGCAGTAAAAATAGGCATGGTATCTTCTTCTGAACTGATTCGTATAATTTCAGACAGACTAAGATATCACAAAGCAGTAAACATAGTAGTTGACCCGGTGATGGTTTCAACCAGCGGCTCTGCACTTATGAAAAATGATGCTGTTGTGACTCTGACCGAGGAACTTCTGCCCATTGCTGCGCTGGTTACTCCCAATATTCCGGAGGCACAGGTTCTGTCCGGAATGGAAATTGCAAACAGGGAAGCCATGATTGAAGCAGCAGGAATCATAGGCGATAATTACGGCTGTGCGGTGCTTCTTAAGGGTGGACACAGTGTTAATGATGCCAGCGATCTTCTGTATGATAACGGTGAATACTGCTGGTTTGAGGGAAGGAGAATTGCCAATCCCAATACACACGGTACGGGATGCACCCTGTCAAGTGCCATTGCAGCTAATCTTGCCAAAGGTTACGACCTTAAAACATCTGTGCAGCGAGCCAAAGAATATATTTCCGGAGCTCTTGCCGACATGATGAATCTGGGGCACGGTTCAGGGCCAATGAATCATGCATTCGATCTTAACAGCAAATTCAAGGACTAAAACATGCACGAAAGGATAAGAACATGAGAAACTATACAACACAGATGGACGCAGCCAGAAAGGGAATTATTACTCCTGAAATGAAGGCTGTTGCCTCCAAGGAATACAGAACTGAAGAAGAAATCAGAGATCTGGTTGCCAGAGGTCAGGTGGCAATCTGCGCAAACAGACTTCATGGATGCCTTGACCCTAACGGTGTGGGATCAATGCTGAGAACCAAGATTAATGTGAATCTGGGAGTTTCAAGAGACTGCAAAGATTACGATACTGAAATGAGCAAGGTTATGGCCGCCGTAAACATGGGTGCAGAAGCCATCATGGATCTGTCATCCCACGGCAATACTCAGCCTTTCCGAAAAAAACTTACAAGTGAGTGTCCGGCAATGATAGGAACTGTTCCTGTATACGACAGCGTCATTCATTATCAGAGAGATCTGGCAGAATTGACAGCTAAAGATTTCATCGATGTTGTTCGCCTTCATGCAGAGGACGGAGTCGATTTCGTGACACTTCACTGCGGTATCACACGTAAGACAATTGAACAGATAAAGAAGCACAAGAGAAAGATGAATATCGTTTCCAGAGGCGGATCTCTCGTTTTCGCATGGATGTGCATGACGGGAGAGGAAAACCCGTTCTACGAGTATTACGATGAGATTCTGGACATATGCCGCGAATACGATGTTACAATATCTCTGGGCGATGCCTGCCGTCCCGGATGCCTTGCTGATGGCAGCGATGTCTGTCAGATTGAAGAGCTTGTTCGTCTTGGGGAACTGACCAAGAGGGCATGGGAGAAAGATGTTCAGGTGATGGTTGAAGGTCCGGGACACATGCCTATGGATCAGATTGAAGCCAACATGAAGATTCAGCAGACAATATGCATGGGTGCTCCTTTCTATGTGCTGGGACCGATTGTCACTGACATTGCCCCCGGATACGATCACATTACCTCAGCAATAGGAGGTGCCATTGCGGCATCAAGCGGTGCGGCATTCCTTTGCTATGTAACACCTGCAGAGCATCTGGCGCTTCCTGATCTGGAAGATGTGAAGCAGGGAATCATTGCATCAAAAATTGCCGCTCATGCAGCAGACATTGCCAAGAAGGTTCCTCACGCCAGAGATATTGATGACAGAATGGCAGATGCCAGAAGAGATCTGGACTGGGATGTTCAGTGGGAGTGTTCAATTGACCCCGAAACGGCTAAACGCATCCGCGATGAGAGGAAACCTGAGCACGATGACACATGCTCCATGTGCGGCAAGTTTTGTGCGGTCAGAAGCATGAACAAGGCGCTGAACGGGGAATACATCGATATTCTTTAGGTGATTGTTTACAAAAATTAAATCTTGTGATATAAATAATAACGTTGTGGGTAAGACAGACAGTCGCGCGCAGCTTCGGGCTGTGTGAGGAAAGTCCGGGCTCCATAGGGCGAGGATGCCGGATAACGTCCGGCGTAGGTAACTATAGGGAAAGTGCAACAGAAACATTCCGCCGAAACGGGTAATGCCGTGGTAAGGTTGAAATTGTGAGGTAAGAGCTCACAGGGAGGTATGGTAACATACAGCTCGTGTAAACCCCATCCGGAGCAAGACCAAGATAGGGCAGAGAAGACGGCGGCCCGTCGTTGCCCGGTAGGTAGGTCGCTAGAGCCTGGTGGTAACATCAGGTCGAGATAGATGATTGTCAAATACAGAACCCGGCTTATGTGTTGCCCACAATTTATTTATGAAATTTGCAAAAAAGTATTGCAAATATCCGAGGAAGTTGTATAATTAAAAAGTCGCAATTCAGTTGTGCGGATATGGCGGAATTGGCAGACGCGCACGGTTCAGGTCCGTGTGAAGGTTACTTCATGGGGGTTCGAATCCCTTTATCCGCACCAGCATCGAACATCAATTTCACGATTGATGTTCGTTTTTTTTATAGGCGGGAAGTTAGGGGGACATAACAGCCTGCCGCAGCGGGATTAGTAGTGATACATTATTTAGTGCGAATCGAGGTGGTCATATGAATAATGGTATCAAGATTACAATTTTGAGTATTGTCATAAATCTGCTTCTGTCAGCGGGCAAATTTTTTGCCGGTGTGCTGGGTCATTCTTCGGCTATGATATCTGACGCAGTTCATTCTGCTTCTGATGTGTTCAGTTCAATAATCGTTATAATTGGGCTCAAAACTTCCGAGAAAGAAGCTGACATTGAGCATCAGTACGGACATGAACGAATGGAATGCATGGCAGCGCTGGTTCTTGCGGGTGCACTTGTGGGAACAGGATTATGCATTGGATACAGCGGTATCAAGAGCCTGATTAACGGGACATATTCGCAGCCGGAGAATCTTGCACTTGTCATGGCGGCAGTATCCATTGTGGTCAAAGAGTGCATGTACTGGTATACTAGAATTGTCGGCAGGAAGATTGGATCGCCTGCCCTTATGGCTGATGCATGGCACCACAGAACTGATGCGTTCTCTTCGGTGGGAGCATTAATAGGCATAGTGGGAGCACAGCACGGATATCCTTTCCTGGATTCGCTGGCATCGGTAGTAATCTGCATTTTCATTCTGGCTGCAGGATACGGTGTCTACAAGGATGCTACTGCACGAATGACAGATTCACGGGCAGACAATGAAGAAGACATCAGACTTTTTATAGAAGAGTATGCACAGCTTGATCTTCTCAAGACCAGGAAGTTCGGCAACCGCATATATGTGGATGCTGAGATTGCTCTTGACGGCGATTTATCTCTTCATGAGGCTCATAATATTGCAGAGCAGGTTCATGACAGGATAGAGGAAAGATTCCCGGAGGTAAAGCATGTTATGATTCACGTTAATCCTCTGGGAACACATGAACAGTAAGAGGATTACGGTAAAGTGAGGTTTTGATATGGATATGAAAGAAAAGAGAGCAATGATTAAGGAAATAGCAGAATTTCTCGCTTATAAAGTACGTTCCGGTGAGATTTCTGTTGAGGGAAGTGACGGCATATGGCGTGCAGCACTTGAAAAAGCAGAGTACAAGGATGCGATAATAGACATTCTTGATATGGAACTTCCTGAAGATGAAACTCTGCGCCGCATTCAGCGACTTGGATAGCATTCAGAACGGTATTTTGACAGACATTCATATCGGTGTATTATAGGTAATTGGTATCTTGAAAAAGATCAGCGTTCTATGCTATAATATACTGCAGATTTAATGAAAGGTGTTAATAAACATGGCTAAAAAACAACATATTCCAAGAAATGCACAGATGTATAACAGGCAGACCAAGGGCTATCAGAGAAATGTGATTAAGAACATTCCTGATATGGAGATGCCGACGATGATCAGCAGGAAGAAACTGATGGCGATGAATATCTCAGTAGGTGTTGTAACACTGATTCTTATAATCGTACTGATTAAATTCGTCAATGTATGGGTAAGTTTCATTCCTGTAATTGCAGCTCTGCTGTATCTCCTTGGCGTAATGAGATATATGAACAAGAAGCAGAAGGAAATCATTCTTTACTATCAGAAGATGGGAATGACCAAGAAGAGATTCATGCAGCAGGTAAGCATGCAGAGCAAAAACCAGAAACAAAGAACCAAGGATTCCAACATGAAGTTCTACAACAGAATGTGGGATGTGGCAGCCAGCGGTGATAAGGCTAAATTCACTTTCTTTGAGAAGGTTATGGGATATAACAAATAACAACGAAGCCGTCCATACGGACGGCTTTTAAAATGTTAATTAAACTTTATTTAAGTGATTGACTTGTTATTTGATATCAATTATATTTAATCTTCAAGCTGAGATGTGCAGTTAGGACATCTTGTAGCATCAATTGCGATTTCTGATTTGCAGTACGGGCAGATTTTGGTTGTTGGTTCTTCCTCAGCAGGTTCTTTAGGTTTTCTGGCAATTCCGGCAGCCTTGTTGGTTGCTTTGATAATCATGAAGAGTACAAGAGCTACCAGGAGGAAATTGATTACAGCCATGATGAATTTGCCGTATGCTATCGGAACTCCGGCCAGAGTGAATGTAAGGGTGCTGAAGTCTGCTCTGAAGAAGAGTCCGATGAACGGTGACAGGATATCGTCAACCATTGAGGTTACAATTGCAGTGAATGCACCTCCTATGATGATACCTACAGCCATATCCATTACATTGCCTCTCATGGCAAATTCTTTAAATTCTTTAATAAAACTTTTCATTAGTTCGTCTCCTTTACTGATATTATGCTAACTGATTCTATCATTAGGAGATGATTCTGTAAACAAAAGGGGTAATCGTTATGTCAAAAAAGAAGAAACATAAGCCAAAGCATGCTCAAAAGAAGCATACTGTTAAACAAAGCGAGAAGAAGACAGGCGCACAGCGCAGTAAAAAAACGTATAATCAGCGAAAGAAAGAGCAGAGGATCAGAAGAATTGCACTGGCTGTGGGGGCAACAGTGCTGGTATTCATCATAGCTGCTGTATTGTACGTTAACTTCGGACGTACGGATGTCAGGGAGCAGGAGGGGATGAGTGAGTACGCTCAGAGCCAGATAGAGGATATTAAAGCATGGAAGACTAACAGAACGAATCTGAGCGGCTGTTATACGGAAGAGCATATTGGAGTGGCGTCCTATGATGACGGATGTGAATACGATTATGTTAAGGAGCAGACAGATTACTGCATAGATCAGTTAAAGTCACAGCTGCTTCAAGAAAATGAATCATCTTCAGATTCGGATGACTCATACAGCACGCTGATAACAAATGCTGTGACAGGCGATAGTGACCTGGATACAGTAAGCCTCATATTCACATACCAGACAGGCAAGCTTAAGGATGGTGAAATTACTGACATCTCAACTGGAGTCAAAGCGTATAATTTCAACAAGGAAACGGGCGAGCCTGTATTATGGCAGCAGCTGTTCAAGGCAGATTATCCGGACAAACTGAAGGAGGTGCTGCCGGAAGCTGACACAAGCACACCATACGCAGTGGATGGAAATGAACCAACATACTTTTTCACTGGGGAAGACAATGTCATAACTTCCAAGACCATTGACAGCAAAACTTCAGATGGCTGGCTGCGAGACAAGCTGCTGATTCGATATGTGGATCCGGACAAGCCTATGGTGGCGCTCACTTATGATGACGGACCGGGGCTTAAGAGTGAAACAAGAATTCACGATGTCCTTGAGAAATATGATGGCGTTGCTACATTCTTTTATGCTGGATACATGATTAAGGGCAAGGAGTATCAGATAAAGCGAGCTCTGGGAAACGGCTGCGAGATAGGAAGTCACACATGGAATCATCCTGTGCTTACCAAATGCTCAGATAAGGAACTGAAAAAGCAGCTTAATAAGACAAATGAAGCAATCGAAGCAGCCTGCGGGCAGAAACCGACAGTTTTCAGACCTAGCTACGGTGCGACAAACGATGAGATAAACAAAAAATCGGGACTGCCTGTCATTCTCTGGAATGTTGATACTCTCGACTGGGAGAGCAAGGATGCAGGCAAAATATACAAAAAAGTTGTCAAGAACAAGCATCTTGACGGAAGCATTATTCTCATGCACTGCATATATGATTCCACGGCTGAGGCAACCGAAAAAATCGTGCCGTGGCTGCATGATCACGGATATCAGATGGTTACTGTGAGCGAGCTAATTAAAGCCAGGACAGGCAAAGATCCTGTTGCCGGCAAAGTATATCTTGATTGCAGATAAATGGCAAATCGACCTGAATTGAGGACGTTATTGTGATATAATAAGCCTGACGGTCAGGAGGAATAAAATGCTGATTACGAGACGAAGTGATTATGCTATGAGAATCATTAGAGTTCTCAGAGACAGTAAAATACATAATGTTAGAGAAATGTGCGAACTTGAGGAAATACCCAAGGCGTTTGCGTACAAGATATTGAGGGAACTTGAGATGGCTGGAATTGTCAGATCCGAGAGAGGAAATCAGGGCGGATATCAGCTTAACCGACCCCTTGATGAGATGACGCTGTATGACATCGTATGTATCACAGAAGGCGATGTAGCCATACTTCACTGCATGAAAATGGAGTGTGAGAATAATCCTGCCGATATGCCGTGTAAGGTTCACAAGGAGATTGCAAGAATTCAGGATGTACTCATGGAAGAACTGCGCAAGAAGTCTCTGGCAGAGATTCTGGAAGCATAGCATGCGGTTATGCTGCGGGATGATAAACATAAGGTCTATAGGACAAACATAACGCACTAGCGAAATGATGCTAGTGCGTTTTTCATGTCTTCAGGCAGAGGTGCCTCCACGTGAACGTGTTTGGCGCTCACAGGATGAATGAAGTCAAGGCTGGCTGAATGGAGAGCCTGCCTTCCTATTATCTCGGGACGTTCAGTGCCGTACAGGTGGTCGCTGAGAAGAGGATAGCCTATATGAGCCATGTGAACCCTTATCTGGTGTGTTCGTCCCGTTTCAAGAACCAGTGCTATAAGTGTGAATCCGGATTCAGGGTAGCGGCTGATGACTTTGTAGTGGGTTACTGACGGATGACCGCCTGCCATTACTCCGCGCCTTACATCATCAGGATCCGGTCTGCCTATGGGAGCATCAACTGTGCCGTTATCTTCCGGGATAACGCCCTCGACAATGGCAATATAACGTTTCTCAACCTGGTTGCTCTTCATTTGTTTGGTTATTTCGTTTTGCGCGAAAGAATTCTTGGCAATTACGAGAATCCCTGAAGTATCACGATCCAGGCGATTGACGAATCGTACCTTGAAGTGTTCTCCGGTTTCGTTCATTCTATACATTAAAGCATTGGCGCAGGTTCCCGAAGGATTACCTTTGGTGGGATGAACCACAAGTCCCGGCTGCTTGTTTATAAGGAGAAGGTCTTCATCCTCATAAACAGGGAAGAGGGGAATGTTCTCCGCTTCGAAATCGCTTCGTTCTTCGGGAAGCACTACCGCTACAACATCTCCTTCATGGACACGATGCCATCCTTCCGTCGGCTGACCGTTGAGGGTAGTCAGTTTGTTTCTTTTGATTTTATTTCTGAGTCGAGAAGAAAAGGTGAAGTACTCGCGCATTATTTCGCGTACTTCCATGCCGTCATCTTCCGCAGTCACATGATGGACAAAATCTGCCATTGTTAATTCTTGCCTTTCCGGTGGGTTTCGAGCCACGCACATATCAGGTTGCATGGCGGTGAATCCGTAATTCTATAACAGGAACTTGGACTTAACCTTGCTCCAGAAGTCATAATCCTTGAATCGAATAAGTCTTATTGTTTTGTCGGATACTGTCACCTGTATGCTGCGGACATTTCTGTATCCTGTTTCTATACCGTCGTTGATGATAAAAATGCGCTCGTCTCTTTCTTCGGGAACGAATGTTATCGTTTTGTCCGATGGAAGAAGGAGACTGGACGTGAAGGAACGGTATGCAATTGTGTTCATCGGAGCTATAGGTGTCAGCTGAAGCAGATTTATTCTCGGGTCAACGATGGAGCCGCCCAGAGAATAATTGTATGCTGTTGAGCCGGCTGCTGTCGCACAGAGGACACCGTCGCCGCTGAACTTCTGAATGAGTATGCCGTCAATGCTGATGTCCAGGTGAACAGCGTAGGACTGGCGCCCTTTGATGGCGATTTCGTTGAGCCCCTCATGGTGGTATATGCTGCCGTCTGAACCTTCTACCTGACATTTAACAGTTGTCAGCTTCTGAATGGTGTAGTCGCCGCTCATGAAATCTTCCATGAAACTTGCTATCTGATTCACTTCAATCTCCTGGAAAAAGCCCAGGTGCCCTGTGTTAATGCCCAGTATCGGAGTTGAAGGGAAGTCGCAGTTGTGAACTGTTTCAAGGAACGCACCGTCTCCGCCTATGCATATTATCAGGCAGGCGTCGGGCGAGTATTCGCTTGTAACTGTGTAGCCCCGCTCGATAAGTTCGTGTCTGATGTATTCCATCGCATCGAGGGACACGGGTTCATTGTTGGTAAAAATGTTTACAAGATGTCTGCTCATGCCAGTCTCTCCAGTTCTTCAAGAAGGCTTGCGAATTTGTCCATTGCCTTCCTGACAGGTTCAGGTGAACTCATATCAACTCCTGCTATCTTGAGCAGTTCGATTGGATAGTCTGATTCACCGGTTTTGAGGAATTCTATGTACTTGTCGGCAGCCGGTTTGCCTTCCGCGAGAATTTTTGAGGAGATGGCTGTGGCTGCAGAGTAGCCTGTTGCATATTTATATACGTAGAATGCGTTGTAGAAGTGAGGAATGCGCGCCCATTCATACTTTATTGTATCATCGTCTTCTACTGCAGGGCCGTAGTATTTGCGGTTGAGTTCCTCATACTGCCTGCACATCCACTGTGCCGTAAGCACCTGTCCGGATTCAACGGCTTCGTGGGTCATTTTTTCGAACTCTGCGAACATTGTCTGTCTGAACAGGGTGGTTCTGAACTCTTCCAGATGAAGGTTTAGCAGGTACTTTCGCATCTGCAGATCATCAGTTGTGTTAAACAGGTGACCCATGAGAAGTGATTCATTGACTGTTGATGCCACTTCTGCAGTAAAAATAGAGTGACTGCCATAAATGTACGGCTGGTTTTCTCTGGTGTAGCTTGAGTGCATTGAGTGACCCATTTCGTGGATGAGTGTGAAAACGTCCTTGAGTGTATCCGCATAGTTGAGCAGTATGTACGGATAGCTGTCGTAGCATCCGAAACTGTATGCTCCGCTTGTTTTGCCCTGATTTTCGTAAATGTCAATCCAGCCCTGGCTGATGCCTTCTTTCATTCTGCTGATGTATTCATCTCCCAGTGGTTTCAGAGCCTGGCTGATGATTTCAACAGCTTCTTCGAATGGTACACTGCGGTCCGGAATATCTATGACCGGTACATACACATCCTGCATTCCCATTTTGTCAGTGCCCAGGAGCTTTTTCTTAAGCTGCATGTACCTGTGGAGCAGCGGCAGATTCTCATTTACCACATCTATGAGATTATCGTAGACTTCCTCAGGCACATTGTCGGCTGCCAGTGAGGCAGCTCGTGCTGAAGGGTAGTTTCTAAGGCGTGCTGTAACTGCATCTGTGCGAGTATTGTAGCTGTAGGCTGTGGCAACGGTATTTATAAGCTCCTTGTAGGAATCGTACATGCTGTTATATGCCTGAAGCCTCAGATCCGGGTCGCGGCTCTCCATGATTTTGATATAGCTGCCGTGGGTGAGAGCAAGTTCATTGCCGTCTTTGTCTGTAACAGATTTGAATTTGAGATCCGCATTGTTCAGCATTGTGAAAATGTCGTTGGTTGCTGATGTTATCTCACTCATCTGTGCCATAATGTTCTCCTCGGCAGGGGTGAGAACGTGAGCTTTGAGTCTTAAAGTATCTCTAATTGCGAAATCATAAGTTTCAAGTCTCGGTTCATCATGGATGAAAGATAATATGTCATCCTCGGAAGCGCTCAGAAGTTCCGGTGTGAAGAAGGACATTGATGCGGACACAGCTGCGATGACTGCACTGCACTTGTCTGAATAGCCCTGGTACTTTTCGCTGGAATTGTCTTCATCACGTCTCATGTGACAGTAAACGTAGACCTTTTCCAGACGTCGCCAGATGTGGTCCTTGGCTTCAAAAGCATCTGCAAGTGTGGCTGCATCCTGCGTCAGCCTGTCTGAGAAACGTGCGGCATAATCCTCTGCTTCGTCACGCAGCTGTTTAAGCTGCTGGTCTATTATGCTTTCGTCGGGAATCATCGCCTCGATGTTCCATTTATACTTGTCGTCAATCTGACTTCTTGTTTTCAGATTATCCTGACTCATTGATTCCTCCATTATTTGAATATGAATTCATGTGTGATATAATTGCAGTTGTTATTATAACATAGAACCTGGAGGATTATTAGTTTTATGGACAATAGACCTATAGGATTTTTTGATTCGGGACTGGGTGGTCTGACATGTATCAGACCGCTTATGAAGAAGCTTCCTGAAGAGAAAATCATATATTTCGGCGACACGGCCAGAACACCTTACGGCTCTAAGGCTACGAGCACCATCAAGGCTTTTAGCAATGAGATTGCGGAGTTTCTGGTGAGCAAAGATGTGAAGATGATTGTCATCGCCTGCAACACTGTCAGTGCAACGTGTGTTGACGAACTGCAGGAGAGGTTTCCGCAGATACCCATAGTAGGAATCATACAGCCTGCAGCATGCAAGGTGGCTGATACCTGCGGCAGCGGAAACAATGTGGGCATTATTGGAACCAAAGTTACCATAGCCAGCGGTGAGTATGAGAGGAGAATACATGAACTGAACAGCGATGTGAATATTTATCAGACTCCGTGTCCTGCCTATGTGCCTCTTATAGAAGAGGGCATCATAGATAACGATATCATGGACCTGACCATCAAGTACTACATGGATGATTTCATTGCGGCTAACAGGATAGATACGGTTGTTCTGGGCTGCACTCATTATCCGCTTATTGAGAAGAACATAAGAAGAATTTATCCTGATGTTAAAATCATCAATCCGTCGGACGTTATTGTGGACACCATTGAGAGAATACTTGCGGAACGAGACCAGCTGGCGGACGGATCTGACGCGCAGAATACTTTTTATGCCAGCGATTTAAGTGAGAATTTCATTAACATGATAGAGCATATTTTCAGTGGAGAGACTGAGGATGCCAAGGTTAAATTCAAGAATTTTGATCTGGAGAAAGGGGAATAGGTTATGAATTACGAGGAACTTCTGGAATATCTGGATCTGGAGAATTCAGCTGATTTTCAGTATTTTGAGGCTATGGCTGACCTGGTGGAATGTGAGGATTACATCGAGCCTGAGGCCATATACAAGCTGTTTGCTGATGCTGACAGGGAAGTAGTATCACAGATTATCGGGGATTATTTCGAAGACATTCTGGATGGACTTCCTGAGGATGCGGGCGAAATATATTCTTTGCTTCACCAGATTAAAATGGGGCTTATGGGCATGATTGTCAATGCTGAAGATGAGGATGACATGAGGAAGTTTGCTGATGAGGTTTATTCATTCAGGAACTGGTACTCAGAGGAATCTGAGGTTGAACTGACTCCTGAGACAGGTGATGGCAGATTATATCAGAATCTTAGAGACGCCATTACAACTTCGAGAATAGAGAAGCTGGGTGGAGAAAGATACAGATATGATTTCGAGAACGCTCTTGACTATGAGCTTGACGGTTATACCATGTCTTTCGCTGAGATGATTGCGGCAGAGGAATACGAGGATCAAGAGGATTCAATAATCTTCGATCCAAGCGAAAAAATCCAGTAGTATGAATTATTAGGCTCACGAATTTGCACTAATTGATTGGGAATAACGGTTGAAACCTACTAAATAAGTAGTATAATAGGAGTTGGAGGTGGGCTATGAAAGTATCAACTAAAGGGCGATATGCAATAAGAGTTATGCTTGATCTGGCACTTAACAATACCGGTGAATACATTCCTCTTAAAGAAGTAGCCGAGAGGCAGGGAATCACTCTTAAGTATCTGGAACAGATAATCATACTGCTCAAGCGCGCAGGATATCTCAAAAGTACTCGAGGTAACGGAGGCGGATATAAGCTTTCCAA
>JALEUQ010000084.1 GCA_022780965.1 Clostridiales bacterium
CTTTCAACGATTCTGTCCAGCAGATCCCCCAGGTTGAGCATGTTTACCGACGAAATAGGAATCGGCTCTCCAAGTCCCAGTTCATAGAAGTCATAGAAGTCGTCAGGCAAAGTAGGCTTATCCACCTTGTTTACAGCCAGCACAACCTTCTTGCCCGTCTTGTACAGCATTTCGCCAACTTCCCTGTCAGCAGCTGTAAGTCCATCCCGGCCGTCAACCATGAAGAGAATTACGTCTGAAGTATCCATGGCAATCTCTGCCTGCTCCCTCATCTGCGACAGGATAATATCCTCGCTGTCAGGTTCAATGCCGCCTGTGTCAATCAAAGCGAAATGAATGCCTCTCCATTCAGCCTCGGCATATATTCTGTCTCTGGTAACGCCTGGAGTATCCTCAACTATGGAGACTCTCCTGCCTACCACCTTATTAAAAAATGTCGATTTGCCTACATTAGGTCTTCCCACAACAGCTACTAATGGTTTACTCATTGAAAATTCCCTCTGCAAATTCCTTTGGATCAAATACCTTTAAATCGTCAATACCTTCGCCCACTCCGATAAATTTAACCGGCATGTCGAACTCATCCGCAATTGTAATCACGATACCGCCCTTGGCTGTTCCGTCAAGCTTGGTAAGAATGATTCCTGTTATGTCAGCAACGCCGCCGAATTCCTTCACCTGAGAAACAGCATTCTTACCTGTAGTTGCATCGAGCACCAGCAGGTTTTCTCTGGCTGCCTCAGGCCATTCTCTAGAGATGACCTTGTTCATCTTGTTTAGCTCATCCATGAGATTCTTTTTGTTCTGAAGTCGTCCCGCGGTGTCGCAGATAAGAACATCCATGTTCTTGGCCTTGGCAGACTGGATTGCATCGTATATTACCGATGCCGGATCTGCACCTTCCTGATGTCTTATCACATTGATTCCGACTCTGTCACCCCAAACGCAAAGCTGCTCTGCTGCCGCCGCACGGAATGTGTCAGCTGCTGCAAGCATTACTTTGAGACCCTGATTCTTAAGTCTGTTGGAAAGCTTGCCTATGGATGTTGTCTTGCCGCCTCCGTTAATACCTATCATCAGAATTACAAGAGGCGTTGTTTCGGTCAGCTTCTGTGCTTCCTTCTTGTCAATGAGAGCCGCAATGATTTTGCCCAGTCTCATCTTGACAACTTCAGGTTTGGTAATGTTGTTTATTTTAATTTCTTCCCTAAGCTTCTCGACAATCTTCATGGTTGTATCCATGCCGATATCGGAAGTTATGAGAATCTCTTCAAGCTCTTCGAGAAATTCTTCGTCAACCTTAGGATGCATCATTATTGCATCGCCTATTCTCGCCGAAAGCCTTCCGAAAAAAGATTTTTTATTGTCGTTTAACATAGTCTTCTCCTATATTTCGAAATCGTCTCCCATTGCCAGCGAAAGCACCTTGGATACTCCCTTCTCCGGCATTGTTACACCGTAAAGCACGTCCGCATGCTCCATGGTGGCCTTCTGGTGAGTTACCAGGGTGAACTGAATGCCGTGAAGAGATCTGAGGCAGTTGATGAATCTTCCTATATTGGCGTCATCAAGAGCAGCTTCAACCTCATCCAGTATACAGAACGGAGTAGGCTTGGCCCCCAGGACTCCGAACATGAGAGCAATTGCTGTAAGTGTCTTCTCTCCGCCGGAAAGCAGGTTAATGTTCTGAAGCTTCTTGCCCGGCGGCTGTGCGATAATGTCAATATCCGATTCAAGCGGATTGTTCTCATCCGATAGCCTGAGTTCGGCATGACCTCCGCCGAACAGCTCTCTGAACTTTTCCTCAAAATTGATTACAATTCTGTCGAAGCTCTCCTTGAACTGAATTCGTATCTTTTTGTCCAGTTCATCTATTATGCTGTTGATTCCGTCCATTGCAGACTGAATGTCATCTCTCTGTTCAGTCAGGAAATCATATCGCTTCTTTTCTTCTTTGTATTCTTCAATGGCTCCAACATTGACTTCTCCGAGTTCTCTGATTCGCGCCTTGATTTCTCTGTTCTCCTTTACTGCGGCATTCATTACGAAATCTTCGCTTCTGAAATCCATTGCCTGTGCATAAGAAACCTCGAAATCTTCCCACAGCTTTTCTTTGTAGTTCTCCAGCTGTGTATCGTTCCTGGCCATCTTGATGCTGACCTGGTACTTCTTGTCCTGAAGTTCGCCGAGACGTCTGCGGGACTCATCGCGTTCTTCCGATGCCGCTGTAATCTTCCTGGTGCACTCCACTTTTTCTTCTGTCAGCTCAGCAAGGTACTCCTGAAGGTGTGTTTTCTCCTTCTCTTTATCGCTTATGATATCTCCCGCATCATCTCTTCCCATTGTGATGCCGTCTTTCTCTTCCTTGAGCTGTGCTGTTCTCAGTTTCCTGCTGTCAATGTCAGACTGTGCTTCTGCCGCATTGTTTCTGGCGATGGCCAGCATTTCGTCAATATGTGCAGCCTGATTTTCGCATGTTTTAACGTTTATTCTGGCAGCTGTAATTGCTTCGCTTATTCCGTCAAAAGTCTCCTTGAGGGCATTGTATTCCTCAAGTTTCTTGTCTCCAAGCGCTTCAGCTTCTTCAATTGTATCCTTGCATCTTTTGATTTTTTCTTCAAGCGCAGCAGACATATCTGCCGATTTGGCCTTTTCTTCTGCGATTTCATTCAGTTCTTTATGAAGACGCTCAGAATCGGACTTAATGTCTTTAAGCGATGTTTCCGATGCTTTAATTTCATTGTCCTTCTCAATCAGTCTGATAGTCAGCTCTCTTATCTGCTTGTCCTGAGCTGCGGAATTCTCCTCAAGTTCCGCCAGAGATTCCTGAGCTGAAGCAAGCTCTGACTGAATTTCTTCAGTTCTCTTCTGTTTGTCTGACAAACTCTGTTCCAGACTTGAAATCTCAGACTTTCTGTCCAGAATATTGGCAGTTTTGTTCTTATATCTGCCTCCTGTAATGGCACCGCTTCCGCTTATTACTTCACCGTCCAGCGTTACAAACCTGTAACCGCTCACCTTTTTTGACATGGCAACGGCATTATCCATTGTATCGACAATGACTACCCTGCCAAGCAGATTGGCAATAATTTCATCATATTTTGAGTCCGCCTTGACACATTCGGGTCCGAAGCCTACGAAACCTTTGGCGGCTTCTGCATTTCTGTCCTTCCTGAAGCTGCCGTGAACGGAGCTGACCGGAAGGAAAGTCAGTCTTCCTGCCTTATTAGATTTAAGAGAATTAATGGCTCTTTTGGCACTGGCATCATCATCGCATACCACATTCTGTATGGCACCGCCGAGGGCAGTTTCTATTGCAGTTTCATAACCCGAAGGTACAGATATCAGGTCAGCAACAACGCCGTGAATGCCACCCAGGCCAGACTTCATCACATGCTTTACAGCATAATTGTATCCGTCATAGTTATCTTCAAGCTCACGAAGAGTTCTGGCTCGTGCAGCAAGCTGTCCTGATTCTATTCGCAGATTTTCAGCTTCCGATGACAGTCTGTCGCAGTCCGCTTTCCTTAGAATCACGTTTTTGAGAGCTTCTGCCTGCATTTCTTTGGCATTCTCAATTTCGTCCACCAGATCCTGTCTTTCTCCCTTAAGCTTGTTCATTCTGTCGATAATGTCTCTATTGGTGTCATCGCCTGTATCTTTCTGGTTCATGATAGTCTGCTGACGACGATCAAGAGTTTCTCTGAGCATCTCAAGACTGCTGATTTCAGCTCTTGCAGCGTTCATCTCTGATGATGCATCGAATACTTTGTTCCTGCATTCATCGACCTGCAGCATCAGATTTGACAGTTCTTCCGACATTTCGTTGTAACCGGCAACTTCTTCATTAAGTTTCCCTGTCAGTTCCACCAGACTCTTGTCAGTTTCCTTTCTGGCAGTCTCCAGCTGGCTCAGATTAGCATTTTCTCTGTGAAGCTTTGCCTCAGCCAGAGCGATTTCTTCCTTGAGGGCAGCGGTGGTCCTGTCTATATATGCTACACGTTCTCTGTCCAGCTCACCTTTGTTGACCAGATCATTGAGTTCCTCAATTACCTGAAGAAGCTTCTGCTGTGTTTCGGCAGTCATCTCCTCGAGCATTTCATTTTTCCTGTTATACTCGTTGAGATTTTCATCTGTTTCTCTGCTGTTTTCTTCAATATTCGAGATATCTGCATCAAGTTCCATGAGCTCATCTTTCATGAACTCGGTGTTTAGCTGTATCTTCTCTATGTTCTTGAGAACAATGTTTATTTCAAGTTCCTTGTATCTTTCGCGAAGCTTAAGATATTCCTCCGCCTTAATGCTGTCTTCCTTAAGCCCCGGCAGTTTCCTGTCTATTTCCGCAATTATATCCAGCACACGGTCCATATTGGCCGTTGTTGATTCCAGCTTTCTTTCGGATTCCGCTTTCCTTGTTCTGTAGGCAACAATTCCCGCCGCCTCTTCGAATATCTCTCTTCTGGATTCAGTCTTGCTGCTGATAATGTCCGATATTTTACCCTGACCTATTATGGAATATCCGTCAACACCAATGCCTGTATCCATGATAAGCTCACGGATATCCCTCAGCCTGCACTGATTCCTGTTGATGAAGTATTCGCTTTCACCTGTCCGGTACATTCTCCTGGTGATGGCAACTTCCTGATAATCTATATCCAGGCTCCCGTCAGCATTGTCTATTGTCAGAGTAACCTCTGCCATGCCGCGCGACTTCCTGCCTGCGGTGCCGGCGAAGATAACTTCATCCATTCTGGCGCCTCTGAGCATCTTAGGGCTCTGCTCGCCCAGCACCCATCTTATGGCATCGCTTATATTGCTCTTGCCACTTCCGTTAGGTCCTACCACGCAGGTGATACCCTTATCAAATTCAACTGTTACCGGATCTGCAAAGGATTTGAATCCCTGCATCTCGATTTTTTTAAAATACATCTATAACTTCTCCATCATGTGCTTAGCCGCCTGCTGCTCAGCCTTTTTTTTGCTTTTACCCACACCGGTTGTCTCCGGTTTGCCATTTATAAACAGCTGTACAGTGAAAGTCTTGTCATGGTCGGGGCCTTCCTGCTTGATCACGTTGTACTTGATATCAACGCTTCCGCTCTTCTGAAGTATTTCCTGCAGATTTGTCTTATAGTCCTTGATTGCAAGTTTGCCCACTTCAACATCGCGCACAGCGTCTGCGAAAATGACCAGCACTACCCTTTTGACTTCCTCGAAGCCTCCATCAAGATATACCGCGCCCATGATGGCTTCCAGCGCATCTGCGAGAATAGACTTTCTACTGCGGCCACCGTTCTTTTCTTCGCCTCTGCCAAGCCTTAAGAATTCACCTATCTCAAGTCTACCTGCAGCCTCGGCAAGCGAAGTCTCGCATACGAGCGCAGCTCTCAGCTGAGAAAGAAATCCCTCTTCCTTATCATTGAATACAGTAAACAGTTCCTCTCCAATGATTGCATCGAAAAAGGCATCCCCCAGGAATTCAAGCCGTTCATTGCTCTTACCTTCCTTGCTGTGTTCTTTAATATATGAACTGTGTGTTATGGCTGTTTCAAGGATTTTCTTATTTTTAAATGAATAATCAATTCTCCTCTCAAGCTCTTCAATGTTGTTTACAAGGTTTACTGTTTCGCTTTGACTCATACTTCTATTTCTATATCCTCCTGAAGATCAAGGATTGCCTGTCTGATAATGTCTACTACTTTGTTGCTGGCATATGGAATTCCCTTAACAATTGCATTTTTAACTGCCATTGAAGTAGATGAACCATGTATCTTAAGAACCGGTCCGTTAACGCCAAGCACAGGGGCTCCGCCATATTCTTCATAGTTGAACTGTTCCTTCATGCCTTCGATACGGCTCTTCATGAGAAGTCCTGCAATCTTGGTTTTGCCGCTTGACATGAATTCCTGCTTGAGCATTTTGAGGATGCACATGGCAAGACCTTCTGAAAGCTTCAGAATTACGTTTCCTACGAAACCGTCACACACGATAACATCAGCTGCTCCTGATGGAACCTCTCTGCCTTCAATGTTACCGACAAAGTTGATGTCTGCCTTCTTCAGTTTCTGGAAAGCTTCCTTGGTTACTGTTGTTCCCTTGGTTTCTTCAACACCCAGGTTTACTAGTCCAACCTTCGGATTAGGTCTTCCCCACACTTTTTCCATGTAAATGCTTCCCATCAGGCCTGACTCAACCAGATTTACTGTCTTGGATTCTGAACTTGCTCCGGCATCAACAATTATTGTCGGTTCTCCTGCGAAGTTTATATACGCGCTTGCCAGAACAGGTCTGTCGATACCGTCAATTCTGCCAAGAATCATTCGAGAGCCAACTACGAGAGCGCCTGTATTGCCGCCGGAAATAAGCAGATCGCCTTCTCCGTTTTTAATCATGTTAAGCGCCACAACCAGAGAAGAATCTGTTTTGCGGCGAATCGCCTTTACAGGACTGTCTTCCATTGTAATCACATCATTGGCGTTGACTATGGAAATCTGGTCTCCTTTGTACTTATTCTTCCGAAGCTCTTTCCTGATTTCCTCTTCTCGTCCTACTATTATGATTTCGTCATCAATAAGCTCTGCTGCTTCCACAGCACCCTTAACAATTTCCATTGGCGCGTTATCGCCGCCCATACCATCCAGTACTACTCTCATGGGATCTCCTTTATTATCTGTACAATGCTTTAAACTCTTCAACGCGTCCTTTCACATCTTCAGCTCCGAAGACTGAGGATCCTGCTACAACGATTTCGATTCCGGCATCAGTCACTGTTTTCACATTATCCAGCTTGATGCCTCCATCTATTTCCATTCTGAAATCAAGCCCGGCTTCCTTTCTCATTCTGTCCAGCGCACGTGCTTTGTCAAGTGCCGACGGGATGAATTTCTGACCGCCGAATCCAGGATTGACTGACATGAGAAGAACCATGTCAACATCTCCAAGTATCCACTCAATGCTGCTCAGAGGTGTCCCCGGATTCAATGCTACTGCCGCCTTCACACCTGTGTTCTTAATATGCTGCAAAGTTCTGTGAATGTGTCTGCACGCTTCCACGTGAACAGTAATATACTCTGTATTGTCAGTAACGAAATCTTCCAGGTAATCATCAGGATTCTCAATCATCAGATGAACATCATAGGGCAGACCGGTCCTGCCGTTCAGGCTCTTCATTACTGCGGCTCCAAAGCTGATGTTGGGAACGAAATGGCCGTCCATTACGTCCACATGAATCAGATCAGCTCCGCCTTTCTCAATCTGAGCTACATTTTCTCCAAGTCTGCTGAAATCAGCAGACAGTATTGATGGTGCAAGTTGAAACATTTTTCTCTCCGTCCTAATATTGTCGTTTACTGCGTATTTCCTTAAGCTGCTCTACATACGAATGATATCTCAAAGGATGCACGTTTCCCTCCCGGACAGCCTGTGTCACTGCACAGTCCGGTTCTGACAGGTGTCTGCAGTCCCCGTATCTGCATCCGCTCATTCTGCTAAAAATTTCAGGATAATAATGCTGGAGTTCATCCTCTTCGATATCCTGAAGTTCAAACGATGTGAATCCCGGAGTATCGAATATCATGGTTCCTTCATCATCAACTGCGAACAGCTCTGAATGCCTTGTGGTGTGCCTGCCCCTATCGGTCTTGTCGCTTATGAGTCCCGTTTCAGCTCCGGCATCGGGAATCAGATTGTTAGTAATTGTTGACTTCCCTACTCCCGATGGACCTGCGAAAGCCACCACCTTGCCTCTGATAAGCTCCTTAAGCCTGTCGTAACCGTCAAGATTCATGCTGTTCAGCCTGACTACAGGGTACACGCCTGCATACTTGCTCTCAATGTCTTCGATTACTCTTCGAGCTTTGCGGCACTTTCCCGAGTCTCCCTCCGCCAGATCAGCCTTGTTGACGCATATTATCACTTCAGTTTCCTTCTTCTCCGCCATTACGGTAAGCTTATCAACAATACCCAGCACAGGTGCCGGTCTTGCAGCTGCCACCACTATTACGAAGCATTCAACATTGGTGATAAAAGGGCGCACGAACTGATTTCGCCTAGGATGAAGCTGTGTTATCCAGTTGTCATCATTACCCTCGATTATCTCGAAACTGACCCTGTCACCTACTGCCAGCTTAATATCCTGCTGTTTGAATATTCCCCTGGCTTTGCATCTATATACGCCACCGCCGGATTTTACGTAATAAAACCCGGCGATACCTTTAATTATCAATCCTTCTAATAATCTGCTCATCAGTCGTCATCTTCGTCTTCGCCTTCGCCGCCTGCAGGAACTGTCGGTTTGGTTGGCTCAGGGCCTTTACTTACCTTAATGCTTACAGAAGAACCCTTTGTAAGTTCTGAGTTGGCATCATACTGCTGCCACATTACTGTACCTGAACCATATGAACTGCTGTACTCATAAGTCACTCCGCCCATCTTGAGTCCTGCGCTTGACAGGGCACTTCTGGCTGATGACTCTGATTTGCCAACCAGTGCCGGTACCGGAACCTTGGCCTTGGAACCGTCGCTTACTACAACATCGATTGCTGTTCCCTTCTCAATTTCCTCGCCGGCCTTAGGGCTCTGGCTCAATACGTATCCCTTTGGCTTCTCGCTTGCCTGTGTGGACACATTGCCAAGTTTGAATCCTGCAGCCTTGAGATATGCACTCAGCTCACTCTCGTTCTTGCCTACAAGATTAGGTACCGCTCCATCGCCCAGACCTTTGCTTATATTAACAGTGATGGTGCTTCCTGTCTTCACATCAGTTCCGGCTTCAGGATCCTGAGATACTATGCAGCCCTTCTCAACATCCTCACTTATTACCTCATCACCTACTGCAATCTTAAGTTCATAGCCTTCAGCCGCAGTTTCTGCCTGCTCCAGAGTCATGCCTTCAAATGATGGCGCAGGTATTGTCTTGCCTCCAAGCAGGCCGGTGGCAAATCCAACAACAATGCCCAGAATCAGCGCTGCCACAACGGCTGCAATGATTATTATGAGTTTTTTCTTCTTCCTGCTTCCTGACGACTTCTTTTTTCTTCTTGGTTCGTCGTAATCCTGGTCCTGATCTTCATCTTCAGTTCCGTCGCGATAATCCGTCATGGCTATAGGTCTGCCGTTCTTGCCCATGAGTACAGAATCGCCTACCATGCTTCCTACGAACTCGAGATTGTTCAAAGCTTCAATAAGTTCATCTGCTGATGCGTATCTGTTAACAGGATATTTATCGGTGCACTTGAGAATTATATGTTCAAGGGCCGGAGGTACACCCGGCACAAGTTTGGATGGCGGTACCATCTCTCCGTTAATATGCATCAGAGCTATGTTTACAGGATTGTCGCCGTCAAAAGGCACACGTCCTGTAAGCATCTCATACATTACTATGCCGAGAGAATAGATATCCGACTTTTCATCTACATATCCGCCTCTTGCCTGTTCAGGCGAAAAGTAGTGCACTGACCCGATAATTCCTTCAGTATTGTCAACAATGGTAGCTGAATTTACAGCCTTGGCAATGCCGAAGTCTGTGATTTTGGCAGTGCCATTAGGTGTTATCATTACATTGTGCGGTTTCACATCCCTGTGTATGATGTGATTCTTGTGTGCGAATGCCAGAGCAGCTGCAATCTGCTTTGCCAGCGTAATGACTTTGGTGTAGGACATCGCACCCTTTCTCTTGATATATTCGCTGAGTGTTCGACCTTCAATAAGTTCCATTACGATATAGTGTATATTCCCTTCTCTGCCTACATCGTAAATGTTAACGATATTAGGATGAGAAAGGCTTGCCGCAGCCTGCGATTCCCTCCTGAAACTGTCTATGAATTTCGTATCATGTATGAACTCAGGCTTGAGTATTTTAATTGCAACGAATCTGTTGAGCAGTTTATCCTTCGCCTTGTATACAACGGACATTCCGCCTTCACCGATTCTCTCGAACAGTTCATATCTGCCTGCAAGTACCTTGGTGCCCATGTATTCCTCCTAAAACTCTAAATTTTCAAACATACAACAGTAATGTTGTCTCTGCCGCCTTCACTGCATGCCTTCTCAACCAGTTTATGAGATGCATCATTCATATCATCCGAAGACAATACGATGTCCGCAATATCCTTCTCGGATACTTCTCCATACAGCCCGTCAGAGCACAATATGATCACGTCTTCCCTGAAGACTCTGAACTTGTAGAAATCCGGCTTCACCTCAGGTTCCGCCCCCAGCGCTCTGGTAATAACATTACGCTGTTCGTGAGTGGCTGCCTCCGCTTCAGTGATAACGCCCTTGGCCACAAGTTCGTTAACGTATGTGTGATCAGTGGTCACCCTTTTGATTTTGCCTTTTCTCAAAAGATATGCCCTGCTGTCCCCTACATTGGCAATGTAAGCACTGCCGCTTCGCAGATATGCCGCTACAACTGTCGTTGCCATCCCGCGATAAGCACGCTCGCTTCGTCCCATCTGATAGATTTTCTCATTGGCCGAAGAAATCACCTTGTCAAAGAATCCGAATATTTCTTCCGCCGTCTTGAGTCGTTTCATATCCATGTCGTTGACCATGAGAGCAATTTCACTCACCGCAGTACGGCTGGCAACCTCGCCGGAGCTGTTTCCTCCTACACCGTCTGCAACTATGTAAACGTCAACGCTTGGGATTACGAAACAGGCATCTTCGTTATTGGCACGAACAACACCCCTGTCGCACTTGAATCCAATTTGAGCCATATATAAATAAGCCTTTCTGATGATATTATTTACGCTTCATCACGCAAATGAAGAATCCGTCAGTACCATCAACACTTGGTAACAGCTGAACCTGTTCCAGCTTCTTGAAATCTCTGTTCTTCTTGAGGAAGCTGTCAACTACGTCCTCGTTTTCCTTCTTGTTTATGGTGCATGTGCTGTAAACCAGCGTTCCACCTGCTTTAACGTATGCTGAAGAAGCAGAAAGGATTGCTGCCTGCTTAAGCGGGAGCGTTTCCATGTCTGAATTCAGCTTCTTGTACTTGATTTCAGGCTTTCTTCTGATTACACCCAGTCCGGAGCACGGAGCATCAACCAGAACACCATCAGCCTTCTCAATCATGGTTGAATCGATTCTTGTCGCATCCCATGATCGTGTTTCAATATTTGTAATTCCAAGTCTGAGTGCTTCTTTCTCAATGAGATCAAGCTTCCTTGGATATACATCGGATGCTATGATTCTTCCGGTATTGTTCATTCTCTCTGCGATGGCAGTAGTCTTGCCGCCCGGTGCAGCACATACATCCATTACCAGATCGCCGTGCTTAGGATTAAGCTTCTGAGCCACCAGCATTGAACTTTCGTCCTGAGGTGTGAACATTCCCAGATTATACATTTCAGATTCGAGAAGTCTGCTTCCCTTAACATTTAGAGCATTCTGAGCCACCTTGCCTTCTTCAACCTGGAAGCCTCTTTCTTCAAGATTCTTGATAAGATCCTGCTTCATAACTCTCAGCCAGTTGAGTCTGATAGTTGTAGGCGGAGTTTCATTGCCTGCTGCAAGAAGCTTCTCAACCTCATCCACAGAATAGTCTTCAAGCCACAGCTCGATTATCCATGGCTCATATGAATACTTCAGTGAAAGATATCTTACCTCATCTTCATTCCTGTCAGGCAGTCTCAGCTGCATCTTCTTGTTGAGATACTCTCTGAGCACACCGTTAATCATTCCTGATTTGCTTCTGCAGTACTTCTTGGCCAGTACAACGCTCTCGTTAACAGCAGCATATTCAGGAACCGCATCCATGAAGCCCAGCTGATAAAGTCCCATTCTCAGAACCGTAAGTTCAGGGTTTCTCAGGCTGCCGACACCGTCTCTGACCAGAAGGTCTATATAATAATCAAGTGTCATCTTGTTCTCAAGAACGCCATAGACCAGTTCTCTTACGAATGCAGGATTGGAAGGCTTCCCAATCTTAATATGGTGATTAAGCGCAAGATTTGAATATGATTTCTTGGTTTCAACATCAATCAGTGTTAAATATGCGATTTTTCTGTTTGCATCCATGGTTAGTCTCTCCCCCTTATTATTAGGATTCTTATAAGGTTTGCCACTGCTGTTGCCAGAGCAGCTATATATGTCATGGCAGCCGCCGATAAAACCTTACGCGCTCCTGCCACTTCATTCTGTCCGATAATATTAAGTGCCGTCATCTGCTGTATTGCCCTCTTGCTGGCATTCAGTTCCACCGGCAGAGTGACTGTATGAAACAGTACCACAGCCAGGAAGAACAGCACTCCTAAGTCAAAAATCAGGTTGCCCGTTGATGCATTGCCTGCTCCTATAATCACGAGACCGATCAGCAGCAGAGGCCACGAAAGAGTCGATGCGAAATTTACAACCGGTGCAATGGCACTTCTGAATTTGAGAAATCCATAGGACGATCCGTCCTGAATGGCATGCCCAGACTCATGAGCAGCAACGCTTACCGCCGCTATGGTTGTGCCGTAATAAACATCGTTTGACAGACACATTACATCCTTTGACGGATCGTAGTAATCAGAAAGGGTCCCCGGAACAACACGAATAGGCACGTGTCTCATTCCGTTGGAATCAAGAATCATTCGTGCCGCCTCTGCTCCGCTTATTCCCTTGCTGTTAGGTATTCCGGAATATCTGTTATAGGCTCTCTTCACCTTGCCCTGTGCATAGAGCGCAAAGATGATTGCCGGAATCAGAATGATAAATGACGGACTGAACATGCCGTACATTCCATAAGTCCCGTACATCTGAATTCACCTCACACTACATTTTATCTTAAAACAGTTCCAATTTCAATTGTATTGCCTTTTAAATACTCT
>JALEUQ010000085.1 GCA_022780965.1 Clostridiales bacterium
TATGACCAGCTGATTGAAATCAACGAAGACATGAAGATAGTATTCAACGATGCAGGACACATTCTCGGATCTGCCATTACAGAAATCTGGGTTTCAGAGGGAGAAGAAGTGTCAAAGATTGTCTTTACCGGCGACCTGGGAGTAATGGAGAGACCTATTCTGAGAAATCCTGTCAAAATCAAGAAGGCTGACTATGTCATCATGGAGACAACATACGGCAACAGACTTCATCCAAGCAATTCACTTAATGTGAAGGAACTGATGGATATTATAAGAAAAACTGCCAAGCGAGGTGGCACAACTGTAATTCCATCTTTTGCAGTAGGAAGAACTCAGGAACTGATATACGAACTTAACAGAGTATACGACTCTGACAGCGAGTACCGCAAGGATTTCGAAGATCTGATGGTATACATAGACAGCCCGATGGCGACAACAGCGACCGAAGTGTTCAAAAGGAACGCGCAGGTTTTTGATGAGGAGACCAAGGAATTCATTACCAGAGGAGATAATCCGCTGGACTTCAAGAACCTTCAGTTTACAAGGTCAAGCCAGGAATCCATGATGCTCAATGCCAATAACAAACCGAAGGTAATAATCTCGGCAAGCGGCATGTGCGAAGCGGGCAGAATCAGACATCACCTGAAACACAACCTGTGGGATGCAAGAAACAGCATTATTTTTGTCGGATATCAGGCAGAGGGAACACTGGGAAGAATGCTGGTTGAAGGCGCTAAGGAAATAACACTGTTTAACGAGAAAGTTGAGTGCAAAGCTGAAATACACAATCTGGAAGGTTTCTCAGGTCATGCGGACAGAGACGGTCTCATCGACTGGCTCAAGGGACTGGAGAAACAGCCTAAGCAGATTTTCCTGGTACATGGTGAGATGGATGCCAAGGAGGAATTCGCAAAGACGGTCAAAGAAGAAGTTGGCTTTGACACGGTAGTGGTGAAGGGTAATTCGGAATACGAGCTAATCAGAGATGAGATGATTACCACCAAGGCAGCTGCTGAGAAAGAAATCGATGAGGGCACCATCAACAATACCACATCGAATATTTTCAGCGTTCACAGGAGAATTGAGGATATCCTTTACAATGCGCGCCAGGCGCTTAATGATGAGAATATTTCACCTGACAAGCTGGCCAAGATCAACAACATTGTAATGGAACTGGAGAAAAACACCATGAATCTGGGGGCTGCGATTGCGGAGCATGATGACAAAGAGTCCCTTGATAAGACACTTGAATAACTCTATAATAAGACGTAGAGTTTTATGTAAAGAGGAGATTATATTATGAAGACAATCAAGGTTGCATTAATTGGTTTTGGTAATGTGGCGCAGTCATTTACCAGACTTCTGCTTGAAAAGGAACAGGAAATTAAGGCCAAATACGATACTGCTGTCAGCATAGTTGCCATTGCTACCAAGACAAGAGGAATTGTTGTTGATGCCTGGGGTATAGATGCAGAGCGTGCTCTCGGCATTATCGAGAGCAATGAGGCTTTCCCTGAGAGCCGCAAGTCCAAGATTCAGAATACAGCACTGGAAGTGGCAGAGACAGTTGATTATGATGTTCTCATCGAGATGACACCACTGGAATATGCATCAGGACATACAGCAACATCACATATTGAAGCAGCGCTCAGAAGAGGCAAGCATGCAATCTGTGCCAACAAGGGACCTCTGGCATGGCACTTCAGAGAACTGATCGATATGGCGAAGGAGAACAACTGCAAGTTCAGATATGAGTCAGCAGTAATGGATGGTACTCCTGTGTTCAATATCGTAAGAGAGAATCTGCAGCTTTGTGATGTTATTGAAATCAAGGGCGTTCTGAGCAGGACTCTCAATTACATGCTTAGCGGCATGGAGCGCGGCATGAGTAAAAAAGAGATTATCGAAGAGGGTAAGAATCGCGGTATTGTTGAAGCCAACATTGAAGAAGATTTATCAGGAAGAGAGTCGCTTGTCAAGACAATTGCACTTGCCAATGCGCTCATGGATGCTGACATAACACCTGCTGACAGCGATGCATTCGACCTGAAGTGCTCCAGCGAAATTACACATGAAGCCATTGCGGAGGCTGAGAAGAGAGGCAATGTTATCAAGTTCATGTGCAGAGCATATCGCAAGGACGGTAAAGTTCATGTATCAGTAGGACCTGAAGAAATCAGTGCATATGACATGTATGCTTCACTGTCGGGAACAACTCTCGGTGTTTCAATTACGACAGACCTTATGGGAACAGTAACCATCGTAGAGGAAGCTTCAGACATAGACCAGTCAGGATATGGTGTGCTCGCTGACCTGATTTCAATTATCAATTCATAAAGAAATTCGTTATGGAAAATTCAAAAGAAAGTTTCTTCAAAAGAAAAGACATAGAAATATCTGCCAAGAGATACCTGCAGGATGCTTTGTCGGCTATGGCGCTGGGGCTGTTCGGCTCACTGCTCATAGGCGTTATCTTCGATACACTCGGTGTTCAGTCAGCCAACCTTTTTGGTGAAAACATGATATCTGCCTTTTGTGTTGAAATAGGCGGATATGCTAAGATGTACATGGGAGCTGCCATAGGAGTTGCTGTGGCATACGCACTGAAGGCGCCAAATCTGGTGCTTTTCACAAGTGTTGTTACAGGAATGATGGGAGCATCCATGACCGGATTCGGCATTGCGGCCAACGGCGGCCCTGCCGGAGCATTTGTTGCGGTGGTTATCGGAGCAGAGTTCGGCAAAATGGTGTCCAAGGAAACTAAGGTGGACATTATCGTAACACCTGCAGTTACTCTGATTATGGGAGGTCTTGCTGCCAAATTTCTTGGGCCTCTGTTCGGATGGTGCCTGGTCAAAATCGGCGAGCTTATTATGGCGGCAACAGTGTGGCAGCCATTCATCTTCGGCATTGTCATCGCTGTCGTGGTCGGTCTCGCACTGACAGCACCCATTTCGAGTGCAGCCCTCTGCATTATGCTTGAATTGTCAGGTCTTGCTGCCGGAGCGGCAACAGTAGGATGCTGCGCTCAGATGGTAGGATTTGCTGCTGCAAGCTACAGAGACAACGGCATCGGAGGACTGGTGGCACAGGGACTGGGAACATCGATGCTGCAGATTTCAAACATAATCAAGAATCCTTGGATTCTACTGCCTCCTACCTTGGCGGGTGCGATTATTGGACCAATCAGCACGTGCGTTTTCAAAATGACTAACATTGACGTGGGCGCAGGCATGGGAACTTCCGGTCTTGTGGGACAGATCGGGACATTTACAGACATGGGTTTTTCTTTCGATGTTCTGTGGAAAGTGTGCCTGCTGCATATAGTTCTGCCGGCACTTCTGGCGGTTGTTATTGATAAAGTGCTGCGTAAGGCAGGGAAAATCAAGGATGGAGACTATAAGCTGGATTTGTAATAAGATATCTGCATGTCGGCAATAGTCGAATGATTAGCGAAAAAACGAAAAACTGCTGAATCTGTCATTTTCATGGCAGGTTCAGCAGTTGTGTTTTTTGTGAAAGTATGCAGTAAAATCTGCAGATTCATTAGCAGGATGCGGTCAATGGACTAAAGGTCTCTGAAATGGAATTCTTTGTTTCCTGATGCGTAATCACTGACAATATGACCTTCACCGCGAAGGGTATATTTGTAAGTAACGAGACCGTCAAGACCTACAGGCCCTCTGGCGTGAAGCTTGCTGGTGCTGATGCCGACTTCAGCTCCGAATCCGTACCTGAAACCATCAGCGAATCTTGTTGAGCAGTTCACATACACACCTGCAGAGTCAACAAGCGAAGTGAACCTGGCTGCAGAATCAACGTCCTCTGTAATAATGCAGTCAGTGTGGTGAGAACCGTATCTGTTTATGTGGTCAATTGCCTCATCTATGGAATCTACGATTTTTACTGTCAGTACATAGTCCAGATATTCAGTCGAGTAATCCTCCTCAGTTGATGGCTGGCAGTTTATCAGACTTACTGTTTCTTCATCACCTTTGTACGTAATACTGCTGCCTGATGCTTCCGCCAGAGCAGGTATGAGAACGTGAGCGATGTCCCTGTGAACGAGAAGCGTCTCTGCAGCATTGCAGGCTGCCACGTACTGAGTTTTGGAGTCGATGATAACGGGCACTGCCTTTTTGATGCTTGCGGCGCCGTCAACGTACACGTGGCATATTCCGTCGGCATGTCCCATTACCGGAATTCTGGAATTGTTCATGATGTACTGAACGAAAGCATTAGAACCGCGCGGTATGAGCAGATCAACGTATTCGTCCATTTTAATAAGCTGATCAATGCCGGCACGGTCTTCAATGAGTACAGAGAAACCTTCGGGCATGCCTGATGCAGCTGCCGCATCATGTATAGTATCGAATAGAATTCGGTTTGTATTTTTAGCCTCACTGCCACCCTTGAGTACAGAGCAGTTGCCGCTCTTAAGACAGAGGGAAGCAATCTGAACCAGAGCATCGGGGCGTGATTCGAAGATTACACCGATAACGCCGATAGGACAAGTGGTTTTGGTGAGAATAAGCTGGCTGTCCAGTTCCCTTTGGAGCAGAGTTCTACCCACAGGATCCGGCAGGTTTATTAAATCTCTGATGCCGTTTATCACATCATTAAGCTTGTGCTCGTCAAACTTGAGCCTGCTTATTATAGGTGCAGCAAGTGAGCCTGCTTCAGCATTGGCCAGGTCGATTCTGTTAGCTTCAAAAATATCCGATTTTCTTGCTTCCAGAGCGTCTGCGACTGCAGAGAGAGCGGAGTTGCGCTGCTCATGCGAGAGAGAAGCCATAACGAAACTGTCTTTTTTTGTTTGCCTTATACTATCTGTAAAATTCATTTTAATTCCTTCCCATGATACGGGCCGCATGGCCTGTGAATAATTTAATGAAATGATTGATTTCCATGTGATTTTGAGTAGAGTTTGATTCTATTGCCAGGAATCCGCTGCTGCATGAAGGATAATCAAGCAGAGGTGAATAGTCAATGCCTGACGCCAATAAATCAATGACAGCAATTCCCTTCTGTCTGATAATGGGAACTTTGAAGATAAATGACCGTGAATCTCTGCTGAAATCAACGTAAGCAGGGTATCCGTCAATGTCATAGCACCGGTAATTGACAGGGTCGCCTCGCTGTACGCCTTCATATTCAAGGAAATCGCGGCTGATATTTATCCTCGATACCGTCAGATCCCCTACAGGAAATCCGCACTTGTACATACCTTTGTGCATGTCACATTTTGATGTGATTTTCAGCAGACGGGCAAGCTGTATTACGTCGTCGCTGTTGTGAAGCAGTATTCGCCGTCCAAGTTCAGAATCCTGAGTTCTTTCGTATTCCTTGTACAGTTCAACGCTCTGGGCGCCATCTATCTCATCAGTTCTGTCTGTCCACAGTCCCATGTAGTTCTCAATGGTCTTCTGCTTAAGGTTAGGAACGAAATGCTTGACAGGAGAGTGACCGTTCAGCAGCAGATAAAGGTCGAAATTATAAGGCAGATGCCCGGTATATTCTGCACCTGTAATCTGTCGATATCTTGACAGGATAAAAGGCATGTCAAAATGACGGCCGTTGTATGTCACTATTACATCAAGGCGGGATAGTTCGTCCATGTATTTAAACAGCGCCTCTGCTTCTTCCGATTCTGTCTGTGCGAAATACTGGCAGAATCTGCGGTCTTCGAAAGTCAGAAGTCCGCCTAGAATGAATTTGCTCCTGGATGCGCTCAAACCTGTGGTTTCGATGTCCATGGTGGCGGCTTGCAGACCGTTGAAATAGAAATCGGTCAGCCGGCTTGAGTATATTTCTATGTCGAGTGATTCTGTAATGTGTTTCATGGAATCATTATATCAACAAGGTATTCGCCTTTCAATTGCAACAAAAACAATAGAGCCCAGAAGGGCTCTATTGTCAAAAGGGGTATTGGGATTAGAGATTAATGAGGTTATTAGGGGAATAACCTCGTTTTTATTATACTAAAACTGTGAAAATTTACAAGATAATTTTAGAATTATTATTATAAAACTACTACTCATCTTTACCATTTTTTACGGTCGTTATATAATGTCAATGGTAAGAAGGAGATAATATGAAACATATTGAAGATGTTATTAGCAACAGTAAAAAGATTGTAATCAAAATCGGCAGCAATGTTCTCAGTACACCGGAGGGCACTGTTGACCGTGAAGTAATCAAGGACATAGCTGCACAGATTAACACTTTGATTGACAGAAACAAGCAGGTGATCATCGTGTCATCAGGTGCCGGAATATACGGTGTAGGTGCTATCAACAAGTGGAGCAGGCGCAACGATATGAACTATAAACAGGCTTTGTGCGCTATAGGTCAGGTTGAACTTATGATGGCATGGAAGGAAAGCTTCTCGCCATATGACATACACGTGGCACAAATGCTGCTGACAGGAGAAGATTTCGAAGATCCCCACAGGACACTTAATATTCGAAATGCCATGTTTACGCTGATAGATGAGGGCGTGATACCTGTCATCAATGAGAACGACAGCGTCAGTGTGGACGAAATCAAGATCGGCGATAACGATACTCTCGGAGCATTGACTGCATCACTTTGGAATGCGGATCTGATGATTATTCTGAGCGATATAGACGGAGTATTCGATAAGGATCCCAAGACCAATGAGGATGCGCAGCTGATTGCTGCCGTAGACGATATAGATAAACTCCTTGCTTCGATTGATACCAGTGGCAAGAGCACATTCGGAACAGGCGGCATCAGGACTAAGATTGAAGCAGCCCACAGACTTTCCGGGTTCGGCATTCCTATGCTGCTTCTGAACGGTACAAGAGAGAATATAATTGTTGACAGCTGTGAGGGCAGAGGATGCGGTACTCTGTTCATTGAATCTGAGTAGCGGCTGCCAAGTTGAGAGGTGTATGAAATGATTTTTGAAGAGAAGCTGATAAGCAGCGAGAAGATTTACGATGGAGCAATACTCAACCTTAGACGGGACAAGGTTACGGCAGTCAAGGGAGAGGCGTACAGAGAAATAATTGAGCACAACGGTGCAGTATGCATGGTGCCTGTTACATCGGACGGCAAAGTGGTGCTGGTGGAACAGTTCAGATATGCCATGGGGCAGGTTGTGCTGGAAGTGCCGGCCGGCAAGATAGATAAGGGCGAAACAGATCCCGTCAAGACTGCAGTGAGAGAACTTAAAGAAGAGACCGGCTTCAGCGCAGGAGATGTGAGATTTCTTGGAATGATAAATACAAGCGTGGCATATTCGCAGGAAAAAATCTACGTGTACGGCATGGCAGAGCTGACCAGGGGCGAGACGAACTTTGATGATGACGAGGCTATCGACATGAAACTGATAGATTTCGATGAAGCATATCATATGGCAGTGACCGGACAGCTTATCGACGTTAAGACGATAGCGGCTCTTGCCATGGCAAAAGAACAGATGAAAGATGTATTAAAAGAAGAGGAGTAAGAATGGACAATACCGGGTACAAAGAAAAGTTCATAAACTATCTGAAGAATGAGAAGAAGATGGCAAGAAATTCTCTTGAAGCCTACGGTAGAGACGTAAGTGAGTTTATTTCATTTGCAGAGTCCAGGGGAAACGGCAATGTGCTTCAGCTTACAGGGACTGAGGTAGTCGCCTATCTTCACAGTCTTAAGAGCATGGGCAGATCTTCTTCGACAGTAAACAGGAAACTGGCGTCGACGAGGGCGTTTTACAATTATCTGATGAATGAGGGGCTAGTGTCATCCAATCCGGCTACAAGCATTAAGAGCCCTAAAATTGAAAAAAAGACAGTTGATTATCTTCAGCTGGATGAAATGGAAAGGCTGCTTGCGACACCTGATGACAGCTTCAAAGGCAAAAGAGACCGTGCTGTTCTCGAGGTGCTTTATGCAACAGGAATGAGAGTTTCGGAAATAATTGAGACGGACGTTATCGATGTTAACCTGAAGATGGGATTCATTACATGCGGCGTCAGCAACATGGCCAAGGCCAGAATTGTACCGCTGGGAAGACCGGCAAGAAATGCCCTTGTGGACTATATCGACAACGGCCGCCCGGCCCTTGTGAGAGGCGACAGCGAGAATGAGGCACTGTTCGTTAACGTGAACGGTGAGAGAATTACAAGACAGGGTATCTGGAAAATGCTCAGGGAATACGGACAGAAGGCGGGACTGGACAGGAAGCTGACACCGAACATTATCAGGAATTCCTTCGCGGTTCACATGCTCCAGAACGGCGCAGACCTTAAGTCTCTGCAGGAAATGATGGGACATGAAGACATATCCGCCACACAGGTATACTTGAGCGCCACCAAGAACAGAATCAAGGATGTTTACGATAAGGCACACCCTAGAGCCAAGTAGACTGACGGCGTACGATGAAAAAATTGTCGCATTTTGTGTCGAAAATTTGTAGCAAAAAGCAATATTAGACGCTTGCATTCGAGCGAAACAGAGTATATAATGATATAGCTTGTGATTACGGACGGTCCTCTGGTTGAGTCAATTCGGACTTGCCAAGAACGTTGCGAAGGGTAAGGAGGAAATAATCATGAATGTTTTAGACTCAATCACAAAAGAGTATCTCAAAACAGACGTCCCTGCATTTAACGTTGGTGATACTGTAAAGGTACACGTTAAAATCAAAGAAGGTAACAGAGAAAGAATCCAGATTTTCGAAGGATTTGTTCTTAAGAAGCAGAACGGCGGAGTTTCAGAAACATTTACAGTAAGAAGAATTGCTTCAGGTGTAGGTGTAGAGAAGACTTTCCCGGTTCACTCACCTTTAGTTGAGAAGATCGAAGTTGTTAGACGCGGCAGCGTTAGAAGAGCCAAGCTCAACTACATGCGTCAGAGAACAGGTAAATCAGCCAAGATCAAGTCAAAAGACGTTAGATAAGAATTTTCCTTTAAGGGGACCGGATTCCGGTCCCCTTAATTCGTAGTGAAGGTGATTATATGGAGAATATTAACTGGTATCCCGGTCACATGAAGAAGACCCGGGAACTTATCAAAGAGAACCTCAAAATGGTTGACGCGGTCATAGAAGTAATAGACGCCAGAATTCCCGCAAGCAGCAGGAATCCAATCATTGATGAACTGGTCAGCGGCAAACCTAGGGTGGTTGTGCTCAACAAGAGCGACCTTGCTGATGCAGAAGCATGCAGACTTTGGCAGGAACATCTGGAGAAACAGGGAAACAGGGTTATGATAATGAACTGCATGAGCGGCACAGGGGTCAAGGAACTGTTCCGGCTTCTCGAAAAAATGGAAAAAGAGAAGTATCAGGATCGGGTTCAGGTTAAGCCTTTCAGACTTATGATTGTGGGTGTGCCTAATGTGGGTAAGTCATCTCTCATCAACAGAATGACAGGCAAGAAGAGCGCTCAGACAGGGGACAGACCGGGAGTTACCAGAGGCAAACAATGGCTCAAGCTTAAGAACAACATGCAGCTTCTTGACACACCGGGAATTCTCTGGCCAAAGTTCGAAGATCCGATGACAGGCAAAAATCTGGCGTTTTGCGGATCCATCAAGGATGAAATAATGGATGTTCCTACTCTGGGAATGGAGCTTATCGGTGTAATTGCTGAGAAATATCCGGACATGCTCATGGCGCGCTACAAGCTTGAGGAAATTGCCGAGACGCCTCTTGATAACATGGAGAGCATGGCCGTCAAGAGAGGCTGCATCCTGCCGGGCAAGCGTATTGATTACGAGCGAATCGGCAGACTGGTTCTTGATGAGTTCAGAAGCAGTAAAATAGGCAGAATTACATTAGAACTTCCGGAGACAGACAATGACTAAAGAAGAAAGACTGCAGAAGCAAAGGGCTCGTCTTGTGGAAATGAAAGTGCGCGAGGCAGAGCTTCACGAAGAAGGATATGAACTGGTGGCAGGTGTCGACGAAGTGGGAAGAGGTCCGCTGGCAGGACCTGTTCTTGCTGCGGCAGTAGTACTGCCCGATGACTTCGACGTCCTCGGAGTGGATGATTCCAAGAAGCTTTCGGAAAAAAGGCGAGATGCACTGTATGATGAGATTCTCAGTCGTGCAGTGGGTGTGGGCATTGGAATGGCTGATCAATCGGTAATAGACGATATTAATATTCTGCAGGCGACAAAAGCCGCAATGAGAAACGCACTGGCTGATCTTGCGAACAACATGGGACGCAGCCCCGACTACATTCTTTTTGATGCAATGGTAATAGACGATGTGGACATTAGGCAGGAATCCATTATCAAGGGCGATGCCAAATGCTTGGCAATTGCGGCGGCATCCATCGTTGCCAAGGTTACACGAGACAGAATGATGGTGGAATATGCCGGCACGTATCCGGGGTATGCATTCGAAAAAAACAAAGGATACGGCACCAGAGAGCACTATGCCGGAATAGCGGAACACGGCATTTGTCCTATTCACAGGAAATCTTTCCTAAAAAACTTAAAATCGGATAATCATGGTTAATTTTGTTTGCCACGGTCAGCAGTGTCTGATATAATTTGTACAGAATACGACTGACGGATAAGTGGAATTAACCACGTGAAGTATTCCTTAGTTTGAGCCGACCGTCTGGGCCATTAGTCCGGATTTCTCAGGCTCATTTTTCATTTGTTGAGAAATGTGCAGTGTTCGGAAGAAGATAATGCATTGGTAGTAATCAGAAGGAGAACAGAAATGGAAATTAAAACCGATATTCAGATTGCGCAGGAAGTGGAAATGAAAAAGATAACAGAGATTGCGGAGGTTGCAGGTGTTGACGAAAAATACCTGGAAATGTACGGCAACTACAAGGCAAAGATTGATTACAGCCTTCTCAAGGATAATGAAGACAAGGAAGACGGCAAGCTGATACTGGTAACTGCAATCACACCGACACCTGCCGGCGAAGGTAAGACAACTACTTCGGTAGGCCTTACAGACGGCATGAGAAAAATCGGCAAAAACGCTATCGTGGCATTAAGAGAACCGTCACTTGGACCCGTATTCGGTATCAAGGGAGGAGCCGCAGGCGGTGGATATGCTCAGGTGGTTCCGATGGAAGATATCAACCTTCACTTCACAGGCGATTTCCATGCCATAGGTGCGGCAAACAACCTGCTGGCAGCAATGCTTGACAACCACATTCAGCAGGGAAACGAGCTCGGCATTGATGTTAAGCAGATTACATGGAAAAGAGTTGTAGACATGAATGACAGACAGCTGAGACATGTCATCGACGGTCTTGGCGGCAAGATGCAGGGGGTGCCAAGGGAAGACGGCTTCGACATTACAGTAGCATCAGAAATAATGGCTGTGCTTTGCCTGGCATCAGATATTACAGACCTTAAGGCAAGACTGGCCAGAATCATCGTAGCATATACATATGACGGTAAACCTGTTACAGCAGCAGACCTTAATGCACAGGGTGCGATGGCAGCACTTCTCAAAGACGCTCTTAAGCCTAACATTGTGCAGACTCTGGAAGGAACACCGGCAATCATCCACGGCGGGCCATTCGCCAACATAGCCCACGGATGCAACTCAATAACTGCCACCAGAATAGCAATGAAGCTGGCTGACTATACAATTACCGAAGCAGGATTCGCCGCAGATCTGGGTGCTGAGAAATTCCTGGATATCAAATGCAGAATGGCAGGAATCAATCCATCAGCAGTAGTAATTGTTGCAACAGTAAGAGCTCTCAAATATCATGGCGGCGTTGCCAAGGCGGATCTGAACAACGAGAATCTTGAAGCACTTGAGAAGGGACTTCCTAATCTGCTTCAGCACGTAAGCAATATACGAAACGTCTTCGGACTTCCTTGCGTTGTTGCAATAAACGCTTTCCCAACTGATACCAGAGCTGAACTTGATCTGGTGGAAGCCAGATGTAATGAGCTGGGTGTTAATGTGGCACTTTCTGAGGTATGGGCCAAAGGCGGTGAGGGAGGAACAGCCCTTGCTGAAGAAGTTGTAAGGCTTTGCGAAGAACCGAACGAATTCAGATATTCATATCAGCTTGAAGGAACTATC
>JALEUQ010000093.1 GCA_022780965.1 Clostridiales bacterium
CCCGAATCGGGATGAACTGGAAGGCTTCGACATGGTGATTCACTGCGGTGCATGCATGTTTAACAGAGCTCACGTAATGAGCAGGATTGCAGAGGCAGAGGCGGCCGGGGTGCCGATAACAAATTACGGCATAGCCATTGCGAAAATTACGGGAATTCTCGATAAAGTTGCTGTGCCGGGGAAATAAACGCGGCGAAAAATAAAGATGGCTGTCAATCAAATGGTATTGACAGTCATGTACTTTTTAACGTACAATAACTATGCTGGATGAAAGGTTTGTGAGAGATCATTATCCGCAGTGATGCGTTTGGTGACGCCGAAGGTGCAGTGCAAAAACTCTCAGGCAAAAGGAACAGACCTGGACAGCACTCTGGAGAACATAATATTTGTACCGAAGAATTAAGCCATACTGTCGCAGGTGACAGGGCGAATATTTCAGGTAAAAGGACAGAGGCAGATAAACGAATATCATCGTTAATCACACAAGTGTTGGTGGTGGTATTTATGTTGTCTGCTCTTTTTGTGTACTCAGAATTGGTCGCAGAAGGAGCTTATCCATGGAAGGAGGCCAAAGAATGGAAAAAAAGACACCACTTTACGATGCCCACGTTAAAGCGGGCGGAAAAATCGTGCCTTTCGCAGGCTACCTGCTGCCGGTGCAGTACGGCACCGGAGTAATCAAAGAGCACATGGCCGTAAGAACACAGGCCGGACTCTTCGACGTATCACACATGGGCGAAGTGCTCTGCCAGGGCAAGGATGCATTCGACAATCTTCAGATGATGATGACAAACGACTTCACCGGAATGGTTGACGGACAGGCAAGATACTCCCCTATGTGTAACGAGAACGGCGGTACAGTTGATGACCTTATCGTTTACAAAAGAGGCGAAAACGATTACCTCATCGTTGTTAACGCTGCAAACAAGGATAAGGATTATCAGTGGATGCTGGATCATCAGTTTGGTGAGGTAGAATTCACAGATGTATCAGATGAATACGCACAGCTGGCTCTTCAGGGACCTGAGGCAATCGGGATTCTCAGAAAGATGACAGACGAGAGCAATATCCCTGCCAAGAACTATCATGCTGTATTCGGTGCTGAGGTTGCAGGAATTCCTTGTATAGTATCAAGAACAGGCTACACCGGTGAAGACGGAGTGGAACTGTATCTGGCATCAGACAAGGCAGAAGAAATGTGGGATGCACTGCTGGCTAACGGTGAAGAAGAGGGCCTTATTCCTTGCGGACTTGGCGCAAGGGACACTCTCAGAATGGAAGCAGCAATGCCTCTTTATGGTCATGAAATGAATGACGAAGTAAGCCCGCTTGAGACCGGACTTGGATTCGCAGTTAAACTCAAGAAGGATGACTTCATAGGCAAGGCTGCAATCGAAGAGAAGGGCAAGAAGATTAAGAGAGTAGGTCTTCAGGTTACAGGAAGAGGCATCATCAGAGAAGAAATGCCCGTATCAAAAGATGGGGTTTCAATCGGTCAGACTACATCAGGAACACATTGTCCGTTCATTGGCAAGGCTGTAGGAATGGCCCTCGTTGATGCAGAAAGCTGTGAAGTAGGAGACAAGCTTCAGGTTGAAGTAAGAGGCAGATCAGTCGAGGTGGAAGTAATCCCTCTTCCATTCTACAAGAGAGAAAAATAAGCAGTAATAAGTAGAATCAGAACAGAAATAATTCATATTGTAAGGAGAAATCAAATGGAAATCAGAGCAGAACTAAAGTACAGCAAGTCACACGAATGGGTTAAAGAAGACGGCGATGTAATGGTAATCGGTCTTACTGACTATGCGCAGTCAGAACTGGGCGACCTGGTATTTGTTAACCTTCCTGAAGAAGGAGATGAAGTAACTGCAGGCGAATCATTCAGCGATGTTGAATCAGTTAAGGCAGTATCAGATGTATACTCACCTGTTACAGGCGTAGTTGCAGAAGTTAACGAAGACCTGATGGATGCTCCTGAATCAATCAACGAATCACCATATGATGCATGGTTCATCAAGGTAAGCGATGTTTCGGAAACAGAAGAACTGCTTACAGCAGAAGAATATGAAGCATTTGTAGAGAGTGAACAGGAATAGTGCATATAGTGCATTTGGTTGAGAGGTGAAACAATGGGAAGTTACGTACCGGGAACCGACAGAGAGCAGCTTGAAATGCTCCAGACTATCGGTTTGAGCTCGCTGGACGACCTTTATGTGGACGTTCCGGAAGAACTGAAGCTCAAGAATGGTCTTAACCTGCCTGCCGGAAAATCAGAAATAGAGGTAAGAAGAAGCATAAGCGAACTTGCCGGCTCAAACAAGGTTTACGGCACAATTTTTCGCGGGGCAGGTGCATACAGACATTACATTCCATCAATAGTAAAAAGCGTTGTTACTAAAGAAAATCTGGTGACGGCATATACTCCATATCAGGCTGAAATCAGCCAGGGTATTCTCCAGTCGATTTTCGAATATCAGACAATGATATGTGAACTGACAGGAATGGATGTATCAAACGCATCAGTATATGATGGCGGCACAGCAGCTGCAGAAGCTGTGGCAATGTGCGTCGACAGGAAGAGAAAGAAGGCAATCGTATCAGCAGCAATTCAGCCTGAAACACTGGAAGTAATCAGAACTTACGCCTTTGGCAGTGGAACAGAAATCATTGTCGTACCCGAAAAGGACGGAGTTACTGACGAGGCTGCGCTGGAAGAGCTCCTTGACAAGGAAGCGGCATGCGTGCTGATTCAGAGCCCTAACTACTATGGCAATATTGAAAACGCAGAAGCTTTAGCTGACAAAGCTCACAGTGCAGGTGCAAAGTTTGTCATGAGTGTTAACCCTGTTTCTCTGGGAGTGCTCAAGACTCCTGCAGAATGCGGCGCAGACGTTGCTGTCGGCGATGCACAGCCACTGGGATTACCTGTTTCATCAGGCGGCCCTTATGTTGGCTTCATGGCTGCCAGGAAAGACATGATGAGAAAACTCCCCGGCAGAATCGTAGGACAGACAGTTGACGCTAACGGCAAGACTGCATATGTTCTGACTCTGCAGGCAAGAGAGCAGCACATCAGAAGAGAGAAAGCCTCAAGTAACATCTGTTCAAACCAGGCACTGTGCGCACTGACAGTTGGTGTTTATCTGACTTCAATGGGTGCACAGGGACTGCACGACGTTGCTGTACAGAGCGCATCCAAGGCTCACTATCTGGCTGCAAAGCTGGAGGATGCCGGACTAGCTCTGGTTAACAAAGGTGTATATTTCAATGAATTTGTAACTGAATCCGACAAGAATTCAGCTAAGGTTCTGGAAGCTCTAGACGCAGAAGGAATTTTGGGAGGATTACCTCTTGACGAGAGAAGAATCCTCTGGTGCTGTACAGAACTGAACACTAGAGAAGAGATGGATAAAGTTGCAGAGATAGTTAAGGAGGTGAAGTAATGCTGGCATTTGAAAAGGGTGCTTCAGGAAGAGCAATGCATATTCTGCCTGAATGCGATGTAGAACTTGTATCATTTGACAACAGCAGAGCAGAACTTCCGCGTTTACCTGAGATGACAGAAGGCGAAGTCAGCAGACATTACACTGAACTGGCAAGGAAGTGCCACGGTGTAAACGACGGTTTCTATCCACTTGGATCATGTACAATGAAGTACAATCCAAAAATCAACGAAGATATGGCTGCACTCCCGGGCTTTGCTGATGTTCATCCTCTCCAGCCTGCTGAAACAATGCAGGGAACTCTCGGAGTACTCAAGAGAACAGAAGATTATCTCTGCGAAGTGGCAGGAATGGATGCAATGACGCTCCAGCCTGCAGCAGGAGCCCACGGAGAACTGACAGGGCTGCTCCTTATCAAGGCTTACCATGAAGCAAGAGGCGACATGGGAAGAACCAAAATCATAGTACCTGACTCAGCTCACGGCACAAACCCTGCAAGTGCAGTAATGGCAGGCTTCAAGGTAGTAAGCATTCCATCTGACGAAGACGGATATGTAGACCTTGACGCACTGAGAGCAGCTGCCGGTGAAGACGTTGCCGGTCTTATGCTGACAAACCCTAATACTGTAGGTCTCTTCGACAGAAACATTATAGAGATTACAGACATCATCCACGATTGCGGAGGACTCTGCTACTATGACGGTGCCAACCTTAACGCAATCATGGGCGTAGTTCGCCCCGGAGACATGGGATTTGACGTTGTTCATCTCAACCTTCACAAGACTTTCAGTACGCCTCATGGCGGAGGCGGCCCAGGTGCCGGCCCTGTGGGATGCAAAGCAATCCTGGCGCCATACCTGCCGTCAGTGAACATTGTTGAGAAGGACGGCATGCTCACAACATGCAAGCCGGAAGCTTCGATCGGTGAAATGAAGAACTTCTACGGCAACTTTGCAGTAATTGTAAGAGCGCTGACTTACATTGAATCACTGGGTGCCGAAGGCCTCAAGGAAGCAAGTCAGAACGCGGTTCTCAATGCAAACTACATGATGAGCAAGCTGAAGTCCCACTACACTATGGCCTGCAAGGGCCTGTGCATGCATGAGTTCGTAATGGATATCGGAGATATCAAAGAAGCTACAGGCGTGGCTGCGATGGATATTGCCAAAGGCCTCCTGGATTATGGTATCCATCCGCCTACAATGTACTTCCCTCTCATCGTGCACGAAGCACTCATGGTTGAGCCTACAGAGACTGAATCAAGAGAGACTCTCGACCATGCAGTCGAAGTGCTTATAGAACTGGCAGAGAAGGCAAAGACAGACCCTGAATCTCTGCATAAAGCTCCTCACAACGCACCGATTGCAAGACCTGATGAAGTACTGGCAGCTAGAAATCCGGTACTCAAATACAACTTTGAATAGGAGCAGAATTAATGATTAAAGAGATTAGTTATTTCAGGAGCAGCAGTTTCAACCCCTACCAAAACCTCTCCATAGAGGAATACCTTTTGGAAGATTGTCGAGAAGACGAATGCATTATTTATTTATGGCAGAACAAGAAAACAGTAGTAATCGGCAAGAACCAGAATGCATGGAAAGAATGCCAGGCAGAGAACCTGGAGAAAGACGGAGGTCACGTTGTAAGACGTCTTAGCGGCGGCGGTGCGGTATACCACGATACCGGCAACCTGAACTTTACGTTCCTCGTAAGGAAAGAAAATTACGATCTTGATAAACAGCTTCAAGTTATAATTAATGCAGTAAATTCCCTAGGTATAAAAGCTGTGAAATCAGGACGCAACGACATTCTGGCAGACGGACGCAAGTTCTCGGGCAACGCTTTCTATAAGAAGGGCGACCACTACTATCATCACGGAACTCTCATGGTGGACGTGGATACTGGTGCGCTTTCGAGATATCTGACTGTTTCAGATGCTAAACTGAAATCCAAAGGTGTGGATTCTGTTAAGTCGAGGGTTACAAACCTGAAGGCTTTGAATCCTGAAATAACAATTGAATCTCTTGCAGAAGCTCTGGTTGAAGCTTTCCAGCAGGTGTACGGACTTAAGGCTGGAGAGCGCACCCTCGAGGGAATGTCCCAGGATTTGCTTCAGAGCAAGATTGACAGATTCTCCTCGTGGGAGTGGATATATGGGCGAAAAATTGATTTCCAATATGAATTAACCGGCAAAACCGAAGCTGGAGAGGTGACGCTCCAGCTTCAGGTGAGCTCCGGTATCATAGAAGACCTTGTGGTATACAGTGATTCCCTGGATGATAAAGCATCAGAAAAAATTGCAGAATTGCTCAGAGGAACTAAATACTCTGCCGACGTTATTGATAAGGCGCTGGCAGCATTAGGAGAGGCAAAATGGTAGAAAGATACGACATAGTAGTAATTGGAGCGGGTCCAGGAGGATATGTTTCAGCCATCAAGGCTGCGAAACTGGGAAAGTCCGCAGCAATTATTGAAAACAGAAGAGCAGGGGGCACATGTCTCAACAGAGGCTGCATCCCTACCAAAGCCATGCTTCATGCAGCGGAAGTCTACAGAGAAGCATTGGAAGGCGAAAAATTCGGAATCAAAGTAGATGGTGCTTCTTTTGATTATTCCAAGATTTGCGAATACAGAGAAAGCACGATAGATCAGCTTGTAGGCGGTGTGGACGCACTGCTTAAGGGCAATGGAGTTGCAGTATATAATGGTACCGGAAGGCTAATGCCTGACAAAACCGTTGAAATAGAATCAGAGGGTGGAACTGAGATAATCTCCGGCGAGAATATCGTCATAGCAACCGGCTCAGTTCCATCCATACCTCCTATTGAAGGCGCAGACCTTGAAGGAGTGGTAACAAGTGATGGACTATTCGCCGCAGAAGAAATGCCGGCAAGTCTGGTTATTATCGGCGGCGGTGTTATCGGAACAGAATTTGCCGAAGCGCTTTCGGCGCTTGGCTGCAAGATTACAATAATCGAAGCACTGTCAAGACCGCTGGCCAATATGGACAAAGACATTTCTCAGAATCTGAAGATGATTCTCAAGAAAAGAGGCGTTGACCTGCACGTATCGGCAATGGTAAACAAAATAGAAAAGACTGAAACAGGACTTCGCTGCATTTTCACAGAGAAGGACAAGGAACAGTCAGTGGAAGCTGAAATGATTCTCTGCGCGGCAGGAAGAAGAGCCAATACAGAGGGGCTTATCGGTGAAGGCCTTGAAATTGCAATGGATAGAGGCCGTATAATCGTAAACGAAAGACTGGAGACATCAATTCCGGGGGTATATGCTATCGGCGATGTGATTCCGGGAATTCAGCTGGCGCACGTAGCTGAAGCAGAGGGCGTTTTCGTTGCAGAAGAAATTGCAGGCGAGACTCCATCGATTAATCTTGGCATCGTTCCAAGCTGCGTATATACAAGCCCTGAAATCGGATGTGTCGGAATGACCGATGCCGAAGCCAAGGAGGCAGGCATAGACGTTAATGTGGGCAAGTTCCTCATGAGTGCCAACGGCAAGTCACTCATCGCTGCTGAAGAACGAGGATTCATCAAGATTGTGGCAGAAGCGGCCACAGGCAAAATTTTGGGAGCACAGATGATGTGCGGACGCGCTACAGACATGATAGGAGAATTCGTTACAGCAATTGCAAATGAAATGACAGTGGAAGACATGCTCAGAGGTATGCGAGCACACCCTACATATAATGAAGGAATAGGTGAGGCTCTGGAAGATATAGTAGGTGGAGCAATCCACGCCATGCCAAAGCGCAAAAAACATTAGAATTTCAATAGTATTGTTGCAAAAAAGACTTGAATTCACATATGCCGTGTGATAACATAGCACTGCTGTGAAATCGAAGCAGTAATATGACTTAGGCTGAGCGCCTGAGCAAGAAAGAGGTGAAAAGCATGAAGGAAGGAATCCATCCTAACTACCAGGAATGTAAAGTAACTTGCGCATGCGGTAACACATTTATGACAAAGTCAGTTGAATCAGAAATCAGAACTGATATTTGCTCAGCGTGCCATCCGTTCTTTACAGGACAGCAGAAGTTCGCACAGAGAGGCGGACGTGTTGAGAAGTTTAAGAACAAGTACGGTCTTAAATAGTTTTGATAAACTGCCGCTCTTCAAACGGAGAGCGGTTTCTTATTGCAATTAATTAAATGGGACAATTCTGATGAGTGGTAAAAAATTCGCTATTTTTATGATGTCGGCGGTGGTGTGCATCTGGGGTGCTGAGTATTCCGTAGCCAAGACGCTTATGGAAGCTTTCAGCCCGGTCAATGTACTGCTGTTTAAATACA